>JBOHXL010000143.1:0-4428 GCA_050736975.1 Chthoniobacterales bacterium | reverse complement strand
TACCACGGTTGTTTGATGGCTCCAGACCTGGGGTGTCTGGAGCAACCCGCCGCAAGGATTCGGCCCGATTGTGTGACCGGATATTATCCGGAGAAAGGTCAGGTACCCGTATGTGTCGGCGGCAGCAAAAGAGGATGCCACTTTGGCGAACCAACGGGAGCCATGGAGTTGGTTACGGTGTGGAACAAAACATCCGCGGTTATGAAGGTGGAGGGGCAGGTGTCTGGGGCGAGTTGTCCGTCGGTTTGGCGCTGCGAGCCCGATAGGATTTTCCTTTGATCTTGAGGATGATGGCGCCTTCAACGAGGCGATCTAGAAAAGCCATAGCCAATGGGCCATCGGCCAGGTAGTCAGCCCAGCCGTCGAAGTCGATGGTGGTGACCAGAGCGGTAGAGCGGCGCTGGTGGCGGGCGACGATGATCTTGTAAAGAAGATGGGCGGCTTGTGGGGAATCGAGGCGTTCGATGCGATCGAAGCCGAATTCGTCGATGATTAATAGGTCGGGACGGTTATAACGGCGCAAGCGCTGCGGCAGCGTTTTGTCCGCGAGAGAAGCGGTCAAGTCGGTGAGCAACTGGGATGAAGTGCGGTAGAAGACGTGGTGTCCCAAAGCGCAGGCGCGCATACCGAGAGCTTGAACGATGTGGCTCTTGCCGACGCCGGCTTGACCGACCAGGATGAGATTGGAGCGGCGGCGGATAAAGTCACCGGAAGCGAGTTCTTCGATTTGAAGCCGGTCGATCGCGTGGGCATTGAACTTCCAGTCGAAGGTTTCCAGGGTTTTGCGTTCCTCGAAACGGGCTTCGCGGATACGGTACTCGACGGATCGTTCACGCCGGGCGGCCGCCTGCTGGCCCAGCAGTAGATCGAGAAAGAGGAGATGCGAAAGCGCTTCGGTATCGGCTCGATGCAGAACGGCATCCAGAGCTTCCGGTGTGAGCGGTATTCCCAGGATTTTAAAGTGGCTCAGGCATTGATCGCGAAGAGGCGGCGGGGTGGGTTTCTTCATTGGTTTTCGTCTTCCGAAGGATCATCCCAGGGCGGAAGATCGTTGTGAGAATCGAGCAGTTGTTGATAATCCGCAGTGGAGCGTGGCGGCACGGGATCTTGACGGAGTAATTGGTCCAGATGCTGTCGCGCTTGATCATCGACGGATTCCAAAGCAGGGCGCGGCTCGGCCAAGGCGGCCAAGATCCGCTCGACAGCAGGAAGAGAAAAGGCGCGGTAACGGCTGGCGCGCGCCAAAGCCTGGCGGAGATCCTCCGGCCGATAGGTGCCCAACAAACCGAGAATCCGTTGCGCTTCGTCCTTGCCGTAGCGTCGAGTACGGACGAGTTGGTCGAAGAAAACAGCAGATTCGCTTCCGAGTTCTTCGAAGCGTTGACGCAGGAGTTCCTGTTTGCGCCGTAGATCCGGACCGGGCAGATGGTTTTTATTGGTGTGTTTTTGACCCGTCGCCGTGGGCGGCCACAGCTCATGCCGTGCAATCTCGGCGATGTCGGGACCATAGATGATGAGTTCCTTTTCCGTAATGCGCACCGGCAGCAACTGGCCGATGCGCTGCCAAGGGACAGAGTAAGAGTTCTGCCGGTAGCGGATATAGCCTTCGCTGTTGACGATCCGATAGAGGACTTCGGCGGTGTCGTAGGGTTTTTCAGGAAGCGACACCAGGTATGGCAGCTCCTGCTGGTGGAGTTCCAAAGGAGTCTTGCCGGTGGTCCGATGCTGGCGAACATCGGAAACATTGGCAAGCCACCAGGCGGTGATTTCGTTGAGATGGTCCAGACCCGTGAAGGAGCGAGCGTTGAGCAGGTTGGTTTCGAGATGCCAAAAGGCCCTCTCGATCTTACCTTTCGTTTGTGGCCGGAAGGGACGGCAGGCCACCGGTTGAAACCCATAATAGGTCGCAAAGGCCAGGAAGCGTGTGTTGTACATCGGCTGTTCTCCATCGCGGCCTGTCACGACAACCTTCATGTTGTCATATAAGCAGTGAGCGGCCAGGCCGCCGAGATGCGTGAATGCCCGGATGTGTTCACGGACGGTGGTGGCGAAGTCCTGCGATTCGACAAAATGAACATACTGGCGGCGGGAGTACGCCAGGATATAGCTGAAGGCATGCACCCGGCGCCGGCCTTCGGCGGTGAAGTCGATATCGTAGGGCGAGTAGTCCATCTGCGCTTGCACGCCGGGACCGGTTTCGAAGCGGCGGACCGGTTTGGTCTCTGGCGTCCGGAACGGTCTGAAGTAATCGCGCACGGTGGAGTAGGCTCCCTGGAATCCGAGCGCGGTCAGTTCTTGATGCAGCCGGACCGCCGTGATATCCGGATAACGCGCCAGAAGCGTCGCGATCTGGTCTCGAAACGGATCGAGCACGCTTTTCGATTGATGTTCGCGTTTCGGAAGCGTGCCCGCTCGGGCTTGCTCGTGTTCGTCAATGACCCGATGGACACTCTTACGGCTGACACCGAGCGTCTTGGCGATCCGGCGGTGAGACGCTTTCCCGTACCACATCCGGATGATCTCGTTGCGTATGGATTCGTCCATTATCTTCACACTCCATCACCATATCGCCGCTCAGAGCCGCCACCGAAGCGGCATCGCGGGAAAGCTTTTCAAAGCGTGGCTGAAGTATCCGGCGATCTTCCGGTGTGATTCCGGTTCGGCCCTGATGCGCCAGCCACACTTCCATCCGGGCCAATATGCGTAGCAAGGACCCGAGTTGTTCAAAAATCCGGTTGCCAGGCGGACTCAGCCGAGGGTCCCGCGATCGCAGCTCGACGCCTTTGGCTTGCGCCAGCGCTTCCCGCGGGTGTTGAAGGATGTATTCCTGGGGAAGGCGTCCCGGGGATTCCATCCAGAGGTCGACAATCCCGGTGAGCTCGATCGTGGAGAGCGATTCGCGGCGGACCAGATCCAAAATCGCCGCTTGGTTGCCTGCGGGCAACCGCACCATCTGCCGTGCCGATGTGGGCGTCAATAGTCCCACCTGCAAGTCGGCGCGGGCTTCAGGTCCCAGCTTCTCGATCAGAGCCAGCCGCCGGCAGACCCAGCTTTTATGGCGCCCCAGAAGTTCCGCGACTTCGACTTGAGTCAGTCCGTCCTCACGCACCAGCGCGTGCACGATCCAGGCTTCCTCGATTTCGCGTGTCCGGCCTCCCGCGCGGTTCAAACCATAAATGGCCGCCTTCGCGCCGTGTTCATCGGTTTCGATCCGCCGCGCCGAAAGATGATGGAACGTTCCCAGCTTGCGCGCCGCGCCAAGCCGTTTAAATCCGTCAATCAGTTCGGTGCGTCCTTCTTGAATGCACACCACGACCGGTGAGATCTGTCCATAGTTCTCCAGCGACCGCATCATGACGCGCTCGTCTTCCGGAACATGGAGACGATAGCGGGCATAAGACTCGCCGATCTGGTCCAACGTCAGTTCTTGCGGCTCTTCTCCAACCCAGTGCAGCACGCCGGATCTCCTTGCCTTTCATTTGGAAGAAGAGAAACCAGGAACAACCCCACCGGTTCGATCCCCGGTCTCCCTCCCCCCTTCTGGGCACGTCGAATCTAAGCGGCATCTTCCGGCATGGCAATATGTCCAAACGTTCTCCATCCGCGTCATAACCGCAGCGGCGCGGGCCCGCTTCTCGGTCGGACCCCTATTCCAGCGCCATTGCCTGCGCGCAGGCGCCATTGTCGTTCCCGTTCCAGAACGCGTTCCAACGCGCGCCGACACCCGTTCGAACAGAACCGCTGCAATGGTGAGCGCCGGCTTCGTTCAAACCTCCCATAGCAGCCCGGACGATCGCAGCATTCGCCGAAAAAATAGTTGGAATGAAATGGATGGTGATGACCCTCGCGCGCCTTCTTGGCGATCCGCCTGCCGTCGAGCCTGCGCCTGTTTCCGGTAACGTTCGCTTTGTTGCTGGCGTTTCTGACGCCCATTCTCCGATTGGCGGTACCGCTGCCGGCTTTTCCATTGCGACCATCGCCGGGCTTCTTTCCGGCACTTGTCGCTGCAATAACGCGCCATCGCATGCGTCGGTCGAAAACTCTTCCCGCATCCCTTGAGCAAACACTGCCGGCTCCGCGGCCGCCGTATTGGATCTTTCTTCTTCGGTGGGTCTTGTGGATTTCTCTGAAAAGTTGAAGGATCTGGATTGGGGCTCATGGGAGCGATCACTCCCGGAAGGCTCAAGTCTCGGAGCGGATCTCACTCCTCTCCGAGGCGCCTTTCTCTTCCTACGCCGACGCTGGCTCAGCACTCTTAGACTCTGCCCGAACTCTACCAAACCTCCCTCAATACTGCCGACTGGTATTTACCCTAAGATCATCTTCGCTCCGTTTGTCTCGTCCTGGCCCCGTCTGGCCGCCACCCGCTAATGGCTCCATGGCTCCCACTGGTCCGCCAAAGTGGTACCCTTTTTCCCGTCACCGACA
>JBOHXL010000142.1:0-3526 GCA_050736975.1 Chthoniobacterales bacterium | reverse complement strand
CCGCGACGGCGCTCTACGCCGGATTGCGGCGGCAACCGCAAATTGCCGGCATTGTTGCTTTTTCCGGAGCCCTGCCGGACGGCGTGGGGATCGGGCGCGACATCAGCAGCAAACCGCCGGTTCTCCTCGTTCATGGCGAGGCGGACGATGTCGTTCTTTTCCGGTCGCTGGCGAACGCAAAGGCCACGCTCGAAGCGGCGGGCGTGCCCGTGACGGCGGTGGCGAGGCCGGGCCTTGGCCATGCGATCGATGATGCCGGGATTGCACTGGGCGGGGAATTTCTTCGGGATGTGTTAAAAACCGCGCGGGATGATGGTAGTGTCTCAGTTTGAAATTTGTTTTTCCGGTTCTCGCTTGAACTCCTTAGCGCCAAGTATTACTTATCGTTAATGCTGCGATGTGGCGAAGCTCTACAGCGTGCGGCTACCATTCAGGAGACATGGCTCACATCCGCGACACAGCCCCGGTCATTTGCCGGGGCTCCCTTTGTGAGGTGCGTCATGCCAAAGCGTCCAAAAGGCGAGCGCCGTCGCGCCGATATGCGCCCCCTTAACGGCCGCTCGCGCGGTCCCAATTTCCCATGCTATGCTTCGCACAATGCAAGGGAAGCCGGGGATGATTTTTACCATAGAATTTTTCCGCATTAGGCCGGGCGATGACGCACACGCTACGCTAGATCGGCTTTCGGTGATCGTTGATGATCTTGACGCCGCAAAGGTGAAGGCTAGATCGCTTTTCGAGACACTGGAGATGCCCCAGAAGCCGGACGGACTGCGCATCTTGGATGAGGGTGGATGTGAACTGTTTTTCTGGAACCAATGGAAAGACGATGCCTATACGCCCTAAAGGCGAGAAGCGTCCCGCCGACGTGATCGGCAATGCCGTCCACGTCATGAAGATCGCGACGGGAAAAGCTGAGGACGCTGGCGCCGAGAAGAACCCAAAGGCTGTCGCAAGAGGCACGCTCGGCGGTCAAAAAGGCGGCGTGGCGCGGGGCAAAGAATCTTACACGGGCTGAACGAACAAAAATCGCGCGGCGGGCTGCCAACGCGCGGTAGAAGAATTACTAGTTTTTGTTGGCTCGTTTCAAGTAACACACGACTTGCCCATAATAATTGCCCTCGACGTCATGCAAAACGTGGCATATATCTTCGCCTTTTCCGAGCTTGCTCGTCCAGGAAAATTCATCCAACTGCAGCGCGGCATGTTTCGAGATTCCGTTTTTGGCGAAGATTGCAACTTTTTCGTGCCCCAAACGCAGCACCTACAAAAAGACGGGCGAACAAATTTCAAACTGAGACACTCCCGAGACGATACTGGCTTGGCAGTCTAAAACCGGGTGGTTTTTCCTCGCTTCCTGCTATCCAACCACGCGGAACCTGACATGGTAACCAATAAATTGCCCCGTTCGGAGATCCTAGCCTCCATTTGGGGCCATGTCTCGGTCGAACTCCCTCGGTTAGGTGTACCGATGTACGTAGACGAAGTCATGCTGTAGTACTAATATCAAAAAATAACGGGAATGTCCAAGAATTTGGAACCAGCCAATTATCATTTTCCATTGCATATTTTGAGATCGTTGCGTGGTAATCGTGATATGAAAACACCGTCATATCGGAAATATTCGGTTTAGTACCTTGCGAAGGCTCGGATGCGTTCTTAAATACGATGCGCGCAGGCCATAAGGCTGCGTGACACGAAAGGTCGGGCCCTGAGGGCAGACCGTTCGCATGTCGCTCAAACAGGAGGTCATGCTATGGGTACATTCGATTTTGCTCCCCTCTACCGTGTAACCGTCGGCTTCGACCGTGTGTTTTCCATGCTCGACCAACTCGGCGGTGTGGAAGGCTCGGTGCCGAGCTATCCGCCCTATAATATCGCGCGGGCGAATGAGAACGCCTATCGCATCTCGGTCGCAGTCGCCGGCTTCACCGACGCTGATCTCTCGATCGAGACGAAGGAGAATAGGCTGACGATCCGCGGCGAGAAACAGACCAACGACGAGGAAAAGACCGGCGAGGTGCTCTACCAGGGCATCGCCGCGCGAACCTTCGAGCGTAGCTTCCAGCTCGCCGACTATGTCAAGGTCAAGGGCGCGAGCCTGGAGAACGGGCTCCTACACGTCGACCTCGTGCGCGAGATTCCGGAGGCGATGAAGGCTCGGTCGATCCCGATCGCGAGCTCCAGCAAGCTCCTGGAGGTCAAGCCGACCAAGGTCGCTGCCTGAGGCACTGGCTGGTTGAATTTTGGGAGCGCCCCGGCTTTCGGGGCGCTTTCGTTTTACCTGGACGCGACGAGCAGCGTCTGATCACTCGAGCGGCGCGACCGGGGGGGAGTCCGTTGATTCGGTTTTGACCCCAGACTACGATATAGTTTGCTCCGTCATGTCCAACAACACAACAAGGATACACAGAAAGGGAGAGAGTCATGGCAAAGGTCGTGTGCGTACTTTACGATGATCCAGTTGATGGTTATCCGAAATCCTATCCTCGGGACGATCTCCCCAAAATCGATCGCTATCCGGATGGTCAGACTCTTCCAACGCCCAAATCGATCGATTTCAAGCCCGGTACGCTGCTCGGGAGTGTTTCCGGCGAACTGGGTTTGCGGAAATACCTCGAATCCAACGGCCACACTCTGGTCGTGACCCCGGACAAGGACGGTCCGGACTCGGTCCTGGAGCGCGAGCTGACAGATGCCGAAATCGTCATTTCACAGCCGTTTTGGCCGGCCTATATGACCGCCGCGCGGTTCGCTAAGGCGCGGAAACTGAAGCTTGTGATCACCGCGGGGATCGGCTCCGATCACACTGATCTTCAGGCGGCGATGGACCACGGCGTCACCGTCGCCGAGGTCACTTACTGCAATTCCATCAGTGTCTCTGAACATGTGGTGATGATGATTCTCTCCCTCGTGCGCAATTACATTCCCTCGTATCAATGGGTGATGCGAGGCGGCTGGAACATCGCCGATTGCGTCACGCGCTCCTACGACGTCGAAGGCATGCATGTCGGCACCGTCGCGGCCGGCCGCATTGGCCTTGCGGTGCTGCGCCGCCTAAAGCCCTTCGACATGCATTTACATTATTACGACCGTCATCGTCTGCCGGAGGCGGTGGAGAAAGAGCTGAACGTAACCTGGCATCCGAACGTCGAGGACATGGTCAAAGTCTGTGACGTCGTCACCATCAACTGCCCGCTGTACCCGGAGACCGAGCATCTCTTCAACGAAGCGATGATTTCCAAGATGAAGCGCGGCGCCTATATCGTGAATACCGCGCGCGGAAAAATCTGCGACCGCGATGCAATTGTCCGGGCGCTGGAGAGCGGCCAGCTCGCGGGATATGCGGGCGACGTATGGTTCCCGCAGCCGGCGCCGAACAATCATCCGTGGCGCACCATGCCGCACCATGGGATGACGCCGCATATCTCCGGGACATCGCTCTCCGCGCAGGCACGCTACGCCGCCGGCACCCGCGAAATCCTTGAGTGCTATTTCGAGGGCCGGCCGATCCGCGACGAGTATC
>JBOHXL010000141.1:0-75885 GCA_050736975.1 Chthoniobacterales bacterium | reverse complement strand
CAGCGCTGTCGTTTACAAGAAATCGGACGTCCGCCTCATGACTCTCGGATTGTTAGGCGACACCGCCATCGATATCTCCGGCGGGAACGACCACGCCGGCAAGGCGGAAGCCGGCCAGGTCTTTGTCGGCAATCGTGTGCCCGATTTCTCAGAGGCGATCGCAAGGTTGCTCGGCATCGTGCAGCCGGTCGCGACCGAAGCCACGGCCACCTTGAAAGACCTGCAAAACGCCGTCGCGCACATCAGCAAAATCACCGACGATAACGGTCCCCTCACCCTCGGCCTGGCCCAGTTCAAGATCTTTACTGAACACCTCAACGAACTGACCGCGCCCGACAGTTCCCTCTCGAAATCGCTCGCCCACATCGAAGACCTGAGCAATCAGCTTACCAAGAATGACAACATCACCGTCACCCTGGCAAACTTCCGCGATTCCTCCGAGCAACTGAAAGCCGCCCTCGACATCCTCGGCCCCGACCTGAAGGCGACCCTGCGCAACACCAAAGACTTCACCGCCACCATCCGCACCCAGCCCTGGCGACTCATCTGGCCCAGCACGAAGAAGTATCCGGAAGAAGAAGCCACCCCGGTGCCGGTGCGTCACACCAGGAAGGTCCGCCGCGCCATTCCCTAGCAGAGCCGCAATTGCCGTGCACCTTCCGTTCGTTGTTCTCGTAATGAGCGATGATTACTGGCTTAAGATCTAACAAGGCTCAAGCTGCCTGCGAGCCGGCGCGATTACCATTTTTTTTGTGCCTCCCGTCTCCTCTCTTGCTGCGCCGCGCGCCATCGTTCGCAGCAGCTTAGCTCTGTTTCGTTAGGCGTATGAGCGCTTTTCTTGATTCCCTAAGCCTTGCCTCAGGCGCTCTTCTCATTGCGGTCGCGTCCTGCGTGATCGCGTTCGCGACCGTCTGGTTACGCCCGCGTGTTCTTCGTTGGCTCGCGGCCGTGCTTCTGCCATTGGCTCTGGCGTATTGCGTCTATTGGCTGCAAGTGTGGCTCGGAGGTGCTCCAGATCAGTATTTCAGTTGGGAGTTTCTCTTTGTTGGCTGTTGGTGGTTCGCTGGCCTGATTGCATCCAGCGCAGTCACATTCATTGTCACTCGGTATGCAAGACCACACGCCTAACCAACCGATGAAGCCAGCGGCCCCGTTGCGAGAGTGCCACAGCGTGCCACTATATCCTGCCTTGGCTTATCTCCGTGTCGTCAGGTGTATGAGGTTGTCGTCACGCTTTCTTGCCCCGTTGTTGCTTTTCTTCGCGATTAGTACAGCTCTATGCGAGTCGCCCCGATATCGAGCCTTGCTCGCTCAAGCCAAGAGGACGATAGTCCACGGTCGTCAGCCAGATTACCCCATCGACGCGCGTTCCCGCCATATTACGGCCGCAGGACTGTTTCAGCTACGCATTCGAGTCAACACGCGTCGCGTGATTGACGTTGAAGTCGTAAAGAGCACAGGACATTCCGTACTCGACGCAGCCGCGATGGACACTTCGAATACTTAGCGGCTTAAGCCGGCGGCATTTCCCCCAATCAGCCTTGAAAATCCAAATAGTGTAGATCCCCACGTCATCGAGGATTCGCTGATGCAAGTACCGATCACTTTTGTGCTGACGAAGACCTAGCTATGGCGATCGACCTGCCGGCGAGCCGCCGGCATAACTGCTTTCTCATGATTTCCTTTGCTTATTCTGCCGCGACTCGCGCTCTCGCTCGCCGCAGGTCATCTCCGTCTCGTTAAATGACGTCCCTAATGAACAATGGCCCAAGTAACCTACACTTACTTCGCTCCACTCGATCCCACCTCTCAGGAGTCAGTCTTCGAGTAGATTGCCACGGTTGCGTCGAAGAAGCGTTTCTGGTCGAACTTTACGGCTGCGAGGGTGAAAGCTGGCCACCGTTACGATCGGCAAGCATAGACACAGTGGCGCTCGAGGCCGGAGAGGCGGAGCATCTGTATTGGAATCCTTTGGAGGGATCGAAGGATCAAGATTTCTTCATCGGATTGAGGCTGCCAGGTGACGATAAGCGAAAACCCATGCCTCTCCAGCTGTTGGAGGCCACACCCATCTACTCTCCTCCACAAGGTTACGCCTCCCTTCCCCAAGCTTTAGTGTTTAGCCCGGTTAGTCAGTGCAACCTCAATTGTACACACTGTATTTCCCGACCAACGCGCGGAAGCCTGAGGCGGGCATCTGAGTCGACCTGGACCGCTGTCAGTCAGATCACGCGTGGCGCTAAGTTTGCATCTCTCGCGACCCACTACAGCGGCGATATCCTTTTCGACGAACGTCGCTATCCTGGAACACTCTCGAGGATCATCGCGCTCGATGCCATATTTCGGATCGACACGAACGCAAACTGCTTGGACGACGACCTTATAGAAATGTTACTCAAGTCGCGGCTGTATGAGATCAATTTCTCGATCGATAGCATGGATCCAGATATCTATCGGCGGATCCGGCGGGGCAGTATCCCGCTGCCGGAGGTACTCGCGAAGATTACTAGTTTCATGTCGCGAAAGCGGAGTCGCGCGCGAGAAATTCGGACGGTCATCTCGTTCCTCTTGATGCGCTCGAATGCCGCGACGATCAAACCCGCGCTCGAATTTGCATGCGAAAACGGAATTGACCATGTGAACGTGGTACCGATGCTCGCCTTTACTGAAGACATGCTGGACGAGATTTTTGTGTGGGACGAGGTCGCCTATGCGGCGCTGTATCGGGAACTAACCGCCGAAGCAGCTCGAGTTAACGTTTCGCTGGTCATGCAGGCACCCGTCAAGAAGTGGCGCGAGCAGGATATCCATGCTCCTTGCCAAGTGCCTTGGGGCGTTGTTTCAATCACAGCAAACGGTGACGTAATGGCGTGTTGTATGCCTGGAACCGTCATGGGCAACTTGAACGAACATAGCATCGACGAGATTTGGAATGGGTCGGAGTTTGCCGCTTTCCGCATGCGAGTTAACTCGCCCGATCCACCGAAGCCCTGTCGTAACTGCGGGATGTCGCGGGTGCGAAATAACCCAAAAGCGTACGCACCGGTTCTCTACGGCGCTTCTGCAGGATCATCTCACCAGACGATGAAGCTGACCGCGGGGAATCGGGAATCGGGGTCAGCGCGAGAGTCGTGCAAGAGCAAGTGACCATGGCGCCTAACTCTTTTGGGTCGAGGAAGGCGTTTTCGCACGATTCACGCGCTGACCCCGCCCGAGCCATCGAGATCGTTAGATCTATGCTATGCCGGTAAAAGGCATTACAACTTCCGGTAGCCCGGATGCACGTCGGGCGTTAGCCCTTGGTGGGCGACAATTTTCCGACATAGCGTTGCAAGTGCGGTGCGCTCTTTTCTGGTAAGTGCTGCACAAAGATCGGCTTCATGTTCTGCGGCTAATTTGGATAGTTCCTCGAGCACGCCACTACCTTTCTTTGTAAGTGCCAGCATGGAATGGCGGCGGTCTGTTTGTCTACGATTGCGTTCGATCAATTCTTTTTTGACCAATTCATCAATCAGAATGACCATCCGGCTGGGAAGCACACCCAATCTTTTTGCCAGCGACAGTTGATTGCATTCGGGCATCCTGGCAATTATTCGGAGGATTCCGGCGTGCGGCGGGGAAATGCCCAGCACCTCAATCCGCTCGCCAAAGCGGTCGGCGCCATGTGCGCCAAGTTGGGCAAGCAGAAAAGCTGCACCCGTTGGCCTGGGAATTCGAGGTCTGTTCACCTTTGGAGCCTATCAAATAAAAAAACATTTGCAACGCATAACGATTCATATGAAGAATCATTCATGCAAACAATCAATACGCCACAACACAAACATGCCGGCCCAAATCTGGGGATGTTAGCGATCATTTACACCCTGCTATTCAACGCGGGTCTTTATTTTGTGATCTCATTCACCGGCGGCCCGCACTTCCCCGGACCGTGGGAATCGAGCGAAACCATCGCGACCTATTTTCAGGGTCAACCTGCGGCCGCCGTAATGTGCGCGTTTCTGCAATTCGGCGCGGCGATTCCTCTTGGTATTTTTACCGGCGCAGCGGTCAGTCGGCTTCAGTTTCTGGGCGTTCGCGCCGCTGGCGCTCACATTGCCTTGTTCGGCGGATTGATGACAGCGTTCAACATCGCCGCTACTGCACTTATTCTTTGGGTGATGGCGTATCCCGGTGTCGCGCAGGACACGGCAGTCTTGCGGGCGTTGTATTATTTGGCATTTGCCGTTGGCGGTGTCGGGTTCTCCGTCCCGATGGGGATTCTGATAGCGGGAATTTGCATTCCGGCAGCGTTCCTGAAAGCGCTTCCCAAATGGCTGATTGTCTTTGGTCTCGTGATTGCCGTCATCGGTGAATTGAGTTGGTTCGACTTGATTACACCAAAGGCTCTGCCACTCATTCCGCTCACCCGGTTTCCCGGTTTCATTTGGCTTATTGCCGCCGGATTTCTCTTGTCGCGTGGTCGCAATTCTTTGACGAAAGAAAACAAGCAGCAAGAAGGTCAGTAATTTTGCAAACCACAACAAACACTAACCAAAACCCAACACAATAATACGCCAGGAGACAATCGCATCTCCGCCCAACTTACCTATGTGCTCGCGGAAGGCGCGATTCGTGGCAGTTCTCGACATGGCAGCGCTTTTCCGTTTCACGTAGCTCCATGCTTTCGGAACATTCCCGCGTTTTGTCGGTCGTAGTTCCACGTCTTTTACCAAGAACCGCGACTGTAATCGGGAATCGGGGTCAGCGCGAGCGGTCCCAAAGCGATCGACGTCCGTTCGAAAACTGGCTGTCTGCTCCGTGTTGGGCGACCCGGCGACTGGATTCGCCAGGGATCGGAACGAACCGCGGGCCGCGCTCCGGACAGCCGGCCCCGACGTGATCTCTTGGCCTTCGCGGCCGACCTCGGGCTTATCGCTTCTTCCCCCCGACACCGGGCACAGCCGCGACTTGTTTCATCCACGCCGCGATCTGGCGTTCGTCGAGGTCGTCCAAGGCTTTCAGCTCCACGCCCCGCGTGGCCTTGCCCATCCCCACCGGCGTCACCGGCGGTACCGGCTTGAGCGCCGCGCCGTTCACGAACATGAGCTTGACGTGCCCGGCGAAGCCGCCGCAAGAGAAGCACCAGCCGTCGCCAACGCCGTAGTACGACATGCCCCACTTCACGGAGCGCTGCAGGCCAGGCAGCGTCCTGGCCGCCAAGGCATCGACACTTTCGGCGATGCCGCGTTGCGGCTGCGGCAGGCTGGCGATGTAGGCGAAGACCGGCTTGTCGCCGACCGCTGCCTTGGCGGGACTTGCCTTGCCGGTCATGGCTTCCGGTAGCGTCGTGGCGACTTTGCCTTGTGCCGCCGTGCGCTTGGCCGGTCTCCGGACTGCGGGTTTGGAGGTCTTGTCTGTCTTGCGGGCGGGCATGGTGGTATCCTGTAATCCCCGAACGTTTTCGCTGGGCTCCTTGGTGCAGCACGGAGTCATACTTGCCGCCGGTGAGGGCGTCAAGCTCGTTGACCTTTCGAAGGCAAGAGCGGCACTCGCGCTGAACATCGCGCTCGCAACTCACGTTCGTCGATCCCCACAATGAGCGCGGGCTCCGGCATCAGCGCCCGGACCGCGGCCCTGACGGTGCGCGCGGCGACGCGTGGGCGATCACCGAGGAGATAGGCCTAAGCCCTGTAGGGAGTCAAGGGTGGCGTGGGGGTGTGGGTTGGATTTAATTCATTGGTATAGAATGTTTGGTTGGGAGTGGTCGAATCTTTGAGAACGCTTCCTCTTCCGGTGGCGCGTGGTTTGGTGTTTCCGCGGCTCTTATTGATTCCTTCGCCGCCCGGCTCAGTCAGCCTCTCGGCCTGCCCGTCTATGTCGCGCCTTCCCCAAGACGCTCCATTCCTATCCGTGCATCTGGCTTTGAGGCGACAGCAGCAATTTATCCATGCGATCAGGTGGAAAAGGAACTTTGCGTTCGGCCCAATCTAGGCGTCGAACGAGGAGAGCTCCTGGTCAGGTTAGGAGCAAGGCGACTCCTGGAGCGAATGCCAAAAAAAGCCATCCCGCCGCTCAAAGCCGCGGGTGCCGATGGCAGATGCGCTTCGAGGCCTAAGGCTTCGTGAGAGCCGGCTGCCAGTCCGACTCGCCGGCGCACCATTTAACGAAGGCAATCCAGTCGGCCGAGAGCGCATCGCTCTGACTGCGGGTCGAGCCGATTCCGTGGCCGGCCTGGGAATCGATTCGCAAAAGCACCGGATTGGGCCCCTTTAGCGCCATCATGGCGGCGGCGAATTTCGCCGGCACCCAAGGGGCGACGCGCGGATCGTTGAGCCCGGTTGAGATCACGATCGCCGGATAGTCCACTCCCTTTTTCAGATGGGCGACCGAATCCATGTCATAGAGATTTTTAAAGCCCTGCTCCTTCGTCACGGTGCCGAACTCGGGAATGTTGTCCGGCCCGTTGGGCGTGAACTCCATGCGCAGCGTGTTGGCGGCGGGCACGACATCCATCACGCCGGCGAAGAGATCCGGCGCGGTTTCCATTGCTCGGCCCATCGTGATGCCTCCGGCCGAGCCGCCAAGGATAAAGAGCTTCTTCGGCGTGGAGATGCCCCGGGCGACCAAATCCCTGGCGCAGGCGACCAGATCCTGCCAGGTGTTGTGCTTGTTGGCGTCCTTGCCGTCGAGATACCAGGAATGGCCTTTGATGGAGCTGCCCCGCACATGGCAGATGGCATAGGTGATGCCTTCCTTCATCATCGCGGCGCGGCGCGTGGAGAAATCGGCCAGATTAGTAATACCGTAAGAGCCATAGGCCTCCATCACGGTGATCTGCGGTGTGGGCTTGCCTTTCGGCTGGATGAGTGACACCGGCACCATCACGCCGTCATACGATTTGGCCTCCAGATCGCTGACCGTGTAATCGGCGGGATTGATGTCGCCGTGCTTGCCGAGCTTGAGATCGGCGAATTTCCCGCTCGTCGGATCGTAAGCATATCCGGTGGGCGGCAGCACCCAGCTCGACAGATAGATGTCGATACCGGGCTTGCGCGGATCGGTAAACGCTTCGGCGATATGGCCCTTGATGGGCAGATCGATTGTCTCGATCTTGTCGCTGTCGGTGGGCACACGCAGAAGCTCGGAATACGCCCCCTTCCGGGCCAGAACATAAAGCCCGTCGGAGGCGGCATGAATCCCTTCGATCACACGATCGGGTTCGGCCGCCACGATGACACGTGCTTTCGACATCGGCTCGCCCGCCTCTAGTTCCAGAACCTTGTAGGTCGGCGCATCCTTGTGACTGAGAAGGAAGAAGTCCTTTCCTCGCACGTCCATTTGTGTGACGTCGTCGTCGCGATCGAAAAGAAGCTTCCACGGCGCGTCCGCGCTCGTCGCATCGGCTGCGGGCGCGGTCCACGCCTTCCATTCCGGCTGCACGCCGTTGATCGAGAGCAACGCGGCGTCCGGCGCGCCCGGCGAGGTCACGACCATCGGATCGACTTCCGGGGTGATTTCCGCGTTCTTGGCGATGCCCGGCCCGGCCACTGCGACCGGCGCCGCCGTGAGATCCCAGGCAAAGGCCTTGGAGCCTTTGTATTTTTCAGTCGGCGGATCGGACGGCTTCAATTTCTTCAGCTGATTGAAGAAGAGCGTCTTGGAATCGTCGCTCCACCCGGTCGCGCCAAATTCCACGTGCGGAATCGGTCCGGCGACCTGTTTGCCGGTGGCGGCGTCGTAAACAAAGAGCGAGGCGTTTTCCGAGCCGCCTTCCGAAATGCCCACGGCAATCTTCGCGCCATCCGTCGAGGGCAGAATGTAGTTCACCGCGTATGGCTTGCCGCCATGGGCCTTCATCACTGCTTCGATATCGACGATCTTGCGCGTGCCTTTGGCATCGCGAACCATCACGTCGAAATTGTTGGCCCCGGGCTGCTGCTCTTCATAAAAGTCGCGCCCGCCGTAGCTGGCGTAGTCCTTGATCGCATCGAAGCTGCCGGTGAAGTCTGCCACCCTTTTGCCGAGCGCCACGCGCGGAGCGATCGAATCGAAAAGGCGTCTCGTATAGGCGCCTTCTTTCTTCATCCAGTCCACAGTTTGAGGCCCGAGCTTTTCCATATAGCGATA
This sequence comes from Chthoniobacterales bacterium, assembly GCA_050736975.1. Lineage (GTDB taxonomy): Bacteria > Verrucomicrobiota > Verrucomicrobiia > Chthoniobacterales > UBA10450 > Palsa-1392. The sequence continues at coordinate 67,779 of JBOHXL010000141.1, read as the reverse complement.
ATCGTCAGTCACCTTCTGGCCCCAAAGCGTCTCGGTCACCGGCTTCACCGGCGGCGGCGGCGGTTGGGTGAGCGTTCCCTTTGCAGGATCGGACGGCGCAGCAAAGGCAATCGACGCCGCACCCAGAACGCCAGCCAGCACGCCAAAAACGAAACCAGATTTCATCAGCTGTTCCCCTGAGACTCTTTTCCAATTCATCGTGGGACACTGAAGCCCGCGCGGAGGCCGGAGTCCAGAATGAATGATTTTTACGTCCGGTTAATCGGCGGCGGTCGCCAGCGCGCGCAAAGCCAGGCGCAGAAAATGCCGAGGATCGCAGCGCAGACCACATCCGAAAAATAATGCGCCGCCACATACATTCCTGACATAGCGATGAGCAGGGTTATCGTATTTGCGGCGGCTTTCGGTTCGCTTTCGCCACCGATTGCAATACATGCGCTCCTCGACATTGGATCAAGAGTAGCGACGTGGCTTGTGTTCCGCGAAGGGGCGGCGAGGAAAGGCATCGTTGACGGCCTTGGCGAATCAGTATAGCACCCGATCTGTGCGGAGACGAGTCCTGACAATTCAATCCAGCGGCCGAGCAACCGCTGCGCGGTTGGATGCCACGGGTTTCGAGCTTAGGCTTTTCTCATGAAGCGTTTTTTCATCAGCATTCTTGTGACGGTGGTAATGCTTGTGGCGATCGTTGGATTGGCAATTGCCTTCGGCGGACCCGGCGAGCCCGGGCCTATGCCGAGTGTCAACAATCCATTTCAAGGTGTAGACTTTTCCGACCTTCCAAAAGTCCGCTATTGCACGGCCCGAGATAGCACGCAGCTCGCCTACCGGTTTTATCCGGCTGCCGGCGGCGCGCACGAGGGCAGCGTGGTGCTGGTGCACGGCTCTTCGGCGAGTAGCAGCAGTATGCATGTCATGGCCAAAGGGTTCGCGGCGGCGCATTACGACGTCTACGCCCCGGACGTGCGCGGGCATGGCAAATCCGGGACGAAGGGTCAAATCGCCTATATAGGGCAATTGGAAAATGACATGGAAGACTTCGTCCACGCGATCAAGCTGGCTCAGCCTTCCACTCTGATTGGGTTCTCGTCCGGCGGAGGTTTTGGGCTTCGATTCGCCGGCTCTTCCAAGCAGAAGCTATTCTCCAATTACCTTCTGCTCGCTCCCTTCATCAGCCCGGATTCGCCGACTGCACGGCCGGATAGTGGCGGCTGGGTCAGCGTAGGAGTTCCCCGCATTATCGCTCTCTCAGTGCTCAGTAGAATCGGGGTGCACGTCTTCGAGGGCCTGCCCGTGATTCGGTTTGCACTCACGAAGGAGAACGCAACATTCCTTACCCCGGAGTATTCGTTCGCCCTCGCCCTAAACTTCGGAGCGGAGCGAGACTATCCGGCAAACATCCGAGCTGTTCGGCAACCGCTCCGTGTCCTCGTCGGCCAGAACGATGAAGTGTCCTTTGCCGACAAGTTCGCGGGCGTCTTCAAGGAAGCAGGGAAAGATATTCCCGTCACGATTCTTCCCGGCGTCGACCACATCTCGCTGACACTTAACCCAGTTGCCATCCAAACTGCAGTCAATACGGTGGAAGATATGGACCGCGAACGGCCTAACCAGCCGATGCAGGCCGCCGCTGGCCGGCGTACGCTCAAGCTTCCCATGATTCAAACTCCTCTTCCCGCTGCTACGCTCGCTTTGATTCGTTCGCACCCGCTCACTTACCGCTACCCTCGCGGCTTTTCCGTCTATGTCGCAGTTCCCCAAACTGCTCCATTCGCTCCCGGCGGCTCATCTTATTCTCGTTGATGTATGCGTCACTGTTTCGTTATAGCCTTGAAGGTAACCCGGGGTCGCGTGAAGGTAAACCGGGGTCGCGTCCACGCTCACATCGCGCCCGCAGCCATAAGGTCTAGGTGTAAATGAGCGATTCCGCCCGATTTATTTTCTCCTCCATCATTGCGATCGCCGCTCTTTGCCTGCTCATCGTCGTCTTCATGATGGCAGCCGATCGCACATCGGATCAGCGACGCTTCCGGTCGTTCACTGCTTCGTTTGCGTTCGGTATGTTCCTCATCGTGTTTGCTGGCATCCTATCCGGTATCGCCCTCAGTGCGGATCGAGATCACAGGGTGGTCGCACCGACATACCATAGCGGCTGGATGAGCCCGGAGCAGGGCTACGGCGCGGCGATTCTGCTTTTGCTCGCTGGGATTTACGCCATTATTCTCGGAGTCCGCGGCACGAGTGACCAAGACAATGCAAGCCGAAACACCTAACAAAGCGTTGAGATGATTCCCACACTTTGATATGGTTGCGCTGCTCTCATACCCTGCCCGCTAACCTTTATGTCGCGGATTGACAGTCCACTTCACTCATTCCGAGCGACGCGCGCTCTCGTCCGCCGCCGCTCATCTTCTTTTCGTTAGACCTCAACTTCACATACGCATGGACCACCCAAACGAAGGCAGCAAATCACTTTACGATTATTCCGACAAGAGCGTGCAGCACGCAGGCTATGCCGCGATTGTTTACGCAGCTATCAGCCTATTCACCGGAGCTCTTGCGCTGATACAATATTTCCTCTACCACACGCCGGGAAAAGGTAGCGTCCTGCCCGATGATTTCGCTGCACAGCAGTACCTTCAGCATACGCCTCTACTCACGGCCGTGACCGTCGCCTTCAGCATCATCATAGCCGGTATCTCCGGTGTTCTCGCGTTCTTCATCTTTCGGCGCAGTCGAGTGGCCGTTGTTGTCATGATTGTTTTTGTCATTTTGCTCCAGCTCTACGCGTGGTTGATCGCCCATTCAATTGCCGGCACGCTCGTCACCGTTATCGTTGTGGCCTTTCTTCTCCGCGGCGCCAGAAGAATGTTTCAGGATCATGCGGAGAGTCAGCTGGATCGTGCGAAACAGGTCTAACCAGTCATCGGCAAAAGGAAGAGGTGATCGGGCAAAGAGGTTTTGCGGTCTCGAGCTGGGGGTGGCGGTGGCGCGACGGCCCAGACTTGTGATGGAAGGCGTACGAAGTCCCCTTTACACTCGTTGCAAGAGCGCGATGCTGCATTCGCCGTGAAGCTTATCCATTTGTCCAAGATCTTGCCGGCTTGCCTGATTGCCATCGCATTCCCCATTTCCTCGGCGCTCACGCAGACCACCCAGGGCATGGTCCAGGTGAATGACACGGCGCAGGAGCTGATCGAATCCCTCCACGGCCCGGCGCTCTGGAGTCATCTGGTCGATTTCCAGCGTATCGCGGACGAAAATCCCGGCCCGAACGGTCACGGCAATCGCGATACCGGCACGCCGGGCTATAAGGCTTCGGTCGACTATGTAGTCGGGTTGATGCGGGAGGCCGGGTATCGCGTCACGATTCAGCCCTATCTCTATCGCAAAGTCGAAACCGGCCCGCAGGTCCACTTTACTGTGCCGGGCAAGAGCTACGTTTTTGATCAGGATTGGTTTGTGGCGCGGCTTTCTGCGGGTGGAACCATTTCCGCGCCCGTCGAACCGGTGCGTGGCTCGGGCAGCGGGGGTGTGCCGGAGGAATGGACAGGCTTCGTCCCTGGTCGCATTGCGCTCTTGCAACGCGGATCTTGCAGCTACGACGTGCAGGTGGCTAACGCCTGCGCGGCGGGCGCGGCCGCCATCATCCTCTATAACCATTCCGCCGAAGACTGGGCCCTGGAACCGGCGGGGCCGGATGATGGCTCGGCCTTCCAGGCGCGACTGACGCGTCCGGCGGCCATCCCGGTCATCGGGGTGGCTTCATTTGCGATGGGCGCGGACCTGCGCCGGCAATGCGAGGAGGGCCATCCACAGGTGGTGCGTCTCGATATTCCGGCGGAGCAAAAATCCGGTGTGGACTACAACGTGATCGCCGAGTCGCCGTTTGGCGATGCCGATCACGTCGTGGTCGTTGATGCGCACCTCGACTCCATTTATGGCGCGGGCATTTTGGACAACGCCTCCGGCTCGTCCACGATTCTGGAAGTGGCCTTGCAGATGGCCAAAACGCCAACGCGCAATCGCCTGCGCTACATCTGGTTTGGCGGCGAAGAGATTGGCCTGCTCGGCTCGCGCTATTACACCGAGAATTTAAGCGCGGCCGAGCGGCGGCAGATTTCCTTCGACGTCGATGTCGATGTTACCGCGACACCGAATTACGATTATCTCGTAGCGGATCCGGCTTTCGCCCCCAATGTGCAACGCTTTCCGCCCAACGTGGTTCCTCAGTCGCGGGTTGGTAACCAGTTTTTTGCTGATTACTTCGAGACCGTGAGGATTCCATCGCGCCCGGCCTGGTTCGGGAATGAGGGAACTGATTCGAATTCCTTTAGCCTTATCGGCATTCCCAACACCGGTATTCTCACCCAGCAAAATTGCTGCAAAAAACCGTGGGAAATCGAAATCTGGGGCGGTGTGCTGGGCAATTACGAAGGAAAAATTCCCAGCTTCAATGGTGGATGCGTCGATTTCCCGCACCGCTGGTGCGATAACCTCGACAACAACGATCCGGCGGTGTTGGAGGTAGCGTCAAAGGCTTGCGCGAGCGCGATTTTTCAACTAGCGAACTTCGCGTTCGATGGCGACTCGCGCTGAAAAAGCAACAAATAGGAACAACCTGGAGTTGTCCGAAGCCTTCGTTACCGTCCTTGGACTGGTAGTCCTATTGATGGTCCATCGATGGATGAAACGAAGCGTTTAACAAAGTGCTCCCTGCTGATGGCTACCCGACACGCAATCACATGTGCCATTAATGAAACACTTAGGTCGCGTTTGAGGCGCGGCCCCGATCTTCACGCCGTTTTGTTCTCATTAGACCTATCTCGCTACCATCCGGTTTTTGCGAAGTGCTGGGCGAACAGCTCGCGAGAGCGTTGCATCGATTCTCAAGATTCGGCAGGGATTTCTCTATTATGAAAAATCTCGCTTACGGCTTTTATGCGCTCCGCGTTTATCTTCCACTTTCGGGCTTGTCCCGGCGTTGGCGGAGGTTTTTCCAGCGGGTCAGAGGCGAGCACTCTCGATTCTTGCAGCCAACCTGCCTGCCGGAAATTTCCTGGAAACAAATAACAGATGGCCGCACGCCGGGAATCTGGGAGCACCAGAAGGAGAATGGAAACATAAGAGTCAGCGAGCTTGGGATACTTTCAGCGCTCGCCCGGAGTTGCGAGGACGGGAGTGATTTGTTTGAAATTGGGACATTCGATGGAAGAACGACGCTTAATCTCGCAATGAACTCACCATCCCGCTGCCGGGTATTCACTCTCGATTTGCCTCCGGAGCTTGACACAACGTTCCCGCTTGCGAAAGGCGAGCGGCACATGGTGGAAAAGCCGGCACCCGGCTCGCGCTACGAGAAGTATCGTGCGCTTTACCCTGTGGCGGTCGGCAAAATCCATCAGTTGCTTGGGGATTCCGCGAGGTTCGATTACGCCCCCTTCGCCAACTCTTGCAGCCTGGTTTTCATCGATGGTTCCCACGCCTATGACTATGCCCTTTCGGATACCCAGGCAGCCTTAAAGATGGTCAGGAAAGGTGGGGTAATCGTTTGGCATGACTACGGTATTTGGGAAGGGGTGACCAGGGCCCTGGAAGAGCTGGACGAAAGAAAGGGTCAAGGACTTCGCAATATCCGGGGCACAAGCCTGGTCTACTGGAAAAAGCAATGAAGAAAAAGCCTGGCCGCTCGCTTTGGCCAAAACTGAAAAGCAAGTCTTTCGTGGCCCCGCGATTTCCTGCGGGTCTTCTCTTCGCCCGGCGGTCCGATGCGGTAAGCCAGAGTAGATACGGAGGCAGATGTTGATTTCCTGGGACCAAATGATGGTCGAGTTCGGTCAGATGAAAGAGTTTGATCAGCTGAGAGCGATCACCAAGGAGCAAATGGAATGGCTTACTCCAGTGGCAGAAAGTGTCCCGCTTAAGTGCGCGCTCGATTTGGGTTTTGGTTGCGGCTTTTCGGCAGTTGCGATGCTGAGAGGCGGTTGTGACGTAACCTGCGTCAACAACGAGGCAGCAACCGTAGCCAGACGCAGGGAGGCCGAGGAGCGCTACGAGAGAATGTGCGGCCAGCGGCCGATGATCATCGAAGCGTCGACCGACAGCGCTTTGCCGAGGTTGCGTGATGAAGGAAGAAAGTTCGGGCTGATCTTTGTGGATGCAGGCCATCGATTGGACGACGTATTTGTCGATGTCCACTATGCAAAAGATCTTTGTGTACCCGGCGGAATTTTAGCCCTCGATGATACCTACTACGGCGCGATCAGAGCTGTAGCGAATTGGGTTATATCAAATCTCGGACACCTGTGGCGGCCGCATCAGGTTCTTGGAAATACGATTTCGTGGAAGCGAACTGAGATAGAGGGAGATGATTCCAGGTTAGGGTACGTTCATCGAACGCACGATGGTCCGCCGATCCGATTTGAAATCGCGAACGAGAACGCGGAGGAGTTTTTATTCTATCCCGGGCAAGTCGAGGCAGCGGAAGGCGGTTTTGAACTCTGGAGCCCACCTTCGAGCTAATTGACCTCGCGCTCATGAGCGAAGGGTTGGCTGAGCGGCGCCTGATGACACCATGCAGCTGAGCGGAACCGGGGAGCGACCTGGGTCATGGCCGACCCTTTATTCGCACTGGGGCGAGCGATCGCTGCGGTTGATCGACTCAAGAAAGCGCGATCGCATCGATTGGAAACGGCGTGTCATGACCTCGGTGAACCGCTGATGGAGCTGAAAACCGAGGGAGTGATCTCTTTCGGAGTACTTTCGTAAGAGCGTACCATTGATTGCGATCGCGGTTGCCGCCTGACAAACACGTGCGGTCACCCGCCACCTATGCGGCGGGAAAAGCCAGGAGAGCCCAAGTAACTCGCCGGCGCCAACGGTCTCGGTCACGATCGGCTCCGAGCCCACGGTCGATTCCAGACTGACAGTCCCATCCTCAATCAAAAAAAGGCGATCGGCATCTTCTCCTTCGTGGAAGATGACTGCGCCTTGAGGATAACTAACCATGACCGCGCAGTCCGCGAGCAGGCCCACATCCTGGCTACTCATCCCGAGGACAAACCGGTGGGCGGCCAGGCTTTTTTCTACTTGTCGCATCGTGGGCACGATACTGAGCCATTGTTTTCATAGCGTCAAGTGTGCTCGGCCATTAGCGGACGCCACTTGGCGGGATGGCTGGTAAGAGCGGGAGGAGTGACCCGCCCGAATTTACCACTTTGGTGGGCAGTTTAAGCTTGCTCTTGTGAATGACCGTCTGATCCTGTTTCGCCTAACGAACCGAGATTCGCGCATCCCATTCGCCCAGGAGCAGGGCGCGCCCCATAACCATGTGAAGCCCGCCAACTAAGGGCTCGCTTTTTCGCCTCGCTTTGATCTATTCTGTGCCACTGGAGGTAGAGCAAGGTCATGATCAAGAAACCCAATCGCATCGTGCAATCAGGCTCGTCCGGACGATCCGGTTACCGTTCGATTCTCTTTTCGGTTTGCATCGCAGCGGCTGTCGGGTGTCTCGCGATGGCGTTGGTTCCGTCTTTTGAAGGGCGAAACGTGGAGAACTCCGGCCGCCACCACGGCGAACGCAAGGAACGCTCGACCGGTCTCTCCTTCGCCGGGCAGACCGATGTGCAGCTCTCACCGCACTCTTCCACCGCGGCGGTTGGCTGGGATTCGGAACGCGTCTGGAGCGGACACGACGATTGGGAACCGTTCGTCGCCGCGGATCGCTTTTCAAGTTACGTCTATCAGGTGACGACGCGCTTCAACACCCGGGAGTCGGGCATTTTCATCCGGCGCTCGGCGGATGGCGGCGCGACCTGGTTGCCGGACCAACTGATTGCCCCGATAGACAAGTGGCAGGCCGACCCTCAGGTGCAGGTGTCTGATGACGGCACGGTCTTCGCCGTCTGGCTCGATGGTCCCTATTGGATGAGCAAGCTGGTGAAATCCCACGATCATGGCGCGACCTGGACGGCGCCGGTCGTGATCGCGCCGGCGCTTCGTTGGACCGATCATCCGTGGCTGGTGGTCTCACCCGATGGGCAGGACGTCTATGTTGGGGTGAACAAGGACGACAGCTTCATCGTCGCGTCGCACGATGGCGGCCAGACCTTTGAAATGCCGGTCCAAACCAACGCGCAACCGACGCCCGAGCACTGGTGGGATGCGAACGGCGCCGCGATCGCGCCTGACGGCAGCGTTTATTACGCGGTGATCAACTTCCTCCTTAACTACGAAGGCCCGTCCGAGATCAATGTCGTGAGTTCGCACGATCGCGGAGCCAGTTGGCAGACGACGCTCGTCGACACTTCAACGCCGCCTCCGGGCTGTCGCGGGGCAGCAGGCTGTGACTACGGCTTTCTATCGGCGACGGCTGGTCTGGCGATCGACCACACCGGGAAGATCATGGTCGTGTATCAGGCGGGCGACGTTGCGAAGGCGCCGCAACAAATGTGGGTAGCGACCTCGGACGATGGGATCAACTGGACGCCACGGATCCAGGTTTCGCAGCCGAACGCGGAGGCGAACAATGGATTTCCCGCGATTGCCGCAGGACCAACCGCGGGCGATTTCCGGATCATCTGGCAGGGTGACAACGGCGACCCGCGCGGTTGGAACACCTACTATCGGCGGACCGTCGACGGCGGACGGACCTGGGGCGAAACGGAAAAGCTCTCCGATCGCGCGACGGGCGCGCCCTACAAGGGTCGTGCCGGCTACCTCTTTCCCTATGGCGACTTCCTGGGTCTGTCGGTGGATGGCAAGGGGATTAATCACGCCATCTGGGGTGAAGGAACCAGCTACGCGGGACCGGGCGGCAGTTGGTACACACGCGGCGGCGGCGACCGCTAAAATAGCCTCAGGCCCGACGCCTGACGTTCGGATTGCCTAACCAGAAGAGGTGGCGAACGCGAAAGCGCCACTGGTCAGGAGCGTGAAATTCTGTTAGGTAGCGGGCCATGCCTTCTGCCGCTGAGTTTCAGCACACACTCGCCAAGGCCGCTTCCCTGAGCGGCACTTCACTGCACACTGGCGCCAGGGTGTCGTTGAAGATCCAGCCGGCGCCGGTCGATTCCGGGATCAAGTTCAAGCGCAAGGATCTGGAGGACGAACCGACGGTCGACGCCACGATCGCGAACGTTAAAACGGTCGAACGCGCAACCACGATCGGCGAAGGCTCGATGCGGGTGCACACGGTCGAGCATGTGCTCTCCGCGCTCGCTGCCCTCGAGGTCGACAACGCGGTCGTCGAAATGGACGCGAACGAGCCGCCGATCGGCGACGGCAGCGCGCTCGGTTATGTGGAGGCGATCAGAAAAGCCGGAGTGGTGACACAGGAGGCGCCGCGACTCCTTTTCCATGTGCGCGAGCCGATCTCGGTCGAGTCAAAAAGCGGCGCGCTGCTCGTGATTCTGCCGGACGAAGCGTTTCGCATCTCCTGTACTCAGGCCGGACCGGAGGGCCGCTTCACCCAATTCTTCTCGACCGCAATCACGCCCGCGATCTACGAGCGCGAGATCGCCCCCGCCCGTACCTTCGTTTATTACGAAGACGTTAAACCTTTGATGGACAAGAATCTGATCAAAGGCGGTAGCCTGGAAAACGCAATCGTGGTCCGGGGAGAATCGGTCCTGAGCAAGGAACCGCTGCGTTTCCCCGACGAGTTCGTCCGGCACAAGATTCTTGATATCATCGGCGACCTCGCGCTTCTCGGCCGCGCCATCCGCGGTCATGTGGTGGCGGTAAAACCTGGGCACGGTGCCAATACCGATCTTGCCCGGGCGCTGGCCAAGGCGCACGAGCGAACGGCAGCGATGTTTCCCCGGCGCAATTTTCCAGCCGGCGAAGGCGGGCTCGACATTAATGAGGTGATGCAGATTTTGCCGCACCGCTACCCCTTTCTGATGGTCGACCGCATCGTTTCCTTCGAGGGGGAGACCAAATGTACGGGGATCAAATCGGTCACGATCAACGAACCGTATTTCCAGGGGCATTTCCCGGGGCATCCGGTGATGCCAGGCGTGCTGCAAGTCGAGGCGATGGCCCAGGTCGCGAGCGTCCTGATGATGCGAATCAGCAAGAGCGCGAGCCGGGTCGGCTATTTCATGAGCGCGGATGGGGTGAAATTCCGCAAGCCGGTTTTCCCGGGCGACACTCTCTTCATTCACGCTGAGCTGACGAAGTCACGCGGTAACCGGCTGGCCAAGGCAATGTGTCGCTGCGTGGTGAACGATGCGGTCGTTTCCGAAGGAGAACTGATGTTCACTTTTCTGGATAAATGAGAGAGCAAATCCGAAAGTCGAAATTCGAAATTCGAAACGATCTCGAAGCACGAATACTCAAAGCGATGCGCGGCGACGGTTCCCTTGATTCGAATTTCGGGTTTGTTTCGGATTTTGAGATTCGGATTTCGGATCTTTCCTAGCTGTGTCGGACACTGTCATTCACCCCACCGCGATCATCGATCCGGCAGCGCAGCTCGGCCCGGGCACGGTCGTCGGGCCCTACTGCATCGTGGCTGCGGGAGTGTCGTTAGGCAAAAACTGCTGGCTCCAGCATCACGTCACCCTTTGCGGCCCGCTCGCCGCCGGCCGCGGGAACCGGTTCTACGCCTACTGCTCGATCGGACAGCAGACGCAGGATCTCAAATATCTCGGCGAACCGACCTACCTCGAGATTGGCGACGACAACACCTTTCGCGAATTTGTCACGATCAACCGCAGCACGTCGGAGAGCGGCCGGACACGCGTCGGGAGCGGAGGAAACTTTCTCGCCTACTCCCACATCGGGCACGATTGCACGGTCGGTGACCTGGTCGTTTTCTCGAATAACGGGACGCTCGCGGGTCACGTGCAGGTGGGTGATCACGCCGTCATCGGCGGCCTCACGGCGGTGCATCAATTCTGCCGGATCGGGCGCTTTGCGATCACGGGCGGCTGTTCCAAGATTGTGCAGGATGTGCCGCCCTTCATGATCGCCGACGGCAACCCGGCGGAGGTGCGCGGCATTAACCAGATCGGTCTGGAACGCGCCGGTTTTACGCCGGAAAGGATCAAGCCAATCCGGGAGGCGTTCCGACTCATTTACCGAGGCAAAATGAACACAGCCCAGGCGGTGGCGGCGTTGCGCGAGAAGCTGGGCGAGAGCGCGGAAGTAGAGGCGATTGTGCAGTTCATTGAAGGCAGCGAACGCGGCATTATTCGTTAGGGAAAAAGGAGCATGACGAACGCCTCAGGGCGCCTTGAGCTCACGCTGAACGATCAAGCCGCGAGGAGCGGTGTCGTGCCAGCGATCACGGTGCCGTTGAACTTGGGATAGAGAAATTTCGCCACGGGTCCGTTGCGCTTCGCCGGCGCGGAGACGCGGGTTAGCCCCGCTTCCTGGAGGCGGCGAAGTCCCTCGCCGAGCAGGGCGGCACCGAGTCCGCGGTTGCGATATTCCATCTGCACGCAGGGGCCTGGTGCGAGGTGGTCTGCGGCGGTCGGCTCCGGATCGAGGATCGTCGCCCCGATGATCCGCGACCCGTGGCAGAGCGCAATGCAGACGCTGCTCTTCTCCGGGTCGAAGGCTCGTTCGAGCCAGCCCGCGAGCATCGCGTTGATCTCGTGGATCGCGTCCCCCCACGAGGTGTCGTGGGCAAAACAGCGAGCGATGACGGCGCGCAATTCCTTCTCCTGAGCGGGGCCGACGAGGGCAAAGTGGTAGTGCTCCGGGAGCGCCGGAGTGGCTGCGGGAAGCTTGTCCAATTCCCACGTAAAACGAACCCATTGAACCAGCCTCATGAATGCGGGGCTGGAAATTACCACGCAGGATTGCAGGCCTGCAACCGGCGTTTGCCAAAAAATCACACGCTGCCCCGGTCGCGGCAGAAAAATATTTCTCGATTACGGGTGCGTGGCTTTGACCGTTTCCTGAAAAGGCAGGTAGAGATCGGAGTTCTGCGCCACGCCGCGACGCAGGACTGGCTTGAAATTGGGCAGGTCGCTGATGTTGATGATCTGATCGACGCTTTGAGTGAAAGCCATCATGGCGTCGTTCGTGGCGCTGCGATGGCTGAGCAGGACGACGAAGTTCTCGCGTCGGAGTGAGCCCGGCCGCCTCAGCATTTCGCGCAGGATCGCGTTTTCGCGCGCGCTTGCGCCCTTAAAGTTCTCGTAAACAACAACCACATTGTAATTGTAGGTCGCAAGCTTGAGCAGGACGTCCTCCTCGAAGAGACCGAGGTGCACCTTGTAACCGAGATCAACCAGTTGGGGCACGATCATCTTCTGGTACTGCTGGTGATCCACACAAACGAGAGCGGTCTTGTCGCCGAGGTCGAAGAAACAGTTGTCCGATTCGGTGTTCATCTTGTTAGCCTAACGAAAAGCGTTGACGGGTAAATCCAGTCGCAGACCGGTGGCGGTGTCGTTCTCGATCCCGCGCGTTTTCTGGATGAGGTCTATCCCACGGGCGATGCGGCCTTTTTTCGAAGCAAAGAGACGGGCGATCTCTTCCGTAATCTGACCCGCTTCATAGGCCCGGAGGATCGACTGATCGAAGGTCATCCAGCCATAAGGCGCGCTCGCCTCAATAATCTCGTAGAAATTGCGCGCCTCGTTTTCGCCAAGGGCGATGGTTTCCCGAGTGCGCAGATTGTTGCCCATGATTTCGGTCAGGAGCTGCCGGTTGCCACTGACCCGGGGAGCGAGGCGCTGGCTGACGATGTAGCGCAGGGTGTCGGCGAGGCGGAGCCGGAGCTGCTTTTCTTCGCCTAATGAGAAGAGGCCAAGGATGCGGTTGATCGACTGGCCGGCGTCGATCGTGTGCAGGGTGCTGAGGACGAGATGGCCCGTTTCCGCGGCCATGAGCGCGACTTCGATGGTGGCGCGATCGCGCATCTCGCCGACGAAAATAATCTTCGGCGCCTGGCGAAGCGCAGCCCGTAAGCCTTTGGGATAGCTTTCGAAATCGGCGCCGAGTTCCCGCTGATTGAAGGTAGCCTGGTGGCACGGATGAATGAACTCGATTGGATCTTCCAGGGTGACAACGTGAACGGGTTGCTTTTCGTTCACTTCGTTGAGAAGCGCCGCCATGCTTGTCGTCTTGCCGCTTCCAGTCGCGCCCGTGATGAGCACGAGGCCCGATTTTTCCTGTGCGATTTCCTCGAAGATTGGCGGCAATTCGAGCGCGCTGAGAGACGGAATATCGGCCTGGAGTTTTCGCATCACGATCGCGAAATTTCCCTGCTGGCGAAAGATGTTGACCCGAAAGCGCGCTTTATTGTCGAGCGAATAACTGCAATCACAGGAGCCTTCCATCAGGTACTCGCGCATCAGGCGGCGGTTCCCCTGCATCAGGGCGAGAGCGAGCTGTTCGGTTTGGTAAGCAGTCAGGCGCTCGATCGGCGGATCGACAAAGACCGGCTTGAGCTCGCCGAAATCCTCCACCTGCAACGGATGGCCAACAGTGAAATTCAGATCGGAAATGCCGTCATAGGTCTTCAGCATCGCGAGTAAAGTTCGGTCAAGCTCAGGTATTCTCATCTGGCGAAGTTCTATTCTTCAAAGTCATCTGGTGGCGGAGTCTTGAGGAAGGGCCGGAATTTCTTTTTGTCGATCGCCTTGTCGTAGGCTTCCTCGGGCGAAATGTGCATCTGGCGCAGATGTTCGATGATCGCGTCGTCGAGCGGCTGGTTGCCCTTCTTTTTCCCGACCTGAATCATGCCCGGAACCTGGTGTGTCTTGGCTTCCCGGATGAGGTTGGCGATCGCGTTGTCGACGACGAGAATCTCGAGGGCGGCGACCCGGCCGGGTTTGTCGACCCGCTTGAAAAGATTTTGCGCGACCACGCCTTTGAGGGACTCCGCGAGCGTCGTGCGAATCTGGTTCTGTTGATCGGTCGGGAAAACATCAATCACGCGATCGACCGCCTTGGCGGCGCTGGAAGTGTGCAGGGTGCCAAAGACGAGGTGACCGGTGGCAGCCGCCGTCAGGGCCAGCTCGATCGTCTCCAAGTCGCGCATTTCGCCCACGAGCAGGACGTCGGGATCTTCGCGCAGGGCACCGCGCAGAGCGGAGGCGAACGAGCGGGTGTGCACGCCTACTTCGCGATGTTGCACAAGGCAATTCTGGCTGCGATGCACAAACTCGATCGGGTCCTCGACCGTTATGACGTGATCGTGCCGTTGCAGATTGGCATAATCCATCATGGCCGCGAGCGTAGTCGATTTGCCGGAGCCCGTCGGTCCGGTGACGAGGATGAGACCCTTTTTCAGGAGCGGGAACTTCTTCAAAACCGGCGGAAGACCCAGCTCGTCGACCGTCAGGATCTTGGATGGAATCAGGCGGAAAACGGCGGAGATGCCGTATTTCTGCTGGAAAAAGTTCGCCCGGTAACGTGCCACGCCCGGCACCTCGTAGCCGAAGTCGACGTCGGAGGTCTCCTCGAAAGTCTTGATTTTCCCTTCGGGCGCAATTTCATAAACCATTGCCTTGAGCTCGTCGTTCTCGAGCGGCGGATAATCGACCCGCACCAGGTCGCCGTTGATGCGGAGCATGGGCGGGTTGTTGGTCGCGAGATGGAGATCGGAGGCCTTCTCCTCGGCCATCAATTTGAAGAATGCGTCGATACGGGCCATGGAACGTGCACCTCAAAAAGCTAAATTGATGCCAGCGCGCGGTAATTCGCGCCGCGCCTCGATCCGGTGTTGGCGCAACGACGGGGACAATCCCTGTTCGTCAGGCATCGAGGATCGAGCGAATCTGCTGGATCAGCCGCTCATGGGTGTAGGGCTTCGGCAGAAAACCGCAGAGACCGCGCGCAAGCATGCTGCCGAGTTTGGCCTGTTCGCCGAAACCGCTGCTCAGGACCACCTGGACGTCGGAATCGATCGCCTTCAGCTCATCAAAGACCGCATCGCCGTCCATCACGGGCAGGAAATAATCGAGAATGATGAGCGCGATTGCCGGACCCATCCGGCGATAGGTGCGCAGCGCTTCAGGACCATCCTTGGCCAGCACGACCCGGTAGTCTTCGAACGCCAGCATGCCCCCGGTCTGCTCGAGCAGTTCCTCGTTGTCATCCACTACCATGATCAGCTCGCGCTTCCCTTTGGGATTCTGGATGGTCGACTCCCCCAGATCGTTGGCCGGAGCGCCGATTTCGCCGACGGGAATTTTCACTACCACATTCGTGTGTCCCGTCGTGCTGAAGGCTGCGACGCGATTGGTGGCCATCTGATCGACCGGGACGGCGCTGTTCGCTCCCACCAGGATGCGCGAGGTGACGCGATCGAAAAGTTCCTGGGACTTGCGCGAAGCGAGGTCGACCCGGTCGTTTAGCAAGTCGAGGAAGCGCGCCTCGCCCTGGTGTTGTCGCACCTGCTCGGAGTAACGCGACATTTGTTGCACGAGACGGTTAAGTTCGGTGGCGTGGCTGGCGAGCCATTTCAAATCTTCGTTGTCAATCATGTGGTGGCGGAGTTTGCAGTTGCGGTTTGTGTCCTTCGCGCGAGCCCGTCGGGCGGAGCCGTGGCAAGCGGTAAAGGACGATGGAAGCGAGACGAATCAAAAGCATGAAGAAGTCAGGCGAGTGTTCGCACGTTTCATGCCCAAGGCGGGCGACCGGCGAAAGAATTTGCGCGACTGGTTTCAGGCCGGGCAAAAGAGTGATGCCACCCCGTGAATCCGACCTTTGTGAATAGCTCAAGGCTCGAGTCAACAGCCTAACGACCGGGTCGAACTCGGCTGGCGCAGGCGCGCAATCCCTCGCTGGAGTAACCAGCGAATTCAATTGCGCGCGCGGCCGGGCTATTTCCCGAGAGCCTGGCGCAGCTCGTTCTTTGCAGAGGCGACGTCGTTTGAGCCGTGATGGCAGAGCACGATGCCGCGCAATCTTTCCCCCTGGTAATAGCGCAGGACGAAGCGTCCTTTCGCGTGCGAACCGCTCAACTCGACCCGGCTCGGCGGCAGGTTGAAATCGCCCACGAAATCGAACTTCAGATCGAACATCTCGGTCCAGAAATACGGAATCTGCTCGTAACGCTGGCGCTTCTTGCCAGTGATATTCGCGCCCACGATCAGCCCCTGTTCGCGGGCATTTTCCCAATGGGTCTGCCGGCGCATCCCACCCATCAGCCGGTCCGGGTAAAAAGCAAGGTCGCCCACCGCGTAGATCCCCTTTTCTTCCGTCTCGAGATAATCGGAAACCGGTGAGCCGTGCGGGCCCGAGAGCGGTGTGTGGCGAACGATATCGAGATTGGGTTCCGACCCGCAGGCCACGATCGCGACGCCCGCCGCCACGCGCTCACCGCTTTTGGTCTGGATGTTGCGCAGAACTGTCTTGCCTTCGAAACCGTTGAGGCTCGCCCCAAGGAGCAGAGTCACTCCGCGTTTTGCGAATTGCTCCGTCACCCAGGTCGCTGTCTCCGGATCGAGATAACGATTCATCAGCGCCTGATGCCGATGCATCACCGCCACCTTCAACTTGTTTTGGCGCAGGCTGGCCGCGACTTCGCAGGCGAGCAAGCCACCGCCCACCACCACCACCATTTTTTCGGATTGCGCCATCTCGCGCAGGGCGAGCGCATCGCGAATCGTGCGCAGGTAAATCACATTGCCCAGACCGATCCCCGCGACTTGCGGGCGGACCGGACGACTGCCCATCGCGAGGCAGGCCTTTTTGAATTCGATCGTTTCCCCGTTCCCGAGCACGGCGAGCCGGCGATCGATGTTGAACTGCGTCACCACCGTCCCGAAACGCGTCTCGATTTTGTGCGCGCTGTACCAACGCTCTTCCAGGCAGGGCAGTTTCTTGAGCGCCGGGGTTTTGTCGCGCAGGAATTGCTTCGAAAGCATCCAGCGTTTGTAGGGATAGAACGTCTCGTTCCCCACCAAAGTGACCGAACCTTTTTTGTCGAATTTGCGGATGCCCTCGCAGACACTACTGCCCCCGATGCCGCTGCCGATGATGAGATAGTCACGTTGGATCATGTGCGAAAAATGGGACGATAGAGAATGCGGGAACGTTATGGCGAGGGAAAAGTTAGGCTCGTTGAAAAGATGAGGCATTGAAGGGCTAAATCGAAGGAACGAACGCGGCGCTTTCCCCGCTCGAACGTTTCAACGCTTCATCCCTCATAACACTGCCCGGCAGATCACGACTGACGCCACCACTCCCGCGAGATCCGCCAGCAAGCCGGCGGGTATCGCATGTCGAGTCTGCCTGATCCCGACCGAGCCGAAGTAAACCGCCGCAACATAAAACGTTGTCTCGGTGCTGCCATAGATCGTCGCCGCCGTCAGGCTCACGATATTGTCCGGCCCGAGGCGATGCACCACATCGGTGAAGAGCGCGAGCGTGGCGCCGCCGCTCAACGGTCGCATGAGCGCGATCGGCAACAGATCAGTCGGGAAATGCAGCGGTGTCAGAATAGGAGAAAGGACGCGCGCGAACAGGTCGATCCCTCCCGCGCCTTTAAACATTCCGATCGCGACCAGCATGGTGACGAGGAACGGGATGATTTTTAAGATCACACCGAAGCCTTCCTTCGCGCCCTCCACAAATTCATCGTAAACCTTCAACCCGCGGAGCGCGGCGTAGAGAACGAAGAACGCGATCAGGAATGGGATGGCGAGGATCGAGAGCGCACTCACACTGCGGACAAAGTAACTCGGGGATGGCGCGATCGGGCCGCCCGGAAGACCGAGCCATTCAGGAAAAACCTGCCTAACGAAAAGCGCGAGGAAGAAAATGATGAGCAATGCCAGGGCTCCCCTTCCCCAGCCCGGCAGGCGCGGCATCGCTTGTTCGATCGGCCGATCCGAAGTCGGCGGCGCCGCTTCCGGTTTCGCCGCCGGCTCCCGTTGCATGATGACTTCGCCAGGTCGAACCCGAAACCACGGCAGCTTCTCCAGCAGCTTCACCGCGGTGACGGCGACCGTCGCGGCGCAGAGCGTCGCGAGGAGCGCTGTGCCGACGATGGCCGTTGGGTTGGTCGAGCCAGCCGCGACCAGGATCGCGATCGCGGTCGTCGGAATCAATTGCACCGAACTGGTGTTGATCGCGAGAAAGGTGCACATCGCATTCGTCGCTGTGCCCGGATGAGGATTGAGCGCCTCGAGATCACCCATCGCGCGGAGGCCGAGCGGCGTCGCGGCATTGCCGAGGCCAAGCATGTTCGCCGCCATGTTCATCAGCATCGAACCCATCGCTGGATGATCGTGAGGCACGCCCGGAAACAGACGCCGCAGCGCCGGGCGCAGACCGCGCGCCAGCTTTTGGATCAAACCCGCACGCTCCGCCAGGCGCATCACGCCGAGCCAGAGCGCCATGATCCCGATCAAGCCCAGCGCGATCGTGACCGCGGTCTTCGCGCCATCAAACGCGCCATCGGTCACTTCTTTCAAGTGCCCGGTCGCGCCGCCAATCGCAACCGCGAGCAGGACCAGGGCGAGCCAGATATAATTCAGCACGCTCAGTCTCTAGCAGTGGTGCAAGACAGCGGGAAAGCGATTTGTCTGTGAACGTTTCGCTCTGTTTGTGTTTTGGCGAACTGAATTTTTCACGGCGGTCGCGGCAGGGGCGTTCCCGGAGACGCGTTTTGTCATCACCTTTCCAATCCGCCCCAGCACGCCGGACAGATACTTCGGCCCCGCGAAGCGTCTACGCCGAGAGCAGACTGGCCGCATGTTTGAGCGCGGACTCGCTTTTCCCGCCAAGCATCCGCGCAATTTCTTCCTGCCGCGCCTTGCCCGTCACTTCGTGCAGCTCCGAAAAAGTGCGGCCGCGCGCCACCTCTTTCGTCACGACAAATTGCGTGGTCGCCGCCGCCGCCACCTGGGGCAGATGCGTGATGCAAAGCACCTGATGTTTCTCCGCCAGCGCGCCCATTTTCGCCCCGACGGCGTTGGCAATTTCGCCGCCCACGTTGGCATCAATTTCATCGAAAACGAGGAGCGGAATCGCATCCTGAGCGGCCAGCGCCGATTTGATCGCGAGCATCAGGCGCGAGATTTCGCCGCTCGAGGCGATCAACCGCAGCGGCTTGAGCGGCTCTCCGGGGTTGGGTGAGAAAAGCAGCTCCAGCGAATCGCTCCCGTGCGGTCCAGGTTCTTCGTTAGTCGTGAGGCTGGCGGCAAATTCCGCCCGGCGAAAACCGAGGACCGCCAGGTTGCGCACAACCGTCGCGGCCAGCTTGGGGGCCGCTTTTGCGCGCGCTTTCCGCAACCCCGCCGCCGCTCGCTCGAGCGCGTCGCGCGCCGCCCTGATCTCGCCCGCCAGGCGTTCCAGCTCCGCGTCGCGCCCTTCGATCTTGCGCATTCGTTCCGCAGCCCGCTCGCCAAAGGCGATCACTTCAGGAACGGTCGCGCCGTATTTCCGCTTGAGCGTTTCCAGCAAAGTGACCCGCTGCTCGAGTTGCGCGAGCTGCTCCGGGTCGAGCTCGAGTCGTTCGGCATAACGATCGAGGGTCCGCGCCACTTCTGCCAGCCCGACCACGGCCGCGGCGTGCGCGGCGGAAGTCTCCGCCAGGCCGGGATCGATTTTCTCCAGTTCTCGCAGCAGCCGCTGCGTTTCCGCGAGCTGGTCCAAGACTGCGGCGTCCACTTCGGAAAGCTGCCGCGAAACCGTCGTCGCCAGCTCGATCAAACGCCGGCTGTTACTCGCCAGTTTGTAACGCGCCACGATTTCTTCCTCCTCGTTAGGCTGAAGTCTGGCCGCCGCGATCTCAGTCACCTGATGACGCAAGAGATCAAGCTCCTGTTCACGGGCCGACTCGGCTGTGCTGAGGACCGCTTCTTCGGCGACCAGCGTCTGCAAACGCCGGTAGACTTGTTGGTACTCCCGTCGCTCTCCGCCGGCATGGGCGAAGCCATCGAGCAAATCCAACTGACGTTCCGGCGAGAGGAGCGACTGGTGATCATGCGGCCCGTGCAGGTCGACCAGTTCGTCGCCGATCATTTTCAAAAGCCCGAGGGTGGTGGGCGAGCCGTTAACAAACTGCCGATTGCTTCCGCCTAACGAAAAGCTGCGTTTCACGATCAATTCGCCCTCGGCCGGTTCCACGCCCGCTTCCGCCAGACGCCGGTTGAGTTCGGAAAAATCCTCGTCCACAAAAACGGCTTCGACCGTGCAGGATTCGGCTCCCGTGCGAATGAGCGATTTATCCGCGCGCTCGCCAAGCAGCAGCTTGAGCGCACCGATGATGATCGACTTGCCGGCTCCGGTTTCGCCCGTGATGGCAGTGAAGCCGGGGGCCAGGGCCCACTCCAGATCCTCGACCAGGGCGAGGTTCTTGATTCGCAACAAACTTAGCAACACAGGAGTTGAGAGTTGAGGGTTGAGAGTTGAGAGATGGAGTCTCTGAACGCCAACGACTCTCAACTCTCAACCAACAACTCTCAACTGGAGGCAAACTCACGGTTTCGCCTCACCTTTCTCGGCACCGGGACCTCGCAGGGCGTGCCGATGATTCGTTGCGACTGCGCGGTTTGCCGCTCGACCGATCCGCGCGACAATCGCACCCGCGCCTCGATTTATCTCGAAACACCCGAGGGAGCCTACGTCGTCGATACCGGGACCGATTTCCGCACCCAATGTCTGCGCGAAAACATCTGGCAAATTGACGCCGCGATCATGACGCACGCGCACACCGACCACGTCATGGGATTCGACGACTTGCGGCGTTTTGCCGCGCCGCGTGGGGGGCGAATGCCGGTCTACGCGTCGACCGAAACGATGGCGGACCTGGAGCGCGTTTACGAGTTCGCCTTCAAGACTCCGGTGCCCTGGCCCGGTTATTTGAAACCGGAGCCGCACGTTATCTCGGGGCCATTCTCGTTGGGCGAAACGAAGATCAGTCCGCTCCCGGTGCCGCACGGAGAACCCGAAACCTACGGTTACCTCTTTGCCCGCGACGACAAAAAGCTTCTGGCCTATCTGAGTGATTGCAGCGCGGTGCCGGACGAGATCGCGGAGCAAATCGAAGGCGTGCAGTTGCTCGTGATCGATGCCCTGCGACGCAGGCCGCACCCAACCCACCTGAGCATCGACCAGGCGCTCGAGGTCGCGGAGCGCGTGCGGCCGGCGCGGACTCTTTTCACCCATATCTGTCACGAGTTACCACAGAGCGCAGAGAACGAGCTGCCGTCGAACGTT
Organism: Chthoniobacterales bacterium; assembly: GCA_050736975.1. Lineage (GTDB taxonomy): Bacteria > Verrucomicrobiota > Verrucomicrobiia > Chthoniobacterales > UBA10450 > Palsa-1392. The sequence goes on along the minus strand of JBOHXL010000141.1, from coordinate 46,644 downwards.
GGCCTCGCCTACGACGGATTGAAGATCGATCTTGCCAAATGAAAGGGCTGCTAGGCGCGCTGGTTTTGCTGTCGTTAGGCATGCGGCCCGTCCTCGCGGATAACCCGGCCGACCTCGCCGCCGCCACCATCGTCGTCTACAACCGCAACGCGCCTGATTCGGCCGGGCTGGCCCGCTTCTACGCCAAAGCGCGGAATATTCACGATGATCACGTGGTCGGGCTGGAATGCTCGACCGATGAGGAAATCAGTCGCGAGGAGTACGACCAGACGATCGCCCAGCCGCTCCGGAAAATCTTTGCGGAACACAACTGGTGGAGACTGCACGACGAGGGCGACGAGCCGCCAGTGGTCCAGGCAAACCGGATTCATTTTGTCGCGTTGATTCGCGGCATGCCGCTCAAGATTCGCGCCACGGCCGCCTATCAGGGCGACCATGTTCAGAACAACCCGCTCGGCGGCGAAAACAAGGCCTCGGTCGATTCCGAGCTGGCAGTCCTCGGGCTTTTCTCCCGCCAGATCTCGGGCCCGATGAACAACCCCTATTTCCAAAGTTTTCGCCCGATCGCGGAACTGGCCGGACCGCCCCTCCTCCTCGTCTGCCGCCTCGACGCTCCGACCGCCGCGATCGTACGGCGAATGATTACAGACGCGATCGAGACCGAAAAATCGGGCCTTTGGGGACGGGCCTACGTCGACGGCGCGAATAATAAATCGCCGGGTATGGCGGATGGCGATCTCTGGCTCAAGAGCGTGGTGAGCGATTTGCGGCGGGTCGGCGTGCCGGTGGTTTACGACCGGGAGCCGGCGCTTTTTCCCGCGGGATTTCCGATGAACGATTGCGCTCTTTACTACGGTTGGTACTCGGGCGAAGTGACCGGTCCATTCACGGATCCCAATTTCAGCTTCGAGCGCGGGGCGATCGCGGTCCACATCCATTCCTTTAGCGCGAGCACGCTCCGCTCGGCGACAGCCAACTGGGTCGGACCGCTCCTGAGCAAAGGCGCGGCGGCGTCGTTAGGCAATGTCTATGAGCCCTACCTGCAACTGACCGCGCACCTTGACATTTTCAACGATCGCCTGATCCACGGTTTCACGTTTGCCGAGAGCGCTTACATGGCGGCGCGGGCGGTTTCGTGGATGAATGTCGCGGTGGGCGATCCGCTCTACCGGCCCTATGCAAACTGGCTGCAAATCGACACCAGCCGCGAGAACGGCAAGAAGAGCGACTGGCGCATGTATCACGACTTCGCGGTCACGAATGCCGAAAGCAAACCGGCGGATTACCTGACGAAAGCGCGTGCCGCCGCTTCGCGCGCGAAGAACGGACCCATGATGGAAGACCTCGGCCTGATCGACATGGAAAGCGGGCGTTTCACTTCCGCGGTCGCTCTTTTACGGCAGGCGCGATCGTTTTATTCGCAACCGGAGGACATTCTGCGCTCAGTTCTGGAGCAGGCGAACGCGCTCATCAAGTCGGGTGACAGGAAGGGAGCGCTCTCGCTCGTCCGCGAAGTGGCGCAGTTGGTGCCGGATGCGCCGGCTACCGTCTTGCTGAAGAAAATCGAGCAGCAACTCAATCCGCCGCCACCCACCCCGCAACCATCGCTCTGACTTCGCGCAGGGTAGCGCAAGCTTCCAGCTCGCCCATTAGCAGTCTGAAACACCTCTGAGGTTTTGGGTTGAGTCCGCCCACCGGAGATCCTTGCAGCTGGAAACTTGCGCTATTCTGTCGGACGCCTCCTCCTCAGGGCTGCGGCGTCGTGGGAAGCTGCGAACCGGGGCGCCGCGTTTCAAGGCGAAAGATGGTTTCGCCTTCTTTCATCAGATCGAGCTTGTCGCGCGCGATCGTTTCCAGATAAGTCGGGTCCGATTTCAGGAGCGTGACCTCTCTTGTCTGCCGCGCAAGGAGAGTCTTTTGCTCGGTCAACTGCGACTGCAACTGCTCGATCTCGGCCCGGCTTTGATTCAGTTTTTTGTAGGGCGGCAGAAAGAAACTGATGATGAGCAGCCAGACCGCAAGCACGAGCAGCACTCGCAGCACGTGGTTCATCCGCTGCCAGATGGTGGCCTCGCGTCGCGCGCGAAAATCGCCGTAGCCGGTGGCGTCCACTAGCGCATCTTACCTCCGTAAACCGCCTTGTCACCCAATTCCTCCGCGATGCGCAGGAGTTGATTGTACTTCGCGACGCGGTCGGTCCGGCAGAGCGAGCCGGTCTTGATCTGCCCGGCGTTGGTCGCGACCGCGATGTCGGCGATCGTGGTGTCCTCCGTCTCGCCGGAACGATGACTGATCACAGCGGTGTAATCGTTCTGCTTCGCGAGATCGATCGTGGCGAAAGTCTCGGTCAGGGTGCCGATCTGATTCACCTTGACCAGGATCGAATTGGCCACGCCCAGTTCGATACCCTTGCGCAGGAATTGCACGTTGGTCACGAAGAGGTCGTCCCCGATCAGCTGCAATTTTTTGCCGAGGCGATCGGTCAGCTTTTTCCAGCCATCCCAGTCGTTTTCTGCGCAGCCGTCCTCGATCGAGATGATCGGGAAGCGTGTGCAAAGCGAAGCGTAATAATCCACTAATTCGGCCGCGGTGCGCTTCGATCCATCGGATTTTTTGAAGACGTAGGCGTTTTGTTCCGCATCAAAAAATTCCGACGAGGCCGGATCGAGTGCGATAAAAATTTGTTCGCCTAACGAGTAGCCGGCTTTCTCGACCGCCGCCGCAATCGCTTCCAGCGCGTCCTCGACTGACTTGAGATTGGGCGCGAAACCGCCCTCGTCGCCGATCGCGGTCGAAAGCCCGCGCTCCTTCAGCACGCTCTTGAGCGCGTGAAAAACCTCCGCGCCATAACGAAGCGCTTCCGGGAAACTGGGCGCGCCTTTCGGCATGATCATGAATTCCTGAAAATCGATCGGAGCATCAGAATGCGCGCCGCCATTGAGAATGTTCATCATCGGGACCGGGAGCACCCTGGCTTGATCCCCGCCGAGATAACGAAAAAGCGAAAGCTTCTCCGAATCAGCCGCAGCCCGGGCGGTCGCGAGAGAAACGCCTAACAATGCGTTGGCGCCCAGTTTCTTTTTGTTCGGCGTGCCGTCGAGCTCGATCAGTTGGGCATCGAGCTTGGCCTGCTCGAGCGCGTCGAAGCCGATCAGGACCGGCGCGATGGTCTGGTTGACCGACGCGACCGCTTTCGTCACACCTTTGCCGCCATAGCGTTTTTTGTCGCCATCGCGCAATTCCCACGCCTCGTGTTCGCCGGTGCTCGCGCCGCTCGGCACCGCCGCGCGCCCGAACCCGCCGCCGTCAAGATGCACATCGACTTCGATCGTCGGATTACCGCGCGAATCGAGAATCTCACGGCCAACGATTCGGCTGATGCTGGTCGCGGACATATCGTTAGGGATTAGCTGCGATTTGCGCAGCGCGCAAACCCTCTTTGGCGAGGAAATTTCCGGGCGTCAGAATTTGCGCCGATAGAGCAATGGATCGACCGCCGCGCCCATTGCCTTTTCGTTAGGCAAACGTTCCGGGCCAAGAAACTGGACCAGCTTCGCCAGGGCCGGCACGGGATCGCGCACCAGCGCGGGATAATCAATTTCGAGCCATTCGATGTGGGCCGCGTTTGCCGCCCATTTGCGCACCTCCTCGCGATGCGCGCGTAGTCCCCGCTCCAACTGTTCCGAATCGAGGTTTGCACCCCTCGTTCCAAGTCGCCTGGTCATGGCCTGCTGCGAAGCGATGACCTCTGCGATCGGCCGCAGCATGAAGATGACCTTGTATTGATGGTTGGCCGGCATTGCAGGCAGGAGCATCGAAATGCATTTGATCGCGCGCCCATCGACCGCTTCATCATCGAGCAGCTCCGGCTTCTTGCCGATCTGTTTGATCGCTTCCCACTCGTAGTAACCGCGAGGATTATCGATATCGGCACTGCGCGCTTCGTCGGTCATGATGGGCAGGCCGCCGGCTTCGAGGAGTTGCATCAGGAGCGACGTGCCGGAGCGCGGCAGGCCAGAGACGAGGACAAATGTCTTGCCTGATTTTTCCTTCTCCGGTTTAGGATCGGGGCGCTCCCTCAGCAAAGTCTCGAAGCGTTCGGCGCGCTTTGGAATCCCGGGCAGATCGAAAAGCTGTTCCCCCTTCGAATCAGCAATGACGGCGCGTCGTCCACCTCGTTGGGTAAGCCGGATCACTTCACTGCGATGAAAGCCGGCTTTCTCCGGATCGCCACCATCCATCCTGTGGATCGTTGCGAGGTAACGGTGAGCATTCACCATCTCAGGTTGAAAGCGGAGTGCCGTTTCGAACGCCAGGCGGGCGCGCTCGTTGTCGCCCGAACGTGCCAGCGCGACGCCAAGATTGAAATGCGCCAGCGGCAAACGGTGGAGCAGACTCACAGCGCGTAAGGCGTGATCGACCGTCTGCTGATTGTCGCCAAGCCGACGGTAAACGGTGGAGAGACCGAGAAAGGCGCGGGCGTTGTCCGGGTCGAGGGCGAGCGCTTTTTCGTAGGCGATCCTGGCGTTCTGCCACTGGAGCAGGCGCGCGTAGGCGTCGCCGATCTGGATGTAAATCCCGGGCAGCTGCGGGTTGAGCGCCTCGGCCGCGAGCAGCGCCTGGAGGGCGCCGCCGAGATCGCCGCGGGCGAGTTTGATCCGCGCCCAGAGGAGCATCGTATTTGCCGTGTCGGGCTCCCCGCCGTCCGCAACCGCGAAAAGCAACCGCTCTGACTGGGCCAGAAAGCCAGCCTGGAAGTAGCAAGACGCGAGCTGCATGAGGAAGCGATCTTCCCATGGTCTGCGCCTCACTATCTCTTCCAAAAGCGGGCGCGCCTCATCCGGGCGTCCTTTCCAGAGGTAGGTGCGGGCTAAGTTGTACTTGGCTTCTATGTCGGCTGATTCAGCCGCTTTCTCCTTATCGGCCCCTGGGTGCTCGATATAACCCAGGGCAGCGAACTGCTGCATCAATTCGTCGGCCTGCGCGGGATCGATTTGCGGCTCGCCTGTGTGCATCCCGCTTTCGCCGTCGACTGTTTCCCAACTGGAAATCTTCTTTACCTCGGGCAGTTCCTCGAAGGCTTCGAGCAAAGGACGGCCATCCATGTCTTCGCCGATCGGAAGGTTGAAAAGAGTCAGGATCGTCGGCGCCACATCGATCAAACTCGCGCCATAGATGCGTTCGTCTTGTTTGATCCCCGGCCCAGCCATGACAAGGATGCCGTATTGCCGATGCCAGACCGCCGGGCCAGCCGGTTCGCGCGGCGTGCCGTGCGGACGCTGCGAGCCGGATTCAAAACCATGATCGGAACAAAGGATGACCGCTGTCTCCGGCCCTGCCAGCTCCAGCAGGCGTTCCAGCATCATGTCGTGAAAGCGATAAGCCCCGCGCACGACATCTTTGTAGAGCGCAAAATCCTCATCCTTGATCCACTCCAGTTTCGGCGGGTGATAAGCCATGAAAGCGTGGGAGAAATGATCGATCCCGTCGTAATAAATCGCAGTGAAATCCCAATCCTCGTCCTCCATCAGGGTCGTGGCGACGGCATGGACGGACGCGTTATCGCTCAGCACCTTCGCGAAAGAGCTGAGCCGCCTGTCCTTTTGCTGGTCGATCTTCGCCGCCTCAGGGATGAAGGGCAGAATGTGCGCTTCCGTGAGTTCGTTAGGGAAAACCTTGTAGCGAGCCAGCTTTTTCCCCCGCTCCAGCGGATGTACCGCACCGCGGGGAATGGTCCAGCCTTTCTCGGGATCGAACTTCACCCCGCCGAAAGCATTCGTTACCACCGTCCCGTTGATCGGCTCCGCGGGATGACTTGCCCACCAACCGATAACGTTACTACGAAGCCCGCTTTGCGTGAGAATGTTCCAAAGCGCCTTGCACTTGCGAGACGCGCTACTATACGGACGCACGCCACCGTTCACCGGGTCGGGTTCGATAAAACCGTGAATCCCGTGCTTGTCGGCAAATTTGCCGGTCGCGACCGAGTTCCAGAGCATAGGCGAGAGAATCGGCTGGAGAGTCGCGAGGTTACCCATCACTCCGCGGTTAATGAAGCCGTCGAGAGTCGGCATGAGCCCCTCCTCGAGCAAGGGAGTGATATGTTCCCAATCAGCCGCGTCCCAGCCGATGAGGAGAACCTTGCGTTTTGTCTCCGTAGAATCAGTGCTCAAAGCGCATGAAACCTAAAACAACGCGGCGGCAACCGGAGCCCGGAAGATGGCGCCTGCTCCCGCGAGCGATGTTCAGTCCGCAATGCTCTTCGTTCAAGGTTTCTACCTAACGAGTAAAGATGACGCAGCTACTTTTGTGTGCGCCAAGCCTTGAGTCCAGCGCCGCCGACGGCGAGCAAGCCAAGCGAGCCACACTTGGTCGTCGCTTCCGCCTGTGTATGGCTCCTCCTCTGACCCGTCCGCAGCCCTTCACCTGGATCGGCCCAGGCGTAATCTACGAGCTCGAACCTATACCTAGGGGCGCCAGAAAGCTTGACACGCGCCCATCCGTAGTGCAGACCGCTTTCGTTAGTAAATTCAAAGCCAATAAAGGTTGTCCCTTGCGTCTGGAAATTCCCTTGGCCGATGTTAGCTCCACTGTAGTAGCAGACTTGTCCCCCCGTGCTCGAATTAAACGTGCAGCTCACAGGGAAGCTCTGTCGGGAGAGTGCCACCCCGGCCGGGAGCGAGGAAGCTAAGGGCGACGTATAGGCCTCCAGTTGGCCAACGAAAGCGCCGTTCGCGCTCGCGCCGCCCACAAAAACATGCCCAAAAGGTTGACTGCTAGTGCCTTGCGGAATTCCGACTCGCATCGCCAGATTCACGCCCGGATCGAGAGGAAAACTCCCCTGACCACCATGAGCCGCGAAGTCGTAATTCACGATGCCGGAATAGTGAACTTCCGCTTCCGCTGATGGCGAGACCGCCACCATGCTCGCGACCCCGGCTGCGGCGTAAGCAGCCCAGCGATCGCTGGCGATCGAACTGCTCCGCGTTCTCTTCTTTTCAAACGCCTTGCCATCCGCCGGTATCGATTTCATGGGCTCATGTGACCAAACAGGTCCGCCGAAGTCAACTCTGTTTTGTCGGGATGTCACCCCAGGTGGCGTCACGAATTTTGTGTAAGGCTTCAGAGGGTGTTTGTCCCAGTTCGCCGCGTCCCAGCCGATGAGGAGAAAACTGCCTCCGGCCAATTGCGATCAATGGCCCTGCCGGCTCGCCCCAGCCCGCGCACGTTCGTTGCGCCAGGCCTCAAGGCCCGCTCCGCCGCAGGCAAGCACCCCCAGCGAGCCCGACACGGATTCCGCGGTGGTTGTGTCCTGCTGAGAACGCTTTTGTCCCGCTTTGATGCTATCGCCCACGTCTCCCCATGCATAGTCCTCTATCACGTAGCGATATTTGAATCCCTTGAAATGGCTCACCTTTACTCGGACCCAACCATACTGAGTGCCGGCCCCGCTATTGAACTTAAACCCGATGATGCCTCGACCGTCGTCGAGAAATCGGCCAGTCCAGTAAGCCCCCTTTAACTCACCGATTCCGGGCTGTCCCGCGACCGAGCCGAACTTCCCGCTCGAGATCGGACTGCCCGACTGAAGATTCGATAGTAGCTGAGTTCTCGTATTTGTTTGGTAGGCGCGAGCGCCACCCGATACTACACCTCTGCCTTTGATCAGGAAGAAGGCTGAGGAATAGAAAGAAGGGCCTCCGCTCGTAAACTCGTCGAAGAAAAGCGATATCCGATGACTGAGTGGAAGCTGCACATGGGCCCCCGACCCCTCAATGGTCGCGTGGATTTGCCCCGAGTAATGAATCTCCGCTTCAGCATGTGGCGTCCCGACGAGAGCACTGGCGGCGCCCGCCGTCGCATAAGCGAGCCATCGGGAATTCGAAATCGTCAGCACGGTCCTCCGGCAGTTCTTTTTCATGGGAACAGAATACCGAAATGACTGAAACGGAGTTAATCCTTTTCAACGAAAGAAGATCATAATGAGAATCACTCGCTGTGAGGGAAATGGAGACTCCGGGACCGGAATGATTAGAGATTCATCATTACTCCGAAGGTCGGACGCCATCGCCGATTTGTCTCACGGGCCGGGTTTCACCGAAATGGGATCGGCGGGTTCGGGTGACCGTTAGTTTGTGCCCGCGCTGCCCGCCAGACGGTCAAACCTCGCGCGCCGGCCGCCAGGAGTCCGAGCGACCCTTTCTTGGAAAGAGCGTCGGCTTGTTGCGGCGCGGAATGCTTTTGGCCAGCCTGAATACTCTCGCCTGGGTCGGCCCAGGCATAGTCTTCCACGATCATGTGATAATGTTCGTGGGTACGAAAAACACGATCCGTTCTTACTCGCGCCCAGCCATATTGAGTGCCCCTGCCAGTATCGAATCTAAAGCCGACGATCCCTCCGTCGGGGAAAAATTGGCCAGCGTCAGAACTGAACAGAACTCCGAACCCTGGACTGCCTCCGACCGAGCTGAATGGACCGTTGGAGACCACATCATTGGGATAGAGCTTCGAGAGTAGGTTCCTCCCTCCTTGCGTCAGGGAGCCGTATGCGCGCGCCGATCCGGAGATTGCTCCCTGGATCTTGAAAGTCGCCTCCTGCTGGTAGGTAGTTCCTCTCCCAATAAGTTGGAATACCAGCGATGCTCCATTGCTGAGCGGGAGGTCAACCGCAACATCACCCCTGAGTCTGATGCTTTGACCTGAGTAATGAATCTCGGCCTCGGCATATCGCGCGCCGGCAATTGCCGTCGCAGCACCAGCAGTGACATAGGCGAGCCATCTGGGGTTCGAAACGAGGAATGATCTGGTCCGGCTGCTTCTTTTCATGCCCCGCAGTTCGCCAAAATCGAGCAAAGAAGTCAATTCTTTTTTCGGCGGATGGCGTCTGCTGCGCGCTTCGTTACACTTGCATAAGGGCAACTTAGGTCTGCGACCCGTTGCCCAATCGCCGCTTGCGCCAGATGACAAGGCCGGCGGCTCCTGTCGCAAGCAAGCCAAGTGAGCCGAGCGCGGGCGTCTCCTGTTCATCGCTCGACGTTTGGCCGACCTGAATGGATTCGCCGGGGTCGGCGTAGGCGTAATCCAAAACCTTGAAACCGTTGCCTCGCTGATAGCCGCTCATAAAGACACGCGCCCAGCCGTATTGTTTCCCCGCGCCGCCGTTGAAGGAGAACCCGACAAATCCGATCCCGCGATTGACGAAGTATCCTGAGAAGACACCGGCGAGTGCTCCAAAGCCGGATAATTCCCTTTTCGATCTGGTATTGAAGGGACCCGCCGAAACAAAATCGCCGCGCGTTAACTTCAGCACATAATAGTAATCTATGTCGAAGGAGATCCCGCCAAAAGATCCGCTCTTGAGACCGCGCGCCTGGAAGCCGGCCCATTGATCCTGGTTTTGAAAGATCGTTGACCGATGCTCAAAGGCGATGGAATCGCCGGGCTGATCCAGCGGCAGCTTGACTAGGTGGAATCCATGCCCCGGGATAGTTATGTTTAACAGCCCCGAATAATGGATCGCCGCTTCCGCGGATTGACTGCCAGCACACATGCTGGCCGCGCTCGCGGTCGCATAAGCGACCCAGCGCGCGTTCGAAATGGAGTTCGCATGGCGTTTCTTGCGGGACGCTTTCATGGCTTGGAGTGTGAGAACCTCGCCGAGAAAAGTCGAGCACAATTTCGTCTCGGGCCTGACGAAGACCAGGACGCCTGCCTTAACCCCTATGACACGGAGGTCTGCGAACGATGCTTACGCCACGCGACGAGACCAGCCGCACCGGCCGCGAGAAGCCCTAACGAACCCATCTCTGCTTTCCGCGTCTCATCGCTTGATGTTTGGCCAACCTGGATCGATTCGCCGGGATCGGCGTAGGCGTAATCCAAAACCTTGAAGCCGTTGCCTCGCTCATAGCCGCTCATAAAGACGCGCGCCCAGCCGTATTGTTTCCCGGAGCCGCCGTTGAAGGAGAACCCGATAAATCCGATACCGCGACCAACGAAGTATCCTGAGAAGACACCGGCGAGGAGTCCAAAGCCGGACGCTTGTTGGGTCGCGGTGGCAAAGTTACCACTTGATACAAATTCGCCGCGCTGCAATTTGTAGACATAGCTATAATCGAGGGCGCCTTCACCGCGGAAAGAACCGCCCACGATGCCAGTTGCTTTGAAGCCGGCGAAATCGTGTCTGAGCCCATTGAAGGCTATTTCAAGGTGTTCGAAGGCGATGGAATCCCCCGGCTGATCCAATGGAAACCTGACGCGGTGGAATCCGGAGCCGGGAATGGTTACATCCAGCAGTCCGGAATAATGGATCGCTGCTTCCGCACATTGACTGCCAGCGCACATGCTGGCCGCGCTCGCGGTCGCGTACGCGACCCAACGCGCTTTCGAAATGGAACTCGCTCGGCGTTTCGCTGGGGTACTTTTCATGGGCTGAGTTGTGAGAATCTCGCCCGGAAAAGTCAAGCACGATGTCGCCTCCGTCACAATCCAAACGACAAGCGAACTCTTTCTCCGTGCCGGCGCAGACTACAAAGCCCGCTTCAAGCTCTTAGCTTAGGACGCTGTCTTCTGCGCACGATGCCTTCGCCAGATGACAAGACCAGCGGCTCCTGCCGCAAGCAAGCCAAGTGAGCCGAGCGCGGGCGTCTCCTGTTCATCGCTCGACGTTTGGCCCACCTGGATCGGCTCGCCCGGATCGGCGTAGGCGTAGTCCAAAACTTTAAAGCCGTTGCCTCGCTGATAACCACTCATGAAGACGCGCGCCCAGCCGTATTGTTTCCCCGAGCCGCCGTTGAAGGAGAACCCGACAAATCCAATGCCACGACCAACGAAGTAGCCGGAGAATTCACCGGCGAGTTCTCCAAAGCCGGAGTTCGCAACAACCGTGTTAAAGCGACCAGTGGATACAAATTCGCCGCGTTGCAATTTGTATACATAACTCAGACCGAGCGCGGAATTTCCTCGAAAAGAAGCGCCCGCGCGGCCCGCGGGTTTGAAACCGGCCCATTCGTCGGGGAACCCAAAGATGGATGAGCGGTGTTCAAAGGCGATGGAATCGCCGGGCTGATCCAGTGGCAACCTGACGCGGTGGAATCCGGAGCCGGGAATGGTTACATCGAGCAGGCCAGAATAATGGATTGCCCCTTCCGCGGATCGACCGCCGGCGAGCATGCTGGCCGCGCTGGCCGTGGCATACGCGAGCCAGCGGGAACGGGGAACCCTGGCAACTTTCTCGCGGAGTTTGCGCGTTCTCATTCGCTGAGAATGCTCAAAATCTCTTCCGAATGTCAAGAAATACGGGCGGAGTGCGTTCGCTCAGAGCTCGAGTCCCGCCCTCGAAAATATTTCGGACTGGCATTGCCGGTCGGCATGGCTAATCTGCCGTCATGTTCGTTCGGAATGTGAGCGCTGCGATTCTCTTATTGCTGATGAGCAGCGCCGTCTTGGCCGCTCCGTCGCCCCCCGGCTCGCCCGCCCCGACTGGACTTTCTCCGGAGCAAATCGCGCAGGCGATCAAGATGGACTCGGTCACTATCCCGACGCCGGGCGAGCTCTTTGCCGCCCTTGCCAAACCGGCGAAACCGGACTGGGCCTCGCGTTACCGCGGACCGATCCCGATGAATTACAAAACCCGCGCGCAGATCGCGCTTAACCTCGGCGGCCTGATCGCCGACGGTTTCATCGCGGTCGAAGCCCAGGATACCCAACAGGTGAAAAATACCGGCGGCGACGTGGTGAAAATGGCGAAGGCTCTGGGAGTGAGCGAAAACATCCTGGCGCGCGGGAACAGCATCAGTCAATTCGCGGAAAACGACGAATGGGCCGCGCTCCAGGAGGAACTCGAAGCGACCCAAAACGAGGTCAAAGCCTCGATGCAATCGCACCGCGACCAGGACCTCGTCATTCTCGTTAGTCTCGGTGGCTGGATTCGCGGCACCCAGGTGGTGAGCGGGCTGATCGCGAAAAACTATGACGAAAAGCTCGGGCAGATTCTGCGTCAGCCCGAGTTGCTCCGCTTCATCCGTTCAAAGATCGGCCAGGTTTCTCCTGAGCTGCAGAACGACCCGCTGGTGAAAAGCGTCGATGCTCAGTTGGGCGGGATTGAACAGATCGTGGCCAAACCATTTGGCCAGGGCCTGTCGCTCGCGGAAGTACAGAAGCTGAACGAGAGCGTGAACAAGCTGATGCAGGAAATACAGAAGAAGGAGCCATGATGCGTCCCTGGTCACGTTTTTGCCTAACGACGGTCCTCGCTTTGGCCATGGTAGCTCCCGCGCTGGCCGAGACCGATCAGGAAGTGGCAGCGCGGCAGATGGCGCTCGACCTGGCGGGCGCATTCTCCAACGACGGCTTCAAGCTGCGGGATGGACATTGGTCGGCCACCCTCGCGCCCCACGAGAGCGCGCTGATCGCAGTCAACCTTTACGCCGGCAACCAGTATTGGTTTTCCGCCGGCGCGACCGATAAGGCAAAAAAGGTTTCGGTCGAGATTTTCGACGAAACCGGGGCGCCGGTGAAAGCAGATAAATACGACTCCGGCACAAAAGCGGCTGCTGGGCTTTCTGTGACCAGCAGCGGCGAGTATTTCATCCGAGTCCGCCTGGAAGAGGGCGAGGCGGCGGGAGTATGTTTGGTTTACAGTTACAAATAAAGTTTCTCTTTCTTCTCCCGCCCGCTGTTTTTGCACTGTTCGCGTCCGGCTGCGCTTCCGCAGGAAAATCAGGCCCGCTTGCCGGTACGACCGGCGGCTGGTATTCCGTCGTGGCCGAGAAAACGCCGTTTTATCACTACGGCCCGCAACAGGGCAATGGACCCGACGCACAACTGCCGAAGGATTCGATCATGAAAATAATCCGGCCCTCCTTTGGCTACGTGAAAGTGCAATTGCAGGATGGCGAGAGCGGCTACGTCGCGAGCGAAGATATCCGTCCGGCCGCGGCTACGCTCGTGGCGGAGAAGCTGGCTCCGCCCACGCCGCAGGCCCTGGCCAGCCAGAGTGGAGAGTTTGGGCTCGACTCCAATGACCCGCGCCTGATCGCGCCCCCGGAGCCGTTGCCGGAATCCAGCCCGACGCCGGCTTTCCGGTATTAGGCTCGCGCCGAGCCAGGCATCTCGTTAGGCGAAAGCCTTCCGGGGGAGGCACGCGAAAAGCGCGCGACTCGACTCGGAGCGATCATCCGCTCGATCCGCGGATGACAAAACAGCCGAGACGTTTACGATTGCCAGACCGGCTTATGTTCTCTCTCCAGGTTTTCTTCGAAGGCAACGTCCAGGGAGTCGGCTTTCGATGGTCGGTTAAACATGTCGCCACAGGCTTCGACGTCACGGGCTGGGTGCGCAACCTGCCGGACGGCCGGGTCGAATTGCAGGCTGGCGGCGAGGAGAGCGAAGTGCGCGCTTTCATCGAGGCGATCGGACAGAGCGAGCTGCGCGCGCACATTCGCAAACAGACGGTGTCGATCCCGCCGCAACCGCCGTGCGCACGCGGTTTCGAGATTCGCCATGATTGAGCCGGCAGTGGCCGTCCACGGTCTCACGAAAGTTTTCCGGAGTCCGTTTCGGCGGATGAAGCTGACCGCGGTGCGCGGGCTGGACCTGGAGGTCGCGCCCGGGCAGGTCTACGGATTGCTCGGCCCTAACGGATCGGGCAAGAGCACGACTCTCAAAATTATTCTCGGTCTTGTCTCGCCAACCGCCGGCGCGACCAGAATCTTCGGGCGTGACAGCGAGGACGTGGCCAGTCGGGAAGCTGTCGGGTTCCTGCCGGAGAATCCCTATTTCTACAAATACCTCACGGGCGAAGAGACGCTGCGTTTCTACGGCAAACTCAGCGGCCTGGGCGGACGGCACTTGCAGGCGCGGACGAACGAATTACTCGCTCTCGTTAGGCTGGAGGAGGCGCGGGATCGCCGGCTGAGCGGTTATTCCAAGGGAATGCTGCAACGGATCGGCCTCGCGCAGGCGCTCATCCACGAGCCGAGACTGGTCGTGCTCGACGAGCCGACCGCCGGCGTCGACCCGGCGGGCTCACGCCAGATCCGCGATCTGATCCTGGACCTGAAAGGGCGCGGCGTCACCGTGCTGCTCTCGTCCCATCTCCTCGCGCAGGTGCAGGAAATCTGTGATCGTGTCAGCATTCTCGCGCAGGGCGTTCTCGTAAGGGAAGGACGGGTGGAGGAACTGCTGGCGATCGAAGACCAAACTGAGCTGATCCTGGAGAATGCCACCCCGGAGATCCTGGCGCAAATCACGGCGCTGCTCGGCAAATCCAGCACCGCCTGGTCGAACAGCGGCGGCCGCAGACCACGCTCGAGAGATTGTTCCTCGAGGCGACCAAATCTGCCGGGGAGAAATGAGATCCGGTGCCAGACCAACTTCTCCCCCCTGATGTGAAACACCGTTCATTCTCGTTTGCGCGGGTCGCGGCCCTCACCGTCAACACCTTTACTGGGCTTGTCAGGCTAAGGGTCTTCTACGTCCTTTTCCTTTTCGCCCTTCTCCTGATCGGCAGTTCGGTCTTTCTGGCCCAGCTCGCTTTCCAGGAGGAGTTTCAAATCCTGAAAGACGTCTCGTTAGGGGCGATGAGTCTCTTTAGCTCGCTCCTCGCGATCGTGGCCACGGCCCAGCTTATCCCGCGCGACCTCGAGGAGCGCACCATCCACACGATCCTCGCCAAACCGGTCCCGCGTTACGAATACCTCATCGGCAAACTGGCCGGCGTGCTTCTCCTCCTCGCCCTCAGCATGGTCGCGATGAGCGCGCTTTTTCTCGGGCTGCTTTTCGTTAGGGAGCAAATCCTGCTCGGCGAGACGCTGCGCTCCGGCGCCGGACTTCCTCCCGCGCAGGTTGAGATCGCGATCCGCGACCTCAGAGCCTCCGCCTTTAACGCCAACCTCTTCCCAGGTATCGCGCTGATTTATTTCAAGGCCGCAATCCTCGCTTCGCTCACCCTTTTCGTCTCCACTTTTGCGACCTCAAACATCTTTACCGTCGTGGTCATGGCCGTCGTCTATTTCATTGGCCATCTCCAGGCGACGGCGCGCGCCTACTGGCTCCAGGCACACGGCGGATGGCTCGCGCACCTCTTTCTTGGTTTGGTCGCTCTCGTCTTCCCCGACCTCCAGCTTTTCAATTTCGTTGACGACATGGTCGCCGGGAGGGCGATCCCCATGACACTCTTCGCCCAGACCGCCGTCCTGGGCTGCGTCTACACTTCGGTCTATCTTTTCTTCGCCTGGATCGCTTTTCAGGGGAGAGAACTATGATGCGCGGAGTCATTGTTGCCCTTCTCGTGCTCGCTTTCGGCGCGCTCCGCCTGCCGATCGAGTCGGCCTTGACCGCGAAAGAGCGCGGCGCCCATTTTCACCGGGCCCAGCTCGATCTTGCTCTGCGCGATCAAATCGGGCAGCTCGCTTTTCTGGCGGCGCTGAGCGGCTTTCGTTCATTGGTCGCGGACTTCGTTTTCATCCAGGCGCATGTGGCCTGGGAGCGAACGCAATGGGGGCGGGTGCTTCTCCTCTTTCGTGAAGCGACCACTCTTCAGCCCCGTTCCATCCTCTTCTGGGACATGGCTGCCTGGCATATGGCCTGGAACGCCAGCGTCGCCGCGCTCAACAATGCTTCCCAGCCTGACGAGGCCCTGCGCCGCAAAGCGGAGCGCGAGTATTTTGCTCTCGGAAAAGATTTCCTCGAGCGCGGGATCAGGAATAATCCCGAGCGCCCGCAGCTCTACGAATCGCTCGCTCGGCTCTACCGGGAGAAACTGAAAGACCACGCCAGCGCGGCCCGCTATTACGCAAAGGCGGCCTCACTCCCGGGCGCGCCGGAATATGACAAACGCTTCGCCGCCTACGAGCTTTCCCATGTGCCCGGGCGCGAGCGCGCGGCGTATCAGGCCCTGCACGCGCTCTATGACCGCGGCGAGCATGAGCGGCTGCCGACCCTGCTCAAGCGCCTGAAATTTCTCGAAGAAAAACTCGATATCCCATTGCAACAACGGATTCCTGACCCACAGATGTAACCTTTCGACCAATGCGTTACGCCATTCTCAGCGACATCCATGCGAACCTCGAGGCGCTCGACGCGGTGCTGGCGGACACGCGCGAGCAGGCTTGCACGGACTTTGTCTGTCTCGGCGATATCGTCGGTTACAACGCCAACCCAGGTGAATGCGTGCAGCGCATCCGGGAGCTGGGCTGCCCGGTTGTGAAAGGAAATCATGACGAGCAAGCCTCGATTGTCACCTCGACCGAGGGCTTCAACGAACTCGCCGAAGAAGCGATCGCATGGACGCGCGAACACCTCTCCGCCGAAGACAAAGCCTGGCTCTCCAACCTTCGCCTAACGAGACAAGTGGGCGACTTCACCATCGTCCACGCTACCCTCGATACCCCGGCGCAATGGGGCTACGTTTTCAACGATCTCGACGCGAGCGCGAGCTTCGCCTGCCAGGACACGCCGCTCTGTTTTTTCGGCCATACCCATTGGCCGACCGCGTTTGTGCGCGACGACCAGGTGCGCCGAATCGCCGTCGGGCAGATCGTCCTCGACGCGGGAAGGAAATATTTCATTAACCCCGGCAGCATCGGCCAGCCGCGCGACCGCGACTGGCGCGCCGCCTACGGCGTTTATCACGTCGATCGCCAGGTGGTCGAGCAACGCCGGGTGAAATACGACCTGGCGACCGCCCAGAAAAAAATTCGCGACGCCGGCTTGCCCGATCGCCTGGCGGACCGTCTGGCGGTAGGGCGATAAGAAGAGTTGCGGATTTCTGATTGCTGATTGGAAATCATCCCACGCGACGCGGGGCGAGAGGTCAATTTGAAATCAGCCATTGGTTCCATCCTCATCATCAAACCGAGTTCGTTAGGCGACATCGTCCATACCCTGCCGGCTGCGGCTCTGATCCGGGACGCTTATCCCGAGGCTGACATCACCTGGGTCATCAACCCAGAATGGGCGACGCTGCTGCGGGGCAACCGGAGCGTTGACCATGTCCACATTTTCCCGCGAGGCGACCTCGGCGGCTTCGGGATGTCCAAGCATCTCTTGCCCTGGTTGCGCCAGACCGCCCGGCTGCAGCCAGATGTCGCTCTCGATTTTCAAGGTCTGTTGCGGAGCGCATTCATAGGGAAGTCGAGCCATCCGCGCGACTTCTATGGTATGAGCGATGCGCGGGAAGGTGCGCGTTTTTTCTATCAGCGCATCGCACGGGTCGATCGGCGCGCGCACGCCGTCGAGCGTTACCTCAAGCTCGTCGAAGCCTTCGGTGTGCCGGTCACGCGTCCCCTGCGCTTTCCATTGCCGAGCGGTGACTCGATCGCGCGCTTCGATGAGGACGCGCCCTTTCTCCTGCTTCATCCTTTCTCGCGCGGACGGCGCAAATCGCTCAGCCGTCCGGCAGTGGAGGAATTCTGCCGGGCGCTTGCCCCGCATCGTGTCGTGCTCGTTGGCCTGACAAAACGCGAAATCCCGGTTCCGGACAATTGTGTCAACCTGCTCAATCACACCACCGTCCTGCAACTCATCTGGCTCATCCGCCGGGCGCGGTTCACGATCAGCGTCGACAGCGGGCCGATGCACATCGCTGCCGCGCTCACCAACCGCCTCATCTCCATTCATACCTGGAGCGACCCGCGCAGAGTCGGCCCCTACAACGAAGACGCCTGGGTCTGGAAAAATGGCGAGATTCTGCACCGGCAAGACTTCCCGCCGCCACCAGGACGCCTCAAGAGCCGGCTCTTCAAACCTGCGGACGTTAAGACCCTTCTACCCCTCGTCTCTAAGTACTTGGGCTAGCCGTCAAGGCGAACATGAGTCGCTCCAGCCTAACGACAAAGGCTGTCGAAAATCCCCGGTTCATTCGCCAGCAAGCCGCGCCTACCTAACCACTCGATCGCCCGTGGGATCATGCCATAACCAAAATGTGCCTGCGGCAGCATGACCAGCTCGGAGCCCGGCCATGCCGCGCGTAACGCGTCAAGGTCACTCGACCGCACGATCCGGTCGAAGGCTCCGCCGATGATGACCGTCCGCTGGCCGGCGTCGCCCGCCGGCGGCGCGAAATATGGCGAGGAAAGATGCGCGTGACGATCCAGGAGCGGGCGTTCCAATCCGGCCCGGGCAAGATGCCCGCGGATGGCCCAACTGGTCGGACCCTCGTACAAAGCGTGGCCGATGTTTACCATCGGAGCGAGGAGGGCGAGAAACCGCAGGTCCGGCTCGAGTGAAGCGAGGAGCGCTGCCACCCAGCCACCGTAGCTCGTTCCCAGTAACCCAAACTCCCTCCCGCCTTGCGCACGTAGCCACGCCATGAGTTGCCGAATCTCGACCACTGCCTGTCGCACCGTGTCACCGGTCAGGACAAGATCGGCCGTAAAGCATAGCTCACCGTTGAGATGGCCGGGTGGCCGGCGCGAATAATGAAACGGCAAATGCACAAACACGGCGTTCCAGCCTAACGAATTGAAACGCCGCGCCCAGCGGCCGTAACCGGCCGTCGAGACCGACATCAAGGCGTGCAACATGATCACGGTCGGGCCATCCGTTTGCACCCGATAAAGGATGGCGCGGGCGCGTCCATTGCCGGGAAACTCAGCGACCGACACCGCCGGGCTCCGCCAACTAATGGTGTCCGGGGCCAGCTCGCGAAAATCCTCCATCGCCGACGGCAGCGCAAAATGCTCGGCCCGCGTCTGTCGTTCGCAGGCCACGAAATACTTCTCGGCGGCGGCCCGAGTCGAGACGCGCCGGGCGTGGCGGCAGTGCAGGATGGCCAGGGCGCCGCACAACATTTGATCGACCGCCAGCCCGAAACCACGATGCAGAAGCGCTCTCATAATCGTTAGGCTACCTCCGCCGCGTCGCGCCCCTTGCGATGCTGTGGCGTAGCCGGCAAATCATCCGGTCCCAGCGAAAAGTGCGCGACGGCCGCCGCGCACAAATCCCGCACGCCAGCCGTCATGAGCGCCTCAGCCTCGTCGCCGTTCATTCCCGCGACGGAGAGCGGTGCACCGATCGCAACCCATACTGGAGTACGCGGCGGGCCGGGCCGCCAACTTCTCTTTGCGTAAAGGCGGTCGGTCCCAAGAACCACACACGGAATGATCGGAACGCCCGCCAACCGGGCCAGCGCGGTGGCACCGCTCTTGGGCGCAGCCCCTTGCAGAATGGAAGAAGCGCCCGCGCGAATGCCGCCTTCCGGAAACATGCCCACCATCCGGCCGGCATGCAGCCGCTCCACACCGAGTCGCAATGCGCGCCGGTCGGGCCGCGAACGGTTGACCGGAAAGGTATTGACCGCGCGCAGCCAGGCGCCGACCAGCCGGTTGGCGTAGAATTCCTCGGTCGTCATCCAATCGATCGTTCGCTTGAAAGCAAACGCCAAGGGGAAGGGATCGAAATGTGAGATGTGATTGGCGACCACGACCGCGGCGCCACCGGGTTCCATCGCACCGGGAATTCGCCAAATCTGCAAACGAATGAACGGCCAGAAGATCGCGCGCGCCAATTTTCGGCAACCAGGATAACACCAACTCTGCACCACCCTCCCATAGTCAAAGTAGCGGCGACCTGATAGAAAATTTGCGAGGCCGCCGGGGCCATTTCTGCGGCCCTTAAAGATCAGTTCACCCTATTTTGAATCGGCGAATTTTATCCCGGCTTTCTGCACCTCCTGGTAAGGCAGGAGCCAGACTAACGATTCATCGTGCAGGTCGACGACCTGGAGGCGGTTGCCGAAAGGATCGTGGAAGTCGCAGCGAAACCCTGGGATCAATTTGAGGCCGTACTTCCTTGTTACCTTCTCCCGCACTTCGCTGAGCTGTGCTTCGTCGCGCACGATAAGTCCGAAATGCCTGGTCCGGTCCGGCTGCAGTTTGTGGACCTTGAAGATCGCAAGGAATTGATGCTGGCCGATTTTGAAAAAGGCGTCGCCTTCCCCTTCGTTCATTTTCTCGAGATTGAAAACGTCCTCGTAGAACGCCACCGCTTTCGCCACATCGTCCACCTCGATCGCAATGTGATTCATCCCGTAAACCTGCACGCTCATAACTTGATGGTAACCGATCCGCGCGCATTGTCGCGAGGCGAGCGGGCGAGAGCACACTCGAATTTCCGTCCGAAACGAGGCACGCCGGTTGTGGGCTCTCGCGAACCGGCAGCCACACGGGGGGATTGAGCAGGACCGGGCTACCCTTCCCGGTAATGGGCTAAGCCTGTTGTGCCCGCTGGCGGAGGATGAATTCCGCCAAGGGAAGATCGGCGGGATAGGTAATCTTGAAATTTGGCTCGTCGTTAGGCACGAGAACCACTTTGCCCCCGACCCGCTCGACTGCGGAAATTTCGTCGGTGACCTCGAGCGCGGCGTCAAAGACGGCTCGATAGGCTTTTTGCAGGAGATCGCGGCGGAAAATCTGCGGCGTCTGCACGGCAAAAAGATTCGTTCGTTCGACGCAGCCGACTACGACGTGATCTTGATCGACCCGCTTCAAGGTGTCGATCACGGGCGCTGCGCTCGCCGCTCCGCCATGAGTGCGTGCCAACTCGAAAATACGCTCGACCAAATCCGGCCTGACGAGCGGACGAGCGGCGTCATGCACCGCGACGAAGGGAGAGGCTGCGGCGACCTGCTCCAGGCCACGGAGGACGGAATCCTGCCGGCGAACACCGCCCGGAATCACAGCCGTTACCTTTTGGAAACCATGACTATCGACCAGGTTTTCGCAGGCCGAAAGACGCTCAGCGTGGGCCACGAGCACGATCCCGGTCACGGATTCGGTTTGCTGGAAGGCGGCGATCGAATGCGCGACGACCGGCTGGCCGTCGAGCGGGGCGAAAAGCTTGTCGAAGCCCATGCGCTGGCTACTGCCACCGGCAACGATGATGGCGGTTAGCATGGTGGGAGCGTTGAAGGGTTAAAGGGTTGCAGCGTTACGTCGTTACATCGATTCACGTTCTTGACGATTTAACGAATCACGAGCTCAACTGCCGCTGCACTTCCTGGCTGAGCGTCTTGCCATCGGCACGACCCCCGACTTTCGGTCCCAGCGCTTTCATGACTGCGCCCATCTGCGCGCGCGAAGTGGCGCCGACCTCAATGATGCTTTCTTTCACCAGCCGGGCAATATCGTCGGCGCTCATCGCAGCCGGGAGATAACTGTTCAGGATCGCGATTTCGCCTTTCTCCTTTTCGGCCAACTCGGCCCGGCCGCCTTTCTCGAAGCTTTCGACCGAGTCCTGGCGCTGCTTCACCTGTTTGCGGATAACCTGCGTCGCCTCGACCTCGTTGAGCTCGCCTCCCGCGCCAGAATTCTCGATCGCAGCGTACTTGAGCGCTGATTTCAACATGCGGAGCACTCCGAGCCGGGACGCGTCCCTGGCGCGGAGCGCATCTTTCAGGTCGGAATCGATTCGTTGGGCAAGTGTCATGATTTGAAAATCGCTATTCGTCAGGCAACGGCAAGCTGCGGGAGCGTCGCCGTCGCCTCGACGACGAGCGATGGGATCTCGACCCATCCGGCCTCGTCGAAAAACCAAACAAACCGATTGAGTTTCACAAAAATCGGCTGGTGGACGGCGAACCCAATCAAAGGCAGCGAGATTTCTGCTTTGAACGCGTCACCACGATAGTGCCCAACACTGGATATCGCGCCGCTTGCGCAATCGATCAGGTTGATCCGCGTGCTGCGTCCGGGGAGCGTCGCGCGCAGGCGGCGCGGGCCGCCGGCCGCAGCGTGGCCGATAACGTAAAGCGAAGTTTCTTCGGCGCGCAGCGGCTTGAGGGTGAAGGAAACCTGCAACCAGAGCCGGCCGCGGGCGCGCGTGAAAGATCGGATCGGTCCATCACAGATCGGCGCCATTTTTTCCTGGCCGACAACGAACCGCTCCGGCCGCCGGGCGTAAGAAAGGAAGCGCCGGCGCGAAAAAGCGACCTGCGTGGCGTGGCAGAGGATAGCACGCCGCTTCGCCTTTCGTTCCATCGAATTGTGCGCGAGATCGGACGCCTGGTGCGCGAAGGATCCGCTCGCACCGTGCACGAGATAATGGAGCTGCGTGATTTGCCACGGCAGCGGCAGATAATCTTTGATGACCAAGCGGAGAAAAACGGCCAGGCCGCTGTGGTCGGGATGCGTGTCGCGCGCGGATGGGAGAAGAAGATGCGTCGGTCGCCAGGCCGCAAGCGCAAGGCCGAGCCGGCGCGTTGTTTCCTTGCAGCCTCTGAGTAACAGATTGGTCACCCCTTGATCCGGCAAGGAAAGGAACTCGACGTTTTCGGCGGCGATACCCAGGATTCGGAGGGCGGCGAGCGATTCGGCCTGCCGCCGCGCGGCCCAGCGGCGCCGATCCATTTCGCACAGTCGAATTTTGCGTTCAAGCAGACGCTGCGGCCAGCAGTTGTTTTCGCCGCTGGTCGCATAGACAACCCGCACGGCCGCGCCAGCCGCGGTGGCGCGCTGGAGATAAACACCGGTCGCGAGAGATTCGTCATCGGGGTGAGGAGCGAAAAGCATCACGCGGGAGCGCGAAGTCAGGAGCGGCAGATTCATCAAGGGAGTCCCGGTCTTAGCAGAAGTAAACGGGAGTGCAAGCGAGCATGGACGCAGACATGAGGAAGCGGAGACGTGCTCTCAGGCGGGAGGATGAACTTCCCGTAGTTTCTCGGCGCACTGCTGGAGGGAAGCGACATCGCTCACACTCGGGACCTCCGTGCCCTTGCGCGTTCGTTGCATCAGCCCGGCCAATACGCCGCCGGGCCCGAGCTCGAGAAAAAGATCGCACCCCATCGCCAGCATGCGCTCCATGCAATCGGTCCAGCACACTGTAGCGGTAACCTGATCCTGCAAGGTGCGGCGGATTTCATCAGCTGATTCCACCTGGCTACCGGTGACGTTGCTGATGACGGGGAAGGCCGGTTTTTGCAAAATCACCTCGAGCAGCGCCTCGCCAACCTGCACATAAGCGCTCTCCATCAAACGCGAGTGGTAAGCGCCGGCCACGTTCAGGAGGGTCGCGCGCCGAATGCCGTGCTCCTTCGCAAGACCGACCGCCAGCTCGACTTTTGCACGCTCGCCGGAGATCACGATCTGGCCCGGCGCATTGAGATTCGCCACGTCGACATCGGTGTCGGCGGCCAGTGTTCGAACGGCCGATTCGTCGGCGCCGATCATCGCCGCCATCGCGCCGGAAGTCGCTTCGCAGGCGGCCTCCATGAAGCGGCCGCGTTGCTCGACAAGATGCAGCCCATCTTCAAAAGAAAACGTTCCCGCCGCGGCATGCGCAGTCCATTCGCCTAAAGACAAACCAGCTGCCGCGGTCACGGGGAACATGCCCGCGATATCACGCAGCACGCTCAGGCAGGCGAGTCCGTAAATGTAAAGCGCAGGCTGGCAGTTGGAAGTCCGGGTCAGTTCCTCGACCGGCCCGTGCCAGGCGATATCGCTTAGCTTGCGGCCAAGCGCGGCATCCGCACGTTCAAACAAGTCGGCCGCCTCGGGGAATTCCGCCGCGAGGTCCCGGCCCATTCCGACCGTCTGCGCGCCTTGCCCGGCGAAGAGGAGTGCAATTTTTCTGCTCATAAACAGAGATCAACCAGACATCTCTCGGGAAATCAAGAAAGCAGGAAAGGCCGTGGAATGAGCCGGCAGGCGCACCCTGCTAAAACAAATTCTCTCCTTCTTCTTCCTGCGTTCGCGCTTTCCTCAGAGATTCTCCCTCCTGCTGTCCTCAGATATCTCGCTTTCCCGTTTGGCAATTGGCAATTGGCAATTCATCTTCATGGATGCCGGTCGAGACCCGAGAAATCGCAGGACCCGATCCTCTCGCTCGCACCCTTCACGAGCAGGCCGCGACCACGCCGGACGAAGATCAGATCGGGGAAAAAATGGTGCTCAACATGGGTCCGTCCCATCCCGCGACGCACGGCGTCCTGCGCCTCGTCTTCGAGTTGGATGGTGAACTGGTGACCAAGGCGACGCCGCACATCGGCTACCTCCACCGCGGCGACGAGAAGATCGCCGAAAACATGCAATATAATCAGTTTGTCCCCTACACCGACCGGCTCGATTATCTCGCCCCGCTCTCGAACAACGTCGCCTACGCGCTGGCCGTCGAAAAACTGATGAGCTGGGAACTGCCGCCGCGCGGCAAAGCCATCCGCGTCATCTGCTGCGAAACTTCGCGCATCTCCTCCCATCTCATCGGCCTCGGCGCGATGGCGCTCGACCTTGGCGCGATGACCGTTTTTCTCTACACCTTTACCGAACGCGAGAAGCTTTATAATTTGTTCGAGCTCCTGACCGGTGCGCGTTTCACCACCTCCTACACGCGGGTCGGCGGGCAGATTCGCGATTTGCCGGAACCGTTCATCCCGCAGCTTGCAACCTTTCTCGACGGCTTCATCCCTCAACTCGACGAGATTGATCGCCTGCTGACGCGGAACAAGATTTTCGTCGACCGCACCCGCGATATCGGCGTGATCCCGAAAGATCGCGCCATCGCCTATGCGCTTTCCGGCCCAAACCTGCGCGGAAGCGGAGTGGAGCATGACGTGCGGCGCAAACATCCGTATCTCGATTACGAGCAGTACGACTTCGAGATTCCGATCGGCAGTGTGGGTGATGCCTACGATCGTTATCTCATCCGAATCGAGGAAATGCGGCAGAGCGTTCGCATTCTGCGCCAGGTAATCGCCAAACTTCCGACCGGCCCGATCAACGTGACCGATTGGAAGAACATGCTTCCGCCCAAGTCGCATGTCATGACGAAAATGGAGGAATTGATTCACCATTTCATCGTCGTGACCGAGGGTCTCGATGCGCCGCCGGGCGAAGTCTATTTCGGGGCCGAAAACCCGAAAGGCGAACTCGGCTTTTACATCAACAGCAAGGGAGGTGGCGTGCCGCATCGCTTGAAAATCCGCGCGCCCTCTTTTGTCAACCTGAGCATCCTGCCCGAACTGCTGCCCGGCAGCATGATGAGCGACGTCGTCGCCATCCTCGGCAGTCTGGACTTCGTGATGGGAGAATGCGACAGATGAAAAGCCCTATGAAAAACAGAAACCAATTCCTCGGGATTATTCTTGCGACGCTTGCGCTTCTGTCGTTAGGCGCGTGCAGCCGCGGCCTCTCTGGCTCCAAATTGACCAGCGCAAACTACGACCAGGTCACCCTTGGGATGTCGAAAGCCCAGGTGGAGACTATCCTTGGACCCCCGACCACTGCCGAAACCAAAGACATGGTCATTTTTAAGAAGACGACCTATCGCTACGAAGACGGCAAGAAGTTCGCCATGATCACTTTCAAGAATGACGAGGTCGACAGCAAAGACACCAATTTGGGACGCGAGCCCTAGGCCCGACACGATTCTAATTTGATGAAGAAACTCCTGAAATCACGGCGCTGGCTGGGCCTGCTGATGGCGGCGGTTTTCGTTCTCAGCGCCTGCTCCGGGAAGCGCCTGACCCGGGCGAATGTCGACGAAGTTTCGAAGGGAATGAGCCCCAAACAGGTGGAGTCGATCCTCGGGCCACCCACTTCGATCGACAGCACCAACCTGTTGGTCACGAAGAAGCTGACCTATACTTACAAGCAGGGAAATGAATCGGTCACGATCATCTTCTTCAACGACGAAGTGACCTCGAAGGAAAGCAACCTTCACGAGTAACTGTCATCCGTGGAGGCGACGCCGATGACAAACGTTCCGGCTGAACTGGAACGGAAGATGGATGAAGCAATCGGCCACTACCCGGCCGAGCACAGACGAAGCGCGTCCATGCCGCTCTTGCATCTTTGGCAGGAGCATTTCGGCTTCATCAGCGACGAGGGCGTGAACTGGATCGCGGCCAAGCTGGACCTGGAGCCGATCAACATTCTCGAGCTGGTCACCTTCTATCCCATGTTTCGCCAGGCGCCCGCTGGCCGAAAGCACATTCGCGTTTGTCGGACCCTCAGTTGCGCGATGGCCGGTGCGTATCCCTTGATGGAAAATCTTGCCCGACTGACCAAGATCGACCGCCGCCCCGACGCCGCCGGAATGCACGAACCTTTTTCCGTCAGTCCTGACGGCGAATACAGCATCGAATTCGTCGAATGCCTCGCGAGCTGCGGCACGGCGCCGGTCTGCATGGTCGATGACCAACTCCTCGAAAAGGTCGAACCAAGTCGCACCCACGAGATTCTCCCGATTCACGATTCCCGATTCCCGATTAACGCCCCGCCTCCCCACCCGCTCGAGCGCCGGTTGATTTTCCAAAACATCGGACGCGAGGGCTACACCGTCGACATGGATTGCTACCTTCGGCACGGCGGCTATGAGCAGCTCAAGGCGGCGATCAAAATGTCGCGGGCCGAGATCGTTAACGAAGTGAAAACTTCTGGCCTGCGCGGACGCGGCGGGGCCGGTTTTCCCTGCGGCGTGAAGTGGAGCTTCATCAAGCCGGATGAGCCGAAACCGGTCTATCTGATTTGCAACGCCGACGAATCCGAGCCGGGCACGTTCAAGGACCGCTACATCATTCATCAGGACCCGCATCAGATGCTCGAAGGAATGCTGATCAGCTGTTGGGCGCTCAACGTCCACACCGCCTACATCTATATCCGGGGCGAGTTTCCCGAAGGCGCGAAGATCCTCGCGCACGCGATCGAAGAAGCGCGCGCCAGAAATTTTCTCGGGAAAAATATGCTCGGCACGGACTTCGACGTTGAGTTTTACATTCATCGCGGCGCCGGCGCCTACATCTGCGGCGAAGAAACCGGTCTGATCGAGTCGCTCGAAGGCAAGCGCGCCTATCCGCGGATCAAGCCGCCTTATTTCCCCGCTGTTCTCGGCCTCTACATGTGCCCGACGATCGTGAACAACGTCGAAACGCTCTGCCACGTGAAACACATCATTGCGATGGGCGGCGCGGAATACGCCCGGATCGGCCGGCCTAACAACACCGGCACCCGCATCGTCTGCGTGAGCGGGGATGTCGTCCGGCCGGGATATTTCGAGGTCGAAGTCGGCGTGATCACGATGGGACAGCTGATCAACCAGATGGCGGGCGGCGCAATTCCCGGGCGCAAGATCAGAGCCGTTATTCCCGGCGGCAGCTCGGCCAAGGTTCTGCGCGCAGGCGATCGCTACCAACTGAAGGACCGGGAAGTGTCGTTCGAGGATATTCCGATGGATTTCGACTCCCTGACGGCCGCGGGATCGATGGCCGGCTCCGGCGGTGTGATCGTGCTGGACGATTCGCGCGACATGGTTTGGGCGCTGAACAACATCAACGAATTCTACGCCCATGAGAGCTGCGGCCAGTGCACGCCCTGCCGCGAAGGCTCGCTCTGGATGAAGAAAATTACCCAACGGATGCTGGCCGGCGGCGGCGTCACCGCGGACCCGGCCACGCTCAAGAACGTGGCCGACAACATCGCGGGCCGAACCATTTGCGCGTTTGGCGAAGCCTGCGCCTGGCCGACGCAAAGTTTCCTGGAAAAGTTTCCGGAGGATTTCGCGACGCGCGCACAGAAGCCGGTTCCGCCCCCTTTGCCGCCGGAATACACGCCAGAAGAACTGATCGCCGAAAAGGTCATCCCGACCGTTCCCCTCGCCCACGATCCCGGCTGGGAAAAAGCCGGCGCTGCTGGAACGGTATGAATCAGGAAAACAGGAAAGCAGGAAAAGATTTGCGAAGTCGCGATCTGTCACGCCGAATCATCGGGGCAGCGATCGCGGTGCATCGCGACCTCGGACCTGGCTTCCTTGAATCGGTTTATGAGGAGGCGCTCGCCGTCGAATTTGCCCTGAGCGAGATCGCCTTCGTAAGGCAAAAGCCGATCCCGCTCTTCTATAAGGATCACCAAATTGGCGAACACCGGCTCGACTTCCTGGTTGAAAACTTAATCGTGGTGGAGTTGAAGGCGATTCGAGCGTTGGAAGATATTCATTTCGCGATCGGCCGCAGTTATCTCAAGGCGACCGGATTGTGCGACGGGCTTTTGCTCAACTTTGCGACCGTTCCCCTAACGATAAAGCGGTTCTGCCGCGAACCTCCTTCTTCGCTGACCGACAATCTCGTCCTCTAATTCTTTTCCTGCGTTCCTGCTTTCCTGATTCATCCATGCCCGACACGCCAACAGTTGCAGCTCCGCAAATGGTGAACGTCCAGATTGACGGCGCCTGGCACCAGTTTCCCAAAGGCACGCGCCTGATCGAGGCCTGCGCGCAGGCGGGCAGTTACGTGCCGCGCTATTGCTATCACAAGAAGCTCTCCTCCCCAGGAAACTGCCGGATGTGTTTGATCGAAATGGGCATGCCTAAAATGGGTCCTGATCGCAAACCAGTCCTCGGCCAGGATGGTAAACCGGTGATCAATTGGATGCCGCGCCCGCAGATCTCCTGCGCGACCGACGTTTCCGAAGGGCTCGGCGTGCGCACGCAGTCGCCCCTGGTCGAGGAATGCCGGCGCGGGGTGATGGAATTTCTCCTCATCAATCACCCGCTCGATTGCCCGATCTGCGACCAGGCAGGCGAATGCCGTCTCCAGGAATTCAGCGTCGAGTACGGCCGCCAGGATTCGCGTTTCCTCGAGAACAAGGTCAAGAAGCCGAAAAACATCGAGCTCGGGCCGCGCGTCACGCTCGACGACGAGCGCTGCATTCTGTGCTCGCGCTGCATCCGCTTTTGCAAGGAGATTGCGCACGACGATGTTCTCGGGTTCATCGATCGCGGCAGTCATACCGTGCTGACGGCGCATCCGGGGAAGCGGCTGGAGAACAATTACTCACTCAACACGGTCGACATTTGCCCGGTCGGCGCGCTCACCTCCTCGGATTTTCGTTTCAAAATGCGAGTCTGGTTTCTGAAAGAGACGAAAAGCTTTTGCACGAGCTGCGCGACCGGTTGTAATACGATCATCGGCTCGCGCGAAGACCTCATCTATCGCCAGACGCCGCGCGAAAACGACGCCGTCAACTCCTGCTGGATGTGCGACTACGGCCGGCTCAATTTCGATTATCTGCAAAGCGACCGGCGCCTGCTCGAGCCGCTCGTACGTGAGGAAAACAAATTGCAGCCCGCGACCTGGAAGCACGCGATCGAGAGTGTGGCCGCGCAGCTCAAGCCTTTCGTCAGCTGGCAAATCGCAATTCTCGCCTCCGGCCGAATGACGAACGAAGAGCTCTGGCTGGCCGCGCGCCTCGCGAAATTGTTAGGCGTGACGCTCATTGACATCGTGCCGCGCCTGGGGCCCGGCGACGACATTCTCTTGAGCGAGGACCGGGATCCAAACACGAACGGCGCACGGCTCCTGGGCCTCGCCTCGGAGGGGGGAACCGTCGTGCAACAAATCAAGGACGCGGTCTGTTCGGGTCAAATCCGCGCGCTCATCTCGTTAGGCGAGAATCCGCTCCGGATCGGGATCACGACCGATTACCTGGAACGGTTGGCGGTTTACGTGGTGATGGATTTGCTCGCAAACGAAACGACCGACTTCGCCAGCGCCGTTCTGCCTTCGTCCGGCTTCGCCGAGAAAAGAGGCTCGATGATCAACCGCAATGGCCGCCTGCAACGACTCAATCGTGCGGTGCGCGCGCCTGGCCAGGCCGGTGATGATTGGGAGATCCTGCGCGACCTGATCCAGGCCATTTCCGGCGGCAACGGCATTTACTCGATCGAAGATGTCTTCCGCCAAATGAGCGAGGCGGTGCCGGAATTAAACGGCCTGACGTTGAGCCGGATCAGCGATCTCGGGGTAGAAGTGCTCGCACAAGGGAATCGTTCGCCATGAGGGCGGCGGCGAGTTTGGCGCAAGCTCCGCGCGCTAACAGAAAATGACCTTTCTCGTCCTCACCTCGCTCCTCAAAATCCTCGGGATCGTTTTTGTCATCATTCTCCCGATGGTCTCCTACAGCGTTTACGCGGAGCGCCGGGTGAGCGCATTGATCCAGGATCGGCTCGGACCTAATCGGGTCGGGCCGTCCGGGCTTTTCCAGCCGATTGCCGACGCCATGAAATTCATCCTGAAAGAGGATTTCACCCCGGCGAACGTGAACACGTTCTACTACTGGCTCGCCCCCTGCCTTGCGATGGTGCCGGCCATCATGACGATCGCGGTCGTGCCATTTGGGAGCACGCTTTTCGGCGTGCCGATGGTGATCGCCGATATCAACGTCGGGGTGCTCTACGTCTTCGCGATCGCTTCCCTCGGTGTCTACGGGATCGTCATCGCCGGCTGGTCCTCGAATTCGAAGTATCCGTTCCTCGGTGGAGTGCGCTCGAGCTCGCAAATGATCTCCTACGAGCTTTCGTTAGGCTTGGCCGTCATCCCGATCTTCCTGCTCGTCGGGCAACTCCGCCTGACGAGCATCGTGCAATACCAAATCGAGCATGGCTGGATGATCGCGCCTTTCATTGGCGATTGGACCAATGGCTGGAAATGGCTCCTCGCCATCCCCATGTTGATTTCCTTCGTCACATTCACGATCGCGATCTTCGCCGAAACAAACCGATTGCCCTTCGATCTCCCGGAAGCCGACACGGAACTGGTTGGCGGCTATCACACCGAATACGGCTCGATGAAATTCGCCCTCTTTTTCCTCGGCGAATATGCCGCCATGATCACCGGCTCGGCCATCATCGTGACGCTCTTCCTGGGCGGATGGCACTTGCCGATTCCGTGGTGGAATCATGCCCACGGCTTTCACTGGTTGTTGGTCAACGGCTCGTTAGGCGGTTGGCTTGGTCTGCTCGGCGGACTCTTTAACATCTTTACCTTTTTCGGCAAGGTCAGCCTGCTTCTTCTCTTCTTCATCTGGGTGCGCTGGACACTGCCGCGATTCCGTTACGACCAGCTCATGCGGCTCGGCTGGATCTTTTTTTTTGAGATCGCGCTCGCCAACATTTTCCTCGCCGCGATCATCGTGGCTTACATGCCAAAATGAAGAAAGGTGCCTTAACTGCAATGTGGGAGGGGCCTTGGCGCCCCGATCTTCGCGCAGCCGATCGCCGCGCCAAGGCGGCTCCCACATTTCAGAAAGGCCGCTCCATCTGATCATGGCCATCACGGTGCGACGTCCCAATCTGAGCTGGTCGGAGAAGGTTTATCTGCCCGCCATCCTGAGCGGCATGGCGATCACTTTTCGGCATCTGAAAAACATGCTCACCGGGCGGACCCACGTGACCATGCAATA
Source organism: Chthoniobacterales bacterium (assembly GCA_050736975.1). Taxonomy (GTDB): domain Bacteria; phylum Verrucomicrobiota; class Verrucomicrobiia; order Chthoniobacterales; family UBA10450; genus Palsa-1392. The sequence continues at coordinate 15,475 of JBOHXL010000141.1, read as the reverse complement.
TCCCGAGCAGAAATGGGACAGCCACATGCCGGATCATTATCGCGGCGCGCCGGCCCTGGTGAAGGATGAAGAGGATCGCGTCCGCTGTGTCGCCTGTCAGCTCTGCGAATTCATCTGTCCGCCCCGTGCCATCAGAATCGTCCCGGGCGAGATCCCGTCAGGCGACCGCTTCGCCAAGGTCGAGAAATATCCCGAGGAGTTCGACATCGACATGATTCGCTGCATCTACTGCGGGATGTGCGAAGAAGTTTGCCCGGAGCAGGCGATTTTTCTCCGCAAAGACTACGCCATCACCGGCTATAGCCGGGCCGAGATGGTGCACGACAAGAAGAAGCTGATCGAGATCGGCGGCGTCCTGCACGGATTGGTTTTGAAATGGAACGAGAAGAAGTAAACGCCTGTCATCCCGATCCGGCGAAGCCCGCAGAGGGACCTCGCAAGCAACCTGCGATCCTCATCAAGAATGGGATTTCCCGCGCTGGCCTGGGAGGTCGCTCGCCCTCTTCGCGACTCGGGATGACAATCTTCTGGAGGCGCCCCGCCTAACGACCATGTCGCCCGTCTTCTTCTGGATCGCTTCCGCGCTCATGCTGATCTTCGGCGGCGCCGTCATCATTAACCGCAACCCGGTGGCGAGCGCGCTCAGTCTGGTTGTTTCCTTTCTCGGGCTGGCCGCACTCTTTATGTCACTCGATGCCTTTTTTATCGGCATCATTCAGGTGCTGGTTTACGCCGGCGCCGTCATGGTGTTGTTCCTTTTCATCATCATGCTGCTCGATCTGCGGGCGGAGGAACGGCGCCGGATCAATTTTGTCGCTTTCGCCGGCGGCGCGGCCGTGCCGATCATTTTCTTTGGTCAACTTTATCTTGTTATTGGGCATCTGCGGCAGGCCAGGCTTCCCTTCCCGGCGCTCTCCAATGCGTCACCCGACGATGTGCATAGCGTCGGTTTGTTGCTCTTCGGAAATTACAACCTGCCCTTCCAAATCATCGGCGTCCTCATTCTCGTCGCGACCATTGGCGTGATCGTGCTGAGCAAACGGGAGTTGCACTGAAAATGGTCACGCTGGGTGATTATCTTTTCGTGAGCGGGTTGCTTTTCACGATTGGTTTCGCCGGCGTGCTGCTGCGCCGGAACATCATCATCATTTTCATGTCGCTCGAGCTGATGCTGAACGCCGCCAACCTCTCGCTCGTCGCTTTTTCGCGCTTCCGCGTCGATTTGGCAGGCCGGCCCAATTACCACGGGCAGGTCTTCGTTTTCTTCATCATCACCGTGGCAGCGGCAGAAGTCGCCCTTGGCCTGGCGATCATCGTCGCGCTCTATCGGGCGCGCCGTACCACGCATGTCGAGGATATCAACACCCTGAAGTTTTGAACCCGGCAATGAGACCCGGAAGTTTTTCCAAGCGCCCGCCAGACCTGTCATCCCAAGGCGCCGGAGGAACCTCCCTTCTGCAATCCACCCTCCTTTCTTCAAAGAAAACGCAAATTACAATTGAGAAGTCTCTCGCCACGCTTCGCCGGATCGGGATGATAAAAGGAGGGGCGCAATGATATCCGCTCTGCCCTGGATCGCGCTGCTTCTGCCGCTTGCGGCCGTCTTCGTCATCATGCTCGCGACCCGGCCGCGGCGGACGGCGAGCGCGTTCATCTCGGTCGGGGCGGTGATCGGAAGTTTTATCTGCGCCTGCCTCATTTTCTTCCGGGAGACGGCCGCTCCTCCTGCGATCTCGTGGATTAATCTCGCCCCTCTCTTCTCTGTGCCGCTCGGTCTTACGCTCGATCCGCTTAGCCGTTCCATGCTTTTTATGGTGACCGGAGTCGGCGCCGTGATTCACGTTTATTCGTTAGGATACATGGGCGAGGACGAGGGCAAATCGCGTTATTTTGCCGGGCTCTCGCTCTTTATGTTCGCCATGATCGGCATCGTTCTGGCGAACAACTTCGTCATGATGTTCATCTTTTGGGAACTGGTCGGCGTTAGTTCTTATTTGCTCATCGGACACTGGTTTGAACGCGCCTCCGCGGCCAACGCCGCGAAGAAAGCATTCATCACAACCCGCGTTGGCGACTTCGGTTTCATGCTCGGGATCCTGATGGTGTGGACCGCGACCGGTTCCTTTGTCTTCACCGACATTGCCAGCGGGATGGCGAAGTTCGCCGGCCATCCCGGCTATCTGACGGCCGCCGCGCTCCTCGTTTTTTGCGGCGCGGTCGGCAAGTCAGCGCAATTTCCGCTCCACGTCTGGTTGCCTGACGCGATGGAGGGCCCGACCCCGGTTTCCGCCCTCATCCATGCGGCGACGATGGTGGCGGCCGGCGTTTACATGCTGGTGCGCGTTGGGTTCCTGATCGATGCATCGAGCGGAGCGCTCGAAGTCATCGCCTGGATCGGCACGAGCACGGCGCTGCTAGCGGCTCTGATCGCGACCCAACAAAACGACATCAAGCGCATTCTCGCCTATTCCACTCTCTCGCAGCTTGGTTACATGATGATGGCGGTTGGCCTCGCCTCCGGGCAGGCGGCGATGTTTCACCTTTTCACTCACGCCGCCTTCAAAGCTCTCCTCTTCCTCGGCTCCGGTTCGATTATTTATATGCTGCATCACGAACAGGACATCTGGCGGATGGGCGGGCTGGCCAAACGGTTGCCGATCACCTTCCTCACTTTTCTGGTCGGAACCCTGGCGCTGATTGGCTTTCCCGGGTTCAGTGGATTCTTCAGCAAGGACGCAATCCTCGCGCTCGCCTATCAACGCAGCCTGCCGATTTTTGCGCTGGGCACTTTCACCGCGCTCCTGACCGCGTTCTACATGACGCGGCTGGTCGTGGTGGCGTTTTTCGGATCACCACGGAGCGAGCGCGCGGCCCGCGGCGCCGAATCGCCTGCGGTCATGACGATTCCGCTCCTGGTGCTCGCGATTCCAGCGGCGATCGGTGGCTATGGATTTTTCGCTTCGCGTTTTCTGGTTTTGCCTAACGAAAAGGAGCGGGTCATGGCGGTGCCGATGATCGCCTTAGTTTCGCTTCTTCTCGGGGTTTTCGGCGCCGTTCTGCTCTATCGCAACCGGAAGAACGAGCCACTCGAGATTGCCCTTTTCCGCGATCGCTTCTACCTCGACGAATTTTATGGCGGGCTGATCCGCTGGACCCAGGGATTGCTCGCCTCGCTTTCCGGATTCATCGATCGCTGGATTCTTGATGGCGCGATTGTCCGCGGCTTGAGCGGAGGAACCTTCGGCACCGGATTCCTCCTCCGTCTCCTCCAGGTCGGCAATCTGCAGGCTTACGCCTTCCTTTTCGGACTCGGGATCATCGGGCTCATTTACTTCACCGTTTTCCACTGATGCTGCTCTTCATCGTTTTCGCCCCGATTCTGACGGCCCTGCTCGTTCTGCTCGGCGCGCCCACCCGATCGACCGCGCTGCTCGGAGCGGCGGTGACGGCGGTCGCAACCTTGATCGCGCTCTTTCTTTACCAAACCGGGCCCGGCGGATTTCAATTTGTCACTTCTTTCCCCATCAGCGAAAGCTGGCGGCTTCGTTTTTCGTTAGGCGCGGATGGACTCAGCCTGATGATGCTCTTCCTTGCTGCGCTAATTCTGCTCTGCGCGGTCTGGTTTACGCCGCCGATCGAAAAATCGGAACGCTTGTTTTATGTCTGTCTCCTCCTCGTCGCGAGTGGAGCGATTGGCGCCTTCGCTTCGCTCGACCTGTTTTTCTTCTACGCTTTCCACGAACTGGCGTTGATCCCGACATTCCTCCTCATCGGCATCTGGGGGTCGGGCAATCGCTTCGCCGCCGCCTGGAAAGTGACGATCTATCTCGGAGTCGGCAGCTTCGTGTTGCTCCTGGGATTGATCCTGCTCTATCGCAGCGTGCCGACGGCAGCACGCAGTTTTGATATTCGCGCCCTGCAAGCTGTGGCAGCCGGCGGCGGCATCACCGCCTCCGCCCAAAATCAAATTTTTCTCCTGCTCCTGATCGGATTTGGCGTTTTAATTTCGCTTTTCCCGTTCCACACCTGGGCACCGGAAGCATATGCCTCCGCCCCCGCGCCGGCGGCAATGTTGCACGCCGGGGTCTTAAAAAAGTTCGGGCTTTACGGACTACTGCGCGTTGCGCTGCCGCTCCTCCCGGAAGGGGCGCAGCATTGGCGCTCGCTCCTCGTCGTCCTTTTGCTGGGCAACATCATCTATGTGGGCCTCGCCACGATCGCGCAGAAGCGGCTCGATTGGATGCTCGGTTATTCGAGCGTGATGCATATGGGCTACATCTTTCTCGGGATCGCGAGCGCCAACGTGATCGGCCTGAACGGCGCGGCCGTGCTGATGTTTGCCCACGGCGTCTCCATCGCGCTCCTGTTTGCACTCGCGGGTGAAATCCGCCGGCGCACCGGCACGCTCGTTTTCAGTGATCTCGGCGGTCTTGGTAAAATGATGCCCTTCGCCGGACTGACATTTGGGATTGCGGCTTTTGCCGCCATCGGGCTCCCTGGTTTTGCAAATTTCGCGGGCGAAATCATGATCTTCTTCGGCGCCTTTCGAGTCGGAGCCGATTGGCACGGTTTCCATCTTTTCCAGGTTGCGACGGTGCTGGCGCTTTGGGGTGTGGTCATCTCGGCGGTTTACCTGCTGCGTGCCTACCGCTCCATTTTCATGGGCGCGCCTAACGACGAACATTTTCCTGGCCGGAGCGCGCCGACTGATCTCCCGCGCACCTTGCAACTACCGATCATTCTGCTCATCGCCGCGACTATGATCGTCGGCTTCTTTCCCAACACCCTCCTGCACCTGCTCCGGCCCACTTTTTCGGCGCCCGTCGCCGCCAACCGATGATTCCGGCGCCCGCTCTTGAAATTGCCGTTCTCCTCTGGGGAATGGTGCTCCTCCTCGCGGAAGCATTTGCCGGCCGGGCGGACCGCCGCGGATTCGCCATCGCGGGGATCGCGGGCCTCGTTGTCGTGCTGGCGGCGAGTTTCTTCCTCGCGCCAGCGCCGCCTGCGAACGCGGCAGGTTTCTGGAGTTTCTACACCGCTGATCCGCTCGCGATTTTTTTCAAACGTTTCGCCCTTGTGACGACGATTCTGGTTCTCCTCATGGCGATCGATTACGCGCCGGCCATTCGAATTGGCGTGCCAGGCGCCAACCCGCAGGCTGGCCTCGGCGAGTTTTTCACCGTGCCGCTTTTTACCTGCGCGGGTCTGATGTGGATGGCTTCGGCGGTCGATTTCGTCATGATCTTTGTCTCCCTCGAACTGGTCACGGTGTCGTTCTACGTCCTGGTCAGTTTCACCCGCCGAAATCCCGCCACGCTCGAGGCTGGAGTAAAGTATCTGATCCTGAGCGCCCTCTCGACCGGTTTCCTGGTTTACGGCATTACCTGGATTTTCGGGGTGACCGGCGAAACGAATCTCGCGCGCATCGGAACGATCCTGACGACGCAGGCGGTTGACCAGATCCCGCTGCTCTTCGGCATCGCGCTCGCCCTGGTCGCCCTTGGTTTCAAAATCGCCGCCGTCCCATTCCAAATCTGGGTGCCGGATGTCTATCAGGGCGCACCGACCCCAGTCACTGCGTTCCTCTCCGTCGGCTCGAAGGCGGCGGGCTTCGTGGTGCTCCTGCGCGTGCTTACTCCGTTTCTGATGCTGCCACAGGTCGAACGGTTGCTCGTCGTCGTCGCGGCGCTGACCCTCATCTACGGCAACTTCGCCGCTCTCCCGCAATCAAATTTGAAACGGCTCCTCGCCTACTCGAGCATCGGGCAGGCCGGTTATTTGCTCATCGGCGTGGTCGCGTTTTCCGGGCCGGCGGTCGCGTACTATCTCGTTGCGTATCTCCTCATGACTTTGCTCTCTTTTGCGGTGCTAGTCGTGGTCGGGAACAGCACAGGCGATCAAATAGAGGACTACGCCGGTCTCGCCAAACGTTCACCGTTTCTCGCCTTCGCGCTCCTGATCGGCATGATCTCACTCGCGGGCGTACCGTTCACGGCCGGCTTCCTCGGAAAATTCTTCGTCTTTGACGCTGCCGTCCGCCACCATCAGACGCTGCTTGTGATCATCGGTGTGATCACCGTCGGTTGCGGCTTCTATTACTACCTCAAGGTGGTGCGGGCGATGTACTGGCTCGAGCCGCCGACACCCGAACCGGTGCCGGTGAGCGGGCTTTCGCGCCTGACGATGTCAATTCTGATCGCGGCCATCTTCGTCCTCGGCGTTTATCCACAGCCGATTCTGGAAGCGTTGCAGCGATAAAAAGTTGAAACGATGCAGCGGCCGAATTCGCTTCCACCCTTTAACGGTTCAACGCTTCAACGTCTCAATCACTCAACTCCACGTTCCAGTAGGCGAGATCGACGAAGTGCCGCCAGCTTTCGTGCGCCTGGCTGCTGAAAGTCACGTGCACAAACGGCCGCCACTTCGGCCGCTTCGGCTTGCGAATCAGCGTCATCTGCGCCTGCTGCGGGAGGCGGTTGCCCTTGCGCGTGTTGCACGGGATGCAGGAGCAGACCACGTTTTCCCAGGTCGTCAGGCCGCCCTTATCGCGCGGCAGAACGTGGTCGAGATTCAACTCGTGGCGCTCAAAGATTTTCCCGCAGTATTGACAGGTATTGTTGTCGCGCTCGAAGACATTGTGCCGCGTGAACTTCACTTCCTTCTTCGGCAACCGGTCGAAAAGCAGCAGCACGATGACGCGCGGCACCCGGATTTTCCACGAGATCGTTGTCACCATTTCGTGCTCGGCTTCCGGCGCGCTGACCGAGAAATCGCGCCAGCTGTCGAAATCGTGCGTCGCAAAATTGTTCTGCTGATCGGCCCAGACGACCTCGGCGTGTCCCTGGTAAAGAAGAGTGAAAGCGCGACGCGCCGAGCAGACGTTGACCGCCTGCCAGAGGCGGTTGAGCACCAGGACCTGACTGTCGAGTAGCGTTTGCAGAAACTCCTTCGCGCAGCCTAACAATGGGTGCAGTCGCGAATTGGCGCGAAATTATCACCCGGGATTTTCGTTGTCAACGTAACGAGTCGATGACGAAGCCGACCGCCGCGCACTCTGACGGTGTCTTCCGACCCTCCGACTCGGGCGGCAATCGGTCGTCAAACCTCTTCTCCCGGCAGCGTCGAGTCGCTCGGGTCCAGATTTGCCAAAACAAAATCGCGGTTGCGCACCATTTGTTCAAAGCTCAGTTTGGAGACTCATTCATCATTACGACCATGCCTATTCCGTCTCGACTCTCGACCGCCCTCTCTCTGCTGGCTGCCATGCTTCTGCCGATCGGCTTCGCCTCTGCGCAAAACCTTCCCGACACGACGCGGCTCCTGCGTTTCCCGACGACCAACGGGCAGCAGATCGTCTTTTGCTATGCGGGTCAGCTTTACACCGTCCCGATCGAGGGCGGGACAGCTCGCCGCCTGACAAGTGGCCCCGGTTACAGCTCCTTCCCGCACTTTTCGCCGGATGGAAAGCAACTCGCTTTCACCTCGCATTATGACGGCAACACCGAAGTTTACGTCATGCCGGGCGAAGGTGGTGTCCCGAAACGCCTCACGACTACGGCCACACTCTCCCGGGACGACATTTCAGATCGGATGGGACCAAACAACATCGTGATGGGCTGGGAAAACACCAAGCCACTGGTTATTTTTCGTTCCCGCCGCACTTCCTTCAATTCATTCAACGGCGATCTCGAAACGGTTGGCCTGGACGCGGACCTGCCGAAACAACTGCCCGTGCCGCGCGGCGGTTTCACTTCTTTCTCTCCCGACGACTCGAAAATGGCTTACAACCGCGTCTTCCGTGAATTTCGGACCTGGAAACATTATCGCGGCGGCATGGCGGACGAGGTTTGGATCTACGATTTCAAAACCGAGAAGGTCGAAAACCTGACGAACAATCCCGCGCAGGATATTTGCCCGATGTGGGGACCCGACAACCACATCTATTTTCTCTCCGATCGCGATAATCGGATGAATCTCTATTCGATCGACCTCGCGACGAAGCAAACCAAGCAACTCACCACCTTTAAGGATTTCGACATCAAGTTTCCCACCCTAGGCAAGAATTCGATCGTTTTCGAAGAAGCCGGCTATATCTGGCGCTACGACCTGGCGAGCGGGCAATCGGCGCCGGTGCCGGTCGACATCAAAGAAGACTTTGCCTCCGGCCGGGCCGAATTTCTCGACGCCTCGAAGCACATGGAGTCGGTTAAACTCGCGCCCGACGGCGAGCGAGCGATCGTTGTGGCACGCGGCGATCTCTTCTCCGTCCCGGCCAAAAACGGCAGCGCCCGTGCCTTAACCGAGACTTCAAATGCACACGAGCGGGACGCGGTCTGGTCGCCCGATGGCAAGTGGATCGCCTACAACTCCGACGTAACCGGCGAAAACGAGCTTTACGTCCGCTCGCAAGATGGCAAAGGCCAACCACAGCAGGTGACGAGTCACGCCGAGACCTACTACTATCAGCCAATCTGGTCGCCCGACAGCAAAAGGCTGCTCTGGAGCGACCGGCTGCAGCGCCTGCGCTATGTTGATGTCGCGAGCAAGGCCGTGACCGAAGTCGCCCAGGATAAAGTCGGCGAGATCGAGTCCTACGATTGGTCACCCGACAGCCAGTGGATCGCCTGGTCCCAGCCCGAGCTGAACGACCAGTCGAAAGTCTATCTCTATTCCGTAGCCGGCAAGAAGTCCGCTCCGGTGACGGATGACTGGTATTCCTCGGGCCGCGTCTCCTTTAGCGATGACGGCAAGTATCTCATGCTTTCCTCGAGCCGTGACTTTAAACCGACCTTTGGCGAGGAGGAGTTTGAAGCCATCTATGTCGATATGGAACGGGTCTACCTCGTCATGCTCTCCAAGGAAACCGAATCGCCTCTCGCCCCGCGCAGTGATGAGGTCGGGAAAGCCGAGAAGAAAGAGAAGGAGAAATCGGAAGGGGAGAAAAAGGAGGGCAAGAAAGAGGAAAAAAACAAGAAACCAGTCGTCGTCAAGGTGGATACCGACGGGATCCAGAACCGAATCGTCGGGCTCGAGATCGATCCGGGCAATTATAAGGATCTGCGGTTGGTGGATGACCGGGTGTTCTATCTCCGCCGGACCGTCGGCGATCGAGGACGCAATGATGAGGAAGAGGAAGGGCCCGGCAACCGGAAGTGGCATCTTTGTTCCTACAGCCTGGAGGATCGCAAGGAGACCGTCCTCGGCGACGTCAATAGCTACCAGATCAGCTTCGATGGGAAGAAGATGCTGGTCCAGATCGACAAGGACTATTCGATCATCGACCTGCCCAAAGACAAACTCGAGACCAAGGATCACAAGCTTGAGTTGAAGGGCCTCGATGTGGTGGCGGATCGCCACGCCGAATGGAAGCAGATTTATTGGGAAGCCTGGCGTCAGATGCGCGACTTCTTCTATTCACCGACCATGAACGGCCTTGATTGGAAGGCGGTGGGAGACAAGTATGCCGCGCTTCTGCCTTACGTGAACCATCGTAACGATCTCACTTACCTGATCGGCGAATTGATCGGCGAACTGAACAACGGCCATTCCTATGTCGCCGGCGGCGAGCGGCCGGAAACTCCACGCATCAAACTCGGTCTGCTCGGCGCCGAACTCTCGCGTGATCCCGCCAGTCACGCTTATCGAATCGACAAGATTCTTCCGGGCGAGAACTGGGACAAGGATACGCGTTCACCGCTCACCGCGATTGGCCTGAATTTGAAGGCGGGTGATTACATCCTGGCAGTCAACGGCACACCGGTTTCAACCCTGCCAAATATCTACGACGCACTCATTGGGACAGCCGACAAACAAGTCATCCTGCGAGTTAACTCCAAGCCGACGGAGGCGGGCGCGCGCGACGTCACGGTGGTGCCGACGGCGGACGAGTCATCGCTTTATTATCTGCAGTGGGTGCAGCACAACATTGATTACGTGAACAAGAAAACCGATGGCAAAGTTGGCTATGTCCATATCCCCGACATGGGGCAGCCTGGGCTGGACGAATTCACCAAGCGTTATTTCCCGCAGATCCGTAAGGAAGGGCTCATCGTGGATGTGCGCGGGAATGGCGGCGGCTTTGTCTCGCCTTTGGTGATCGAGCGACTGCGCCGCGCCCTGGTCATGGTCGAGATGTCGCGCAACGGCGTCCCGCAGCCCAACCCCCCGCAGACATTCCTTGGCCCCATGGTCACTCTCATCGACGAGTTCTCCGCCTCCGATGGAGACATCTTCCCCTATCGCTTCAAATCACTGGGTTTGGGCAAACTGATCGGCAAACGCACCTGGGGCGGAGTGATTGGCATTCGCAACCCATTGCCATTGATCGACGGCGGCCAGCTTTTCAAGCCAGAATTCGCTCCCTATTCCAAGGACGGCAAGGGCTGGATCATCGAGAGTCACGGAGTTGATCCGGATATCGTGGTCGATAACGATCCGGCGAAGGAATTCCATGGCATTGACCAGCAGTTGGATCGGGGGATCGAAGAAGTGCAAACCGAGATGAAGACCAAGGGCTATCACCTGCCGCCGATCCCGCCATTCCCGAATCGTAACCCGGCGAACGGGGGCTCGAGTAGCACGAATCCGTAAGCGAATGTTTCTGCCGAATCAGAAAGTCGTTTGTGTAAACGGCCGTTTCCCGCTCGGCATTGAAAAGCTCTACGATCAGCTTCCGAAGGAAGGCTCGACCTATACCATTCGCGACATCGTCCCGGGGATCGGCCTCACCGGTGACGAGGGAGAGATTGCGCTTTACCTCTGCGAAATCAAAGGTCCGCTCAATGCCCATGGCATCGAGCGCGGCTTCCGGGCAGATCGGTTTGCGCCTTTGCGAACGTCACGGGAGGCGGTCGAGGAGGAACTCTACCTCGGCCTCCCAGACATGGTTCCAGCTTGAGAGCTAAATATCGATTGTCTCTCCTATCTTTGGGAGGAGCAATTCCTTTTCGCCAGCTTGCGCGGTCTTGATCGCGGCCGCGTGGTCGAGCTTGATCGGCGGAAACGTGTCGTAGTGCACACCGACAATCCTCGTCACCCCGACAAAGTTCGCCGCGTGAACCGCGTCATCGATACCCATGGTAAAGAAGTCGCCAATCGGCAGGACGGCAAAGCGCAGTCTGGTCTGTTCGCCAATCAGTTTCATGTCCATCGTGAGCGCGGTGTCGCCCGAGTAATAAAAGTTGCCATCGCTCGTTTTGACGACGAAGCCAGCGGGATTTCCCCCATAGCTGCCATCCGGCATGGAACTGCTGTGGATCGCCGCCGTTAGTTTTACCTGGCCAAAGGGCAGGGTCGCTGCTCCGCCATGGTTCATCGATTGCACATGCGCGACTCCCTTCTTTTCCAGCCAGGAACCAACCTCGAAAGGCGCGATAACTGTTGCGCCGGTGCGCTGCGCGATCTCGACCACGTCGGCCACGTGATCTCCATGACCGTGTGAGACAAGAATGAAATCAGCCTCGATTTTTTGAACGTCGATTTTTTGGGCCAACGGATTTGGCCTGACAAATGGATCGAAGAGGAGGTTCTTGCCGCCCGCCGCAACGGCGAAGCAGGCGTGCCCGTAATAGGTAAGCTTCATGCCATTACTTACCGATTGATTGCCATCGGCGCAACGGTCTGTCCCCCGATTCGAACGACCGCGTCAAACGGCAAGCCGCAGACATTCTGGTCGTGCAGGGAAATGCTCCGAAAAAAATTCGTCATCGCCGGAATATTTTCTTGACGCGCCGCGCGCGGCGGGATTAGCCCTGACGGCAGGCGCGCTCGAATGGAAATAAATGACTTCCCCAAAGCAACCCTCTTCTCTGAATTCCCTGGCGACTCACCACCATAGAAAGCTCCCTATGAAAACCATCGCAAACTTCATGATCAAGAAGCTCCCCCGCCCGCTGGGACTTCCCCTCCTTCTCGCTCTGTTCGGGCTTGGCGCGGTCCCGTTGCAGGCCGGCACGATTAATCTCGACCCGCTGCGGACCAACCATGCCGCGACCCTCCTGAACTCGGGACAAGTTCTGATCACAGGTGGAGTGAACGAAACGGCCACGCTCAATTCGGCGTTGCTTTACAACCCAACGACCGGAAATCTGGTTGCAACCGGGCCAATGATCTCAGCGCGGGCCGATCACACCTCCACCCTGCTGCCGAGTGGAAAGGTATTAATCACGGGAGGAGATGCAAATAACGTCGTGCTCCAAACGGCGGAGATTTATGACCCGGCGACCGGTCTCTTTACGCAGCTAGCCAGCCAGATGAGCGTCGCACGAAAAAAGCATACCGCCACCGCTCTGCGAGACGGCAAGGTGTTACTGGTGGGCGGGAGCAAGGCTGATTTGTTCGATCCGGTCACGCAGACCTTTACCCCCACCACCGGGATACCGGTTAATCGCAAGAGTCATAGAGCGATGCTTCTGGCTGATGGAACCGTTCTTATCACCGGCGGTTACGTCGATGCGATCGCGGTCAAGACGGTTGAGATCTACAATCCACTCACCCAGGCCTTCACGGTGTTGCCGAACGGAATGACCATTCCACGCGCGAACCACGCCATGACACCGCTCCCTGACGGGACGATATTGATTACCGGTGGATTTTCCGGCACCAGCCCGCATAATGAAACGGAGATCTACAATCCGCTTGATCAGACCTTTACCAGCAGCCCCAAGATGCTGTTCCACCGCTCCAGTCATCAGGCACTGCCACTGGCCGATGGCCGGGTGCTGGTCATCGGTGGGATCACGCTGGAAAGCGGCTTTCTGAACACCAACGAGGTCTACGATCCGACTCTCAAGATTTGGACGGTGCACAGTATCCTGACCGAAAGCAGAGCTATTCATACAGCCACCACGCTCCTGGACGGGACCATCTTTGTCGCGGGTGGGATAACGGGCAACCAAACGCTCCTCACCGCCGAGATGCTGGATCCAGTGACCCATGCCTTTACATCGTTAGGCAACATGCAATCCGGGCGCAACGAACATACCAACACGCTCCTGCCTGACGGGAAAGTCCTGCTGGCCGCCGGCAGCCTCGACACCGTCTACCTGAAGTCCGCCGAGGTCTTCGACCCCACCAACAACTCCTTCACCACGGTTGGTTCGCTGGCCGTGGCAAGAAAGAACCATACCGCGACGAAACTCCAGGATGGAACGGTCCTGATCGCGGGCGGTAAGAGCGCCGTCACCTCCCTGAGTAGCGCGGAAGTGTATAGAAGCCATCTCATAAATGTTTGAGGAGGATGAGAGCGCAGCCAAGGTGGAGAAAGGCGAGGTAGTTTTGGGGATAGTATTCCCAGCGCACGACGAGCCTGCGAAAGTTGTGCAACCAGGCGAAGAGACGTTCGATTTTCCAACGCTTCTTGTAGCGGCGCAGCCAACGTCCGTCGTTGAAGGAGGGTTTGGTGCGACCGCGACGGTGGGGAGCCAGCAGCAGGATGTCTTCTTCGAGCAGTCGCTCTCGCAACGGATCGCTGTCATAGGCTTTGTCGCCGATCAGACGGAAGGGTTTTTCTTTCACCAGCCTTTGTCCCAAAGTCGCCTCCACCAGCTTCACTTCCGCCGGCGCAGCAGCTTCTGTGTGGACGGCGACTGGAAGACCATGAGCATCTCCAATTGCCATGATTTTACAGCCCTTGCCCCGCTTGGTTTTGCCAACGCCAGCGCCCCCTTTTTGGCCGCGGTAAAGCTGCCATCCAGAAAACATTGGCTTAAATCCAAGCCTCCTCGCTCATGCAAATCTCTGGCCAGCCCGCGTAAGACCGCCTCGATCACGCCTTGCTTGCGCCAAGCTTGAAAACGTCGATGCACTGTCTGATAGGCCCCGTAACGCTCCGGCAGGTCTTGCCAAGGCGCGCCCGTGCGCAATATCCACAAAACCCCATTGAAAACCCGGCGCCGATCGCTCCATGGTCGACCGCGCCGATCCTCTCTTACTACATCGGCCGGAATGAACTTCTTTACCGCTCTCCACTGCTCTTCGGTTAGGTCCATCCATAACTAATTATACCCCAAACTCTTGCGTACAAGTACTATTTATGAGATGCCTTCTAGCATTAAAATTAGGACACTACCAACGCGCAGCGAAACTGGCAGGATCCGTCCGCATTATGAAAGCGTTTCCGTTCCGCTTCTTTCTCGTTGCAGTTTGCGCTTCATTTTTCGCTGGATGTCCTTCCGACATGTGGATTGCCGTAAATGGGATTCAGCGGCCGGCCGTCGCGAAAGGCCACGTTGTTTACCTGGAAGCGCCGCCACAGCGGCCATATGAAGTGATCGGGATCATCACACCGGAAGTGGGCGAGTACAACACCGAGGCCGAGGCGGTCAAAGACATGCTTGCGCAGGCAGCGAAGCATGGCGCCGACGCAATTTTTATCGAGTCGCAGACCCAGAGCGGCGGCTGGCAATGGAGCGGAACGAGCGGCGGCTCAACTTCCGAACTCCGCCTTCGGGCAAAGGCGATCGCCTGGAAATAATTCCGATGAGTTTGTTTTTCGACATGAGTTCGCCGGACATCTGCAAACCGGAATTGGAATGAGAGCCCGCCCTTAACCGATTCGCTCCAGCGGTAGGCGGTCAAACAATCGCTTGGCACGCTGACATCAAGCTGGCACCATTCGCGAAAAGATATGACCCTCAAACGAGCATCCTTTTTGGCGATTTGTTTTTCTGCAACATTGCTCGCGGAGACGTCGGTTCCAAGTGGCTCTGGCTCCGGATTCTTTATTACGCCTAACGGATTTTTCCTAACGAATTATCACGTCGTCAAGGGCGCTGAAAAGATTCAAATCCGAGTTGGGGACAAAATGTTAGAGGCAAGGCTGATTAAGTTCGATCGGATAAACGATATTGCGATTCTGAAGGTTGACGGAGAGTTTGCTTCCCTGCCAATAGGTCAGGCCGACAAGGTATCGCTCGGCGACGATGTTTTCACAATTGGTTTTCCTGCTCCCCAGCTTCAGGGTTTTGCGCCGAAATTGACGAAAGGGAATATCAGCGCCGCCAGCGGTCTTCAAGACGATCCGCGTTTTTTCCAGATCAGCATTCCGATACAACCGGGCAACTCTGGCGGACCGCTGGTTGATGAGCAGGGTAATGCCGTCGGGATCGTGTGTTCTACTCTGTCCCCGGCCATCGCCATCTCAGAAGGATTCATACCCCAAAATGTAAATTTTGCAATGAAGACTTCGTATGCCGTTCCGCTTATAGGGATGATTCCAGACATAAGAGACAAGTTATTGGCTCCCGCTACCTCGACAACCAAAACTCTCTCCCAAGTTGTGGCGGAAGCAGAGAAAGCCGTCGGTCTTGTGGTCGTCTATTCACAGGGCGTAAAGGAGCAGCATCAGTCGACGGTAACTGCGAGAGCTGGAGGGGAGGTTGCCGACGGTGGATCGGCGGCGCCTGACACATCCGAAATTACGCGTAAGATGAAGAGATTGGAGCATAGACTCGTAGCAGCCTTTTCCGCGCAGAAT
>JBOHXL010000140.1:0-10822 GCA_050736975.1 Chthoniobacterales bacterium | reverse complement strand
CGGCCAAGCCCACAAGGCTTGGCCGCTACTGCTTTGTACTTGACTGCTGAGCTGAAACAATGGTTTTCAACCGGGGACGTGCCGTCGCTCGGATGGTTGTCGCAGATGAACGGATGCAGCCGCTATTACCTTGTCTGGCGCAGTCGGGCGACTTGGGTTCGGCTTTGCTCTGTTGTCCTGACAGCGCTTGTGGTGGCGTCGTGTCAGCGTGGCTCCATTGCACCGCCGGCGGACCGTTTCGAAATTCTTACTCCTCCTGCGCCGGCCTATCCGCGTATCCACGGAGCGAAGGTGGTTGGTCTCAGGCCAGGCTCTCCATTTTTCTTTCAGATTGCGGCAACCGGCAAGCGTCCGATGAGGTATCAGACCGTCGATCTGCCCGCGGGTTTGAACCTTGATCCGATCAATGGGCGAATCACGGGCGCGTTAACAAAAAGGGGTAACTACCCCGTTATTCTTCGGGCGACAAATCGCCTCGGCTCGGGCGAAAGAATATTGTCAATCGTCGTTGGGGACCAAATTGCGCTCACGCCACCGATGGGCTGGAACAGCTGGAATTGCTGGGGAATTGACGTCAGTCAGGAAAGGGTATTGGCGTCCGCACGAGGCCTTGTTGCCAGCGGGCTTCGGGATCACGGGTGGAGTTATATTAACATCGATGATGGATGGCAAGGCGCTCGGGGCGGCCCTTTAAATGCAATTCAACCCAATTCAAGATTTCCCGATATGGGGCGGCTGGCCGCCGAGCTGCACGGTATGGGGCTAAAGTTCGGAATTTATTCCACCCCCTGGCGAGCCACCCTGAGCCGTCACAACGGGTCATCCGCCGATAACGTCAATGGCACGGACGACTGGGTTGCCACCCATGACTACAACGAGTTTTTTCAGTACCAAGTTCCGGAGTTTCATTCCTGGCTCGATGGTTACGGATGGCTGAAGCCGCTGGCAGGTTGGCTGCGGAAGCGAAGGAGGCGGGCATACACAGAACAGATGAGGCGCCCTGGCAAGTATTCTTTTGTATCCCAGGATGTAAAGCAATGGGAAGAATGGGGGGTTGATTACTTGAAGTACGATTGGGCGCCAATTGATCTCGGTCATGTCGTGCCAATGCACGACGAGCTGGTCAAAGCCCCGCGGGATATTTTCTATAGCTTGTCGAACAACGCACCATTTTCGCTTGCCCCCGAGCTGAGCAAGTTGGCCAACGCGTGGCGTACCTCAGTCGACTTGAAAGACAATTGGCGGAGCATCAGCCAGGTCGGTTTCTCTCGCGACAAATGGGCGGCCTTTAACGGACCAAACCATTACAATGACGCAGACATGCTGGTGCTTGGAAAACTGCACTGGAACCGCCCTGGGATGACACGCCTGACGGCAAATGAGCAATATACCCATTTTAGTCTTTGGTGCCTTCTCTCTGGTCCACTCCTTTTGGGTTGCGCTTTGGAAGATCTTGATCCGTTTACGATTGGTTTGGTTACCAACGACGAAGTGATTGATGTTGATCAGGATCCTCTATGTAAGCAGGCCACGCGGATAACATCTTCGGGGCAGGGGGAAGTTTATGCGAAGCCGATGGAAGATGGGTCCTGGGCTGTCGGGTTGTTTAACCGCGGTAGCTCCGCTGCGAGGGTAAGCGTCGCGCTTTCTGATTTGCATATGAGCGGGCGAGTGAAAGTGCGAGATTTATGGCGGCAAAAGAATCTAGGGGTATTTGCCCTGCGTTTTGAGGCTCCGGTCGCCCGTCACGGGGTTGTTCTTCTTCGAATGTCTTCGGCGCTTTGAGAGGCCGCCGTTTACGCCCCCCCACCTCTGGCAAGGTCTTTCGTCCCCGCAAGATTCCTTCTGCGAAATCGTTTTTGCAGGTTAGGCTTGCAAGACGTGACTGCTTTGTTATTCGTTGATCGATTAAAGGACTGATGAAACAGATTTGTCTGGCGGTATTTCTTGTTGTGGCAACGGCTGAATTCGTTCTGGCCGCGGAGCCTTCTTTTCCAGGATTTGACAAGGCAATGGATCCCGAAACCTATGAGAAAGCAGGTCTTGGCAAGCTGACAAGCGCGGAGCGTGCTGTCTTGGATAAATTCGTCCGAAACTATGTAGCGGCAAAACAGAAAGACGCGGCTGCCGTTGCGGCGACGGAGGCCGTTGATCGTGCCGTCAAAGAGAGAAGGGTGCAGCCACCGGACGTCATTGAGAGCAGAATCGTTGGTCCTTATAGCGGCGTTGGTCTCAGGACAATTTTTCAACTGGCGAATGGACAGGCCTGGCGACCGACGAATTCTGAGGTATTCTCGATTTCGCCTATTCAGAACCCGAACGTCGTTATCTATCGCGACCTGTTTGGATACAAAATGTTTGTTGAAGGGGCTTCGATGGTGCGGGTCAAACGTGTACAATAGGCTGGGCTGAATTCGAACGGTTTTTGCGGCTGCACCTTTCCTCCCAGTTTCTGACGTTGTTTCGCTGTTGATGACGGCCGACAGTTGAGAACCGCGATCGCGGGTGTCAGCCAGCTTGGACGAGCAAGCCTGCCCAATTGGAACAACAACGCCGGAGGCTTTTTTGATGGTCCGCCGTGACGGCACGGAAAGCGAAGTTGGCAGTTTGTGGATTAAAAAACATTGCACGCGAGTGTTTTGCAATTTAATCTTTAAATTTATGAAAGTACTAACATTAGGTTGGAAGTGGCTAATCGGAGCCGCCGGAGTCAGCTTTTTGCTGGCGACGACCGCGTTAGCCGGAACAAACGAGCCGCATGTTGCACAAAAGATTGCTGCGTCTAAGCCACAAGAGGCGCGCGTCATTTTGGTCGACGTAACCGGCAGTCGCATCCCGCAACGCGTCGTTCTCTATGGCCAGCAGGTGACCAGTGGATCTCCGCTGTATGTCGTCCAAGGCCAGGAACTCTTGAACACTGGTGCGACATCGGTCGCCGGCCTTCTCTCGCTCGATCCGAGCGTCAGGGTAGTTCATCCGTAAAGCGCAAAAACGAAAACGAGGATCCGGACTGGGAGGCAATCCGGATCCTGTTGGGGTTGTCGGTGAAATAGCCGACGTCGAGGGATTCACTGCTCGACAGTTCGAATCCAGAGGGTCTTTTTTCCCAGACACATAATTGGAACGGCCGGTGGATGGTTTGGTAGCCAACTCGGCAGTTTCGATTTTTCTCGAAAGTTGTAGTGCTCCCCAAATTTCGGACAGGTCGTTAAGAATGAAAGAGCGACCTGAAAATGAGCGAAAAGAAAACGCGCAGTCGGCGGCGGCATAGCGCCGAATTCAAAGTGCGGGTGGCCTTGGAGGCCCTCCCGGAGCGGCGGAGGGTGAATGAGATTGCGGCCGAGAGTGGGGTGCATCCCCACCCAGGTCAGCGCGTGGAAACGCCAAGTGCTCGAGGCGCTGCCGTCAGTGCTGGGCCGCGGTGAGCAACTCGAAGGGGCGCGACGCGTGGAGCGGGAGTCGGGCCTTTATGAGGAGATCGGACGGCTGAAGGTGGAACTCGACTGGCTTAAAAAAAAGTATGGGGCTTTGGCTTAAAAGAACGCCGGGAGCTGATCGAGTGGGAGGCGCCCGCAGTGTCGATCTGTCGGCAATGCGAGCTGCTGGGAGTGAGCCGCAGCGGGGCGTATTACCAGCCGCCAGGGCCCGACGCCGAGGAGTTGGCGCTGATGCGAGAGTTGGACGAGACCTACACCCGCTGGCCGTTTTACGGGGTGCGCCGGATGCAGGCGCATCTCGCGCGGCAAGGCCACCGCGCCAACGTCAAACGGGTGCGGCGGCTGCTCCAGGTGATGGGACTTTACGCGCTTTATCCCCAGCCGCGGCTGAGCGCGCCCGGGCCGGATCATATCGTCTATCCCTACCTGCTGCGCGGGCTCTTGGTCGAGCGGCCTTGCCCAAGTCTGGGCCAGCGACATCACTTACATCCGCCTTTGCCGAGGGTTCGTGTATCTGGTGACGATCCTGGATTGGTTCAGTCGTTACGTGCTCGCCTGGGAACTTTCCAACACGCTGGAGGCCGGCTTTTGCCTGCGCGCTTTCGAGCGGGCGTTGGGGAAGGCTCGCCCGCAGATCGCCAATACCGACCAAGGCAGCCAGTTTACCAGCGGGCCGTGGCTCGGAGCGCTCCAAGCTGCGCAAGTGCGCGTCAGCATGAATGGGCGCGGACGGGCCTACGACAACATCTTCGTGGAGCGGCTCTGGCGCTCCTTCAAGTACGAGGAAGTCTATTTGCGCGATTACCGCAACCCGCACGAGGCGTGGCCGGGCTGGATCGCTACTATGGCTTCTACAACCATGAGCGCCTGCATCAGAGCCTTGAATATCAGCCGCCTGCGGCCCTATATTTCGGCTGAAGCAAAAATCCCTCAGGAGGAAAGCGCGCGGGAACCCATGGTTCCCTCGCTCCTTTCGAAGGAGATTACCATTTAAAAAACCCATCAATCCTGGCCGAAGGATGGCGATCACCTCAAGATCCCCGGTCGGCCGAGATCGGCGGAATAGGTATCCGCCCGGGTGACTGGCCGCTGCCACCGTCGGCGCAGAATTCGGAGCGGGGTAAAATGGTAAAGACGGGCGCCCACGACGCTTGAGGGCTCGCGGACGCGCGTCGCTTCCTTCTGCCGCGATTCGAAACCAGGCGGATAAAACAGCCGATCCCCGCGAGCGGCCGGTTTGGCGATTTTCCAATCCGCAACCAGACAAACCAGGCTCGCGAGTTTCCAGTTCAGCGCGGCCAGCAAACCATACGCCAAAAGAAAGCGGGTCGCTGCGCGGGAGATGCAACTTCCTCCGCTCTGATTTTGGCACGAACGCTGCTTATAAAAACCATAATTCACTATGATTTTTGTAAGCATCAATCCGTTTGCTGTTAAGCGGTTCTTTTTCTTCTTCCTGGCTGCGATTGGATTCTCCTGCATCTCATGCTTCGGGCAGTCGATGCTCCTCGGTGTGCAAAGCACCCCGTACGACAGGCAGATGAGCCGGATTCGTCCCATTTTGGCCTCGGAAACACGCCCGGTTCATGGCAAGATCTCGCTGGGAATCGTCAACTCCTGGATGGGCAACTTGCGCTCGATTCCGTACGGTTTCACCAAAGAGTGGAAGACTCCCGCCGAAACCGAATCGGGTGCGCCAGCGGACTGTAAAGCCAAGGCGGTGACACTTTACCAGATGATGCGAGCCCACGGGGCCACGAACTTGCGCTTGGTAATCGGAAAACACACCGCGACCAGTCGATCGACTCACGCCTGGCTGGAGTGGGAAAATGAAAGCGGCAGCTATGTTCTGGATCCGACACTCAATTGGCAAGCCTATCGGACCCGGGACTTTGATCGCTACTCATACATTCCGTTCTACGCTTTTGAGGGATCGAAGAAGTACCGAGTGACGCAGACGACGCTCGTCGCGCAAAACTAGTCTCGTCCCCGTTGCGCGGGGTTTGGCCTGATTCCGATATCGTTCAATCTTCGTCGGCAGTGCGCTTCAAGATACGATGTCTGTTCTCTGTCACCGCATTGGCAAGGCATGACCGGATGGCGGCATCGCGTCCCGGGCTTTTGTGTTGGCGAAGAATCCTTGGCGGTGGCCGAGATTTTGATTGCCAACTCGACCGCGATTTTCTACCTTTATTTTTGCAGCTATGGAAATTATATGAAACCGCTAATCCTCTCTTCGGCTTCGAGATGGCTCGCCTTTTCTCTGGTCTCAGCTCTTCCTTCCCTTGGGAGCGCCGCTGACCTCGTGCTTCAGAAGGCACCGCCGTTGACCGTTAAGGAAGCGCCAGCCTACCCGGAAAATCTCGCGCGATATCATTTCGGCGCGGACGTTAAGGCGGCACCGCATAGCGTCCCGCTTGCAAAATTGCAGCTCAGCTCCAACGGAGAGGACCAAAACACTTCGGAGACGGCGTTGCTTTGCGACGATCCAACGACCGGATACCGACTGCCAGCGGGCGCATCGAGTCTCTTGATCTCGCTTTCAAGGATTGAAAATGTCGAAAGCGTCGCATTCTTAAATGAGGGAGCTGAAGGTGATTTCGCGATCTCAGTTTCTAATGCGGACGTGCCTGTGAACAGCCCCGAGTGGCGAAGCGTCGGGCACGGTTCTATGTCGCTGCGGGCGATCGCGGCGAACATCGGCCCGGGGGAAGCGAAGTACGTGAAAGTGAATTTCAACCTCTCTCACCCAGGCCGGATCGCAGCGTTTGGGGTCTACGCCACGCCAGCGCTCTCCGACTTTACCATGCCGCGTCCGCGTAAAGTCAGTTTCGAGGAAAATTCGCCGAGCTTCGCCTTGATCAATTTCAACTTCAGCGATCTTCACAGCAGGGCCCGCGGGCTGTATGCGAGCTCGGGCGACCTAGAGCAGATCAGCAACATGATCGATAACCGGGCAACGACCTCATACCGGTTTGCCGCGGGCGACGCCGCGCCTACGGCGGTGATCGACCTTGGCCGGGAGCGCGATCTCAGCCGGATCTGTGCGCTTTATGCGGCGCAGCCGGGCATGATCGAATTCTACGTCTTGCGCACGCTGCCTGACGATAAGGCTTCGGAAGAATCGCAGGTGCAGCAAATTTCTGATCGCGGCCAGACTGGGGATTTGCCCGCATCGTTAAGAGTGAGCGAAAAAACTCTTGCTGGACTTAAGCCAGTTGGTTCGGTGGTGAGCGGTGGCGAAGGTCGCGCAGCGGTTGATTTCCCGCAGGTGACCGGCCGTTATATCATGCTCAAGTGGCATCCGGCTAGCGCACAGAATCAGGCGTTTTCCGTCGCGCAGGTCGCAGCCTTCGGTCGTCCCAAGAATAATGGCACAGCGCAGGCTGGCGAAGGGGAAGCGATGAATGATGGCAAGGACCGCTTGGATAAGAACGTGGTAGACGCCAAGGAAAGCCCCAAGGAGGGACCCAACGAAGCACAGGCCCCTTCGGAAGGACCTCCGCCGGCGCTCCCGCCGGTGCCGCCATTTACCTTTATTCCGGAGGTGCCGCCGACCAGCCCCTAACGACGAGCGAGCTTCGACTGCGAGGGCCCGCCCGCTGATGTGCAAACGTCGGTTGGGCGGGTTTCACTTTTTCTGGATACGTTTGGTTTTCGGGGCAACTGAACCGGCCATTCCAAAGGCGCGCTCGGCGCGGCGATGGCTAGTCTAATCCGCGGCGGCCGGTTCATGGCTGAGCGGTTCGCCGACGGAGTAACGGGTGAACCTGCGGATCACGATATTCTCGCCGATCTCAGCGATCTTCGACGCGACCAATTCCTTGATCGTCTGCTCGGGATTCTTGATGAAACCCTGTTCGAGCAGACAAATGGTGCTGAAGAATTTGTCGAGCTTCCCTTCGACGATTTTCGCCATCACGTTTTCCGGTTTGTCTTTCACTTGGGCGACGTAGATCGCACGCTCGGCCTCAATCGTCGCCGCTGGCACTTCGTCGCGGCTGACATAAAGCGGCTGCGCTGCGGCGATGTGAAGGGTAATGTCCTTCACAAAGGCGCGAAAGCCCTCGTTCTTCGCTACGAAGTCGGTCTCGCAGTTCACTTCGACCAGCACGCCGACTTTCCCTTGTAGGTGAATGTAGGAAGCGACGACGCCTTCTTTGGTGGCCCGGGATGATTTCTTGCTCGCGCCAGCGATGCCCTTGGTGCGCAGCAGCGTTTCTGCTTTCTCGAGATCACCTCCCGCTTCGGCCAGAGCCCGTTTGCAATCCATGAAGCCGGCGTTGGTTTTCTCGCGCAGTTGTTTGACGGTCTGAGGATTTATTTCCATTTGAAAAAAGTTGGGTGTGAGAGGTGAACCTCCCCTGTTTGATCTGCGGCCGTTCGCCCGGAGGCTTTCGTTAGGCCGAAACGCCCGCCATCTCGACTTCCTCGCGCAGACGCGCTTCGCCGCTGGCTGAGACGATGGCGTCGACGAGTTTTTGCAGCATCACGCGGATGGCGCGAATCGCATCGTCGTTGCCAGGGATCGGGTAGTCGATGATCTCGGGATCGGCGTTCGTGTCGACAATCGCGACGGTCGGAATGGCGAGGCGGCGCGCCTCATTAACGGCGTTCTGTTCGCGCGTCGTGTCGATAATGATCAAGGCGTCGGGAAGCTGCGACATTTCGAGAATGCCTTCAAGGTTGCGGCGCAATTTGGCGGCTTCGCGATTCAGGGCGGCGAGTTCCTGTTTGCCCATCTTCTTGTAGTCGGGCGAGGCTTCGATCTCCTCGATGTATTTCAAACGCCCGATGCTTTTCCGGATCGTGGCGAGATTCGTCAGAGTGCCGCCGAGCCAGCGCTGATTCACATAAAATTGCCCGCAGGCCATCGCCGCCTCCTTGACCGCTTCCTGCGCCTGCTTCTTGCAGCCGACAAAGAGGATCTTTCCTCCGCGATGGGCCACCTCCTGCAGAAAATCGGTTGCGCGCTGCAATTGCTTCACCGTCTCATCGAGGTTGATGATGTAAATGGCATTGCGCTTTTCGAAAATGAACGGCTTCATCTTGGGATTCCAGCGCTTGGTCTGGTGGCCAAAATGGACGCCCGCTTCGAGCAGCTCGGGCACTAATTCGATCGTGGTGGACATAGGCAAATGGCCGCTCATGCCGGGGCGGCGTAGCGGACGGGGAAGATGCTACACCCGACCTGCTCCCGCAACTTCAATTTCGCTTGGCCCAAGCATCAATGTTCCCAGCTGGAGTTGCTGTCGGAGATCAATTGTTGCAGCATCGGGAAACGAATCTCTCCGTAGTTCAAAGCGTAGCGAAGATCGCCGCCCTTGAAGATCAAAGTGGTCGGAATCCAGCTCAGCGGCAAACCGGCAAACTCTTTGATATGATCTGCTCCGCGCGGGCCGGAGTCAGCGAGCATGGTCACGTTCGGCTGCTGCGCGATCTCGTATTTGGCGAGCATGGCGCGTCCGTCTTCACCGTTGTCCCAGACCGAAACGAAATAAAACTTCACCTGCGGGTTGTCCTTCACCGTCTTGCTCCAGCCGCCGCTTTTCAGTTCTGCCTGGCAGTTGGAACACCACGGCGCCCAGAGATGGACGACCGAAAGATTTGGCGCCTTGATCGCTTCCAGGACCTGTTGGTCGGCTGGGGACGCCGCCAGCAGAGTCGAGGAGAGGAGTGCAATGGCGGAAAAGAGAATGACAAGATAATTTCTCATGTGCTCGTGCAAACGACACGAAGAGAGAGACGGCGTCAAATCTCAGGAAACACCCTGCTGGGAAACGTCGGTCAGCGGAAGTCGGGACTCGACCGTAGCCAGGAAACGTCCGGGCTCAACCCCTTTTCGAGCGCGGCATTGTAAGCGGAGACGAACTGGCAGACGACGTTTTGCAGTGCCTCGCCATCCTCGGTTTGATCTTCACCACCAGTTTGCTCCGGCTGCTCCAGGCCGGGGATCGAGATCAGATGACTCTGCCGAATAATTATCCCGCTTGAATGAATCGGATTGTAGAGGCGCAACGTGATTTCCACCGGAATATCGCGCAGGAAAAACTTGAATTCCGATCGAAAAGCGATCGGCTCGCGAATCGCTGGGTCGGTTAATGCCTCACTCGTGCTCCAACTCATAAGTGCGCAAGACTATAGTCGAGCCGATCGAGGATCAAACCCATTCTGGGTACCAGTTGACCGCGCCCCAGAACGTGGCTAATTTCCTACCCCTTTCTGCGGGAACAGCCGGCGATGACCGCCGCTGCTTTTTAACCACCGAGCCCCGCCTCATTAGGAGAGCCTACCGTTTATGTTGCAAATGCAGGATGTGATGTCGAAGTCGATGCGCGACTTCAAAGAAGGCAGCATTGTCAAAGGGCGCATTCTGGAGATTCGGCCACGAGAAGTGCTCGTAGATATCGGTTACAAGTCGGAGGGCGTGATTCCGACAGCGGAGTTCGACGATATCGAGTCGCTTGAAGTGGGGGACGAAGTGGAGGTGCTCCTCGAACGCCTGGAAAACGATGAGGGCATGGTTGTCCTTTCGAAGGAGAAAGCAGCCTATCGCCAGAACTGGAACAAGATTGCACAGGTCTTTGCCGGGGACGGCCTGATTAAGGGCAAAGTGAAGTCCGTCGTGAAAGGCGGTCTCATGGTCAACATCGGCGTCGAAGCGTTCCTGCCCGCCTCACAGATCGACATCATCCCACCGCGCGACCTCCAGCAATTTGTTGGCAATACCTACGATTTCAAAATCGTCAAGATCAACGACGACCGCAGAAACGTGGTGCTCAGTCGTCGTGAACTGATCGAACAGGAGCGGAGCGAAAAGCGCCAGAAATTCCTCGAAGGGGTCAAAGTGGGCGACACCGTCTCGGGCGCGGTCAAGAACCTGACCGACTTCGGCGCATTCATCGATCTCGGGGGAATGGACGGTTTGCTCCACATCACGGACATGACCTGGGGCCGCCTCGGTCATCCGAGCGAACTGCTCAAGGTCGGTCAACAACTCGAAGTGCTTGTCCTCGACATCAACAAGGAAAAGGAGCGGGTATCGTTGGGCCTGAAGCAGACGCAGAAAAATCCGTGGGACCAGATCGAGGAGCGGTTCCCGGCCGGCCAAAAGGTCAAAGGCAGGATCACCAATCTGGTTCCCTACGGCGCGTTTGTGGAGTTGGAGGAGGGCGTCGAAGGTCTCATCCATGTGTCCGAACTCTCCTGGACGAAGCGCATTATGCGCCCTTCGGACATTCTCACCGTCGGTCAGGAAGTGGAAGCCGTCGTGCTCGGCGTCAACAAGGAAGAGCAAAAAATATCGTTAGGCCTGCGCCAGCTCGAGCCCAACCCCTGGGACGAAATCGAGAAGAGGTTCACCATCGGCAGCCGGGTCAAAGGCC
>JBOHXL010000139.1:0-7549 GCA_050736975.1 Chthoniobacterales bacterium | reverse complement strand
CCGTCATGTCGCTCGGGTTTTCCGCGCCTTTGTCCTCGATGAAATCGCCAAAATTGGTCTCTTCGCTTTCGCCCACCGGCGCCTGCAGCGAGATCGGTTGCTGCGCCATTTTCAGCACCGCGCGCACCCGATCGACCGGCAGCAGAATTTCTTCCGCCACCTCCTCCGGCGTTGGCTCGCGGCCATATTCCTGGAGCAACTGTTTCTGCACCCGCATCAGCTTGTTGATCGTCTCGATCATGTGCACTGGGATACGGATGGTCCGCGCCTGATCGGCGATCGAGCGCGTGATCGCCGGGCGAATCCACCACGTCGCGTAAGTCGAAAATTTATAGCCGCGGCGGTACTCGAATTTCTCCACCGCCTTCATCAGGCCCATGTTTCCTTCCTGGATCAGGTCGAGGAAGGAGAGGCCGCGGTTGGTGTATTTCTTCGCGATGGAAATGACGAGACGCAGATTGGCCTCGATCATTTCCGTCTTCGCCCGGAGCGCCTTGCGCAGCCAGGTGCGCAATTCCTGGTAACGCTCGTGAAATTCAACCGGCGAAAGCCAGAGCGCCGTTTCGATGTCGCGCAACCGCTTTTTAGCGGGTTGCTGCCCGCGCTTTGCGTGGGGTTTCGGACGCTTTCTCATTTCCTCCTGAATGCTGTGCAGAAGGGCATAATGCTCGTCCGCCAGGTGCACGAATTCTTCCGTGACCCGCTGTTTGAAGAAAAAATTCGGGTAGAGGCTTTGCAGTTTCGCGACCGACTTTTCGAATTTTCGGAGCTTCGCGGGGTCGCGCTGGGCGTTGCGCGTGATCTGTTCGTATCGGCGCGCCAGTTCTGCGCTCATCGTCTGCACCTTTTTGCAAAGGCGCGGGAGCAGCTTCATGTAGCGCTCGCGGCTTTCGATCTTCTTGTCGAGGATCACCCGGTCGAAGCGCTCGCCGCCTTCGACCAGCTTGGCCGCCAGCTCGAGATGCGCGCGCGCGACAAAACCGAAGCGGTGAATGTTGCTCGCGACCCGCTCCTCCGCTTCTTCGATCCGCTTGGAAATTTCTACTTCCTGCTCGCGGGTGAGGAGCGGCACCTGGCCCATCTGCTTGAGATACATCCGGACGGGATCATCCAGGATATCGAGCTTTGGCTCCGCCTTTTCCTCGTCCTCTTCCGAGTCCTTCTTGACGTCCTTGTAGCGATCGACTTCGGAGGCCTCGATAATGTCGATTTCGAGTTTACGCAGACGGATTAAAATGAGGTCGAGCTCGTCGGCGTCGGTCAGGTCGGGCGGCAAAGCTTCGTTCAGGTCGTCGAAAGTGAGATAACCCTGTTCCTTAGCCAGCTTGATCAGTTCGCGGATTCGCGTCTGCGTCGAGCTTGCCTGGGACGGCAAGGAATCACCGTTACTGCCGGCGACTTCCTCGTGATTTTCGTGCGTTCCGTTTCTCGCCGTCGGTGGAGCGGCGATCTTCTTGCCAGGCGGGCGGCCGCGGCCACGCCTCGCCTGCGGAGGAGAAGTATCGGTAACGGCTTTCCGCGGCCGTCCGCGCGGTCGTTTCACCTCGCTTACGACGGCCTTGGCTTTGACGGGCTTTTTTGCCTTGCCGGGCTTCTTGGTCTCACCGGCCTTTTTCGTTTTGATTTTCGGCGGGCGACCCCGCCCGCAAGGCTTGTGCGCGACGGTCTTGCGGAGAGTTTTCGAGCGGCCGGAGGATTTCGATTTCTTTGTCAAAAACGATTGGTGGTTAATCGGAGACGAAATAGCAGGAAATGCGCTAGCCGCTTCACACCGTCCATCAGTGCTCCAGCGTGTGAGACGGCGAAAACCGTGAAAAGTCGTCGAGCTGTTCGCGCAGGTCAACCACTTGTTTCTGGAGTGCAACCACCTCGCCGGCGCTCAGTCCGGGGAGCTTCATCCGGCTTTGCGCGGCTTGCAGCCGCCGGCGCAAGGCCGGCTGGCGCAGGCCCTGCCACCAATCGCGCGCGACTGCTTCCGCGTTCGGCGGAATTTTCTGCAGGAGCCAGCCCGAGACTAACGACTCCTCTTCGGCCGGTAAGCTTGACATGAAAAGATTGAGCGAGGCGGGATCATCCGGGCGCAGATCGCTCTCGAGGATCCGGCCCAGCATCTCGCTGCCCGGCGTCTCCTTCATCACCTCCGGCCAATCCTGCTTTTGCAGAAAAGCGCGGGCCTGCGCATCGCGCAACGCGAGGAGGCAAAGCATGGCGATTTCGTGACGCGGCGCTGGCGCGACCGTCCGTGGCGCCGTTTCCGGGGTTCGCAGCCGCGACGTCTTCGGCAGGACGGTGGCGAAATCGTCCGCGCTGACGCCGAGGCGAGCAGCAACTTTGCTGATCACCTCGTTGCGCATCAGCGGGTCGTGCACCCGCCCAACCGTCTCGGCCAGTTGCCGGGCGATCTGCATCTTAGCGTTCAGGTTCGTCAGGTCGATTTTGGCAACCTGGCGCTCGATCCAGAAATCGAAAAAGTCGCGCGCTGCGGCGATGCGGGCGCCGAATTTCTCCGCGCCCTCCTTCCGGACTAACGAATCGGGATCCTCACCCGGCGGCATCTCGGCCACCCGCACGACGAGGTTATTTTCCAACAATGGTTCGAGCGAACGCTCGGAGGCTTTTTGGCCGGCGGCGTCGGCGTCGAAGCAGAGCACGACCTCATTGACGTAGCGTTTCAAAATGCGGGCCTGGCCTTCGGTAAAGGCCGTGCCCTGCGGGGCCACGACATTCGTCAGGCCGGCTTCGAAGAGCGTGATCAGATCGAGTTGCCCTTCGCAAACGATGGCGCAATCGGCCTCGATCAATCCGCGCTTCGTTTTGTGCAGCCCGAAGAGGATGCTGCCTTTGCGAAACAGCGGTGTCTCGGGCGAGTTGAGATACTTTGCGCTTTCCGCGTCGCTTTTCAGGATGCGCCCGCTGAAGGCGATCACTTCGCCGAGATCGTTGCAAATCGGGAACATGAGCCGGTCGCGAAAGCGATCGTAAACATCGCTCTCCGGCCGCTCTTCGTCGCGCAACTTGACCAGGCCGCTTTGCAGAATCGTGCCGCGCTTGTAGCCGCGGTCGAGCGCCCACTTCAGACAGGCGTCCCAACTGTCGGGCGCGAAGCCGAGCTGCCACGCTTTCGCCACTTCGATCGTGAGGCCGCGCTTTTTCAGGTAATCGCGCGCCGCCTCAGCGATCTCGCGTTTGAGCAGATTTTCCTGAAACCATTCCGTTGCCTCGGCGTGCAGCTTCAAGAGGGTGCGCCGCGCTTCATGCTGGCGATCGTCTTCCGAGCTTGCGCCGCGCTCCTCGATCACCGGAATTCCCGCGCGGGCCGCGAGCCGGCGCACCGCGCTGGGGAAATCGACGTGTTCGTAATCCATCACAAACCGGAAAACGCTCCCGCCCACTCCGCAGCCAAAGCAGTGAAACGATTGCCGCGCCGGGTTGACGTGAAACGAGGGCGTCTTCTCCTGATGGAACGGGCAGAGCGCGCGGAAATTCGCCCCCGCCCGTTTGAGCGGGAAATAGGAGCCGATCACTTCCACGATGTCATTCGCAGCCGCGACTTGTTCGATGACGTGGTTCGGGATGGTCCCCATGTTTTTTCTCGTGACGAATGCGGAACGCTGCCAGATTAACGCAGCGCCCTCGGGGCTCCAAATGAAGTTGTTATGTTGCGCTACCTGCCTCGCGTTCTGATCTGCTTTCTTGCCGGATGGCTGTCGTTAGGCGCGGCGGCCGCGGCCGGTGAAGATGTTCGCCGGGGCGATGTCGTCGTGATCCCGTTACATGGGGAGATTACCCCCTCGCTCGCGCTCTTCATCCGGCGCGCGGAAAAAACCGCCGAAAGCGGGGGCGCGTCCGCCATCATTCTGGACATGAACACCTACGGTGGGGAGCTCGATGCGGCGGAGGAAATCACCAGCATTTTGAATCACGCCACGATCCCTACTTACACCTACGTCAACTCCAATGCCGGCTCGGCCGGTTCGCTCATCGCCCTTTCGACCAAACACATCTACATGGCGCCGGTGAGCGCGATCGGAGCCGCCGCGCCCATCCTCTCGACCGGCCAGGATCTTCCGCCAACCGAAAAAGAGAAGACGATCTCCTATTGGTCGGCGCTCGTTCGCAGCACCGCCTTGCGCAACGGACACGACCCCGACATTGGCGAAGCCTTCATGAACAAGGACAAAGAGGTGAAGATCGGCAATCGCATGATTCACCCCAAAGGTTCGCTCCTCACCTTCAGCGCGCAGGAAGCGACGGAAAAGGTCAACGGCAAACCAGTTCTGGCCGACGGCATCGCGGAGTCGATTACGGATTTGATCCAGAAGGCGGGCTTGAAAGGCGAGATGGTGGAGATTGAACCGAGCGGCTTCGAGCAACTGGCCTTTTGGCTTACCGAGCTCTCGCCCCTCCTGTTGTTAGGCGGAATCCTCGGCGCTTATCTCGAGTTCAAAATTCCCGGATTCGGCATCGCCGGAATCATCTCAGTTATCTGTTTTGCGCTCTTCTTCTTTGGGCATTACTTCGCCGGGCTCGCGGGCTGGGAAACGGCTGCGCTTTTCGTGCTCGGGTTCGTTTTCGTCCTGGTCGAAGTTTTGTTTTTTGGACATTCGACGATTGTCTTTGGAGTCGTGGGCGTGCTCCTGATGTTTGCCTCGCTCCTCTGGGCGATGATCGATCGGTATCCCGGCCAGAAATTTTTGCCGACTGGACAAATGCTTGAAATTCCGTTGCTCAATCTGGTGCTGACCTTTGTCGGCGCGGCCATCCTGATTGCGATCCTGGCCCGCTATCTCCCGCAGACGAGCGTTTATCGCCGCTTCATCCTTTCCACGACCAATCCGCCCGGCCCGTCGCTCGCCGGCGCGCCGCGCTCCTTTGCCCGTGAACTTCCGCTCGCTCCCGGAATGCGGGGACGCTCCCTCACGATTCTGCGTCCGAGCGGGAAAGCGGAGTTTGAGAGCCACATCGTGGACGTGGTGACGGAAGGCGAATTCATTGCGCCCGAAACGCCGATCGCGGTGGTCGCGACCGACGGGATGCGCGTCGTGGTCAAGGCAGTCTCGGCGTGATGTCAGGGCGATCCAGTGTTTCGGCCGCGGAAGCGCGGACGTCCTTTTCGCGCACGGCCCGCATGGCGCTGAGTTATTTCGCGCTCTTTGTCTTTACGCTCTTCGCGCTTTACCCAATCAGCCGCCTCGTCACGATCGCGCTCCGGCCGGGCAACCAGTCGCTTTCCTCTTCGCTCGCCCTTATTCCGCGCGGCGCGACTCTTGCCAATTTTCGCATTCTGCTTTTTGAAACGCCGTTCCTGCGCTGGCTCGGCAACTCCACCTTGATCGCCGTCGCGGTCACGATTACCGGCGTCGCGCTCGCCTCGACCGCGGGCTACGCGCTCTCGCGTTTTCGCTTTCTTGGCCGCAGCACCGCCGTCAATGGGTTGCTCGTTACCCAAATGTTCCCAGCCACCATGTTGCTTCTCCCGCTCTATTTCATCCTGATTAAGCTCGGCCTGATCAATTCCTATCTCGGCGTCATTATCATCTACACCGCGACGGCGCTGCCCTTCTGCATCTGGCAAATGAAAGCCTTTTACGACACCATCCCGCTCTCGCTCGAGGAAGCCGCCGGGATTGACGGCTGCAGCCGCTGGCAGGCGTTTTACCGGGTCATCCTCCCTCTGGCCGCGCCCGCACTCGTTATTACGGCGCTCTTTTCCTTCCTGACCGCGTGGAACGAATACGTCGTCGCGGCGGTCGTTTTGCGGGAGGTGGGAAACTTCACCCTCCCGCTCGGCTTGAAGATGTTCCAATCCAACATGAGCACCCAATGGGGCCTTTACGCCGCGGGTGCGCTCCTCGTCTCGATTCCGGTGGTGATCTTCTTCCTGGTCTTGAGCCGGTTCCTCATTCCCGGCTGGAGATCCGGAGCGGTAAAGGGTTGAAGTTGCGCCCCTGCGAGGATGAAGAAGCTCACAGACGACCCCTTTTTCAACTCGCTCCAAGTCGCGCGCGAAGCGAATTAGCTTCCTCCTTCTTACTTCTGCCTTCAGCCTTTGAGAAGTGCGCCCGGCGCGGCTCGAACGCGCAACCTACGGCTTCGGAGGCCGTCACTCTATCCAGTTGAGCTACGGGCGCAGCGAACGCCAGTATAGCGGCCGGCCCTCAAAGCACAACCAGGCCGTACCGGTCTGTAGCCGCCGCCCTGCGGGCGACGCGGGTATCGGCGTGGCGGGCAAGCTAGCGTTCGATCCTTTCCCTCACGCTTCGCTCTGTAGCCGCCGCCCTGTGGGCGGCGCGGGTATAGGCGGGGCTAACAAGCTAGCTGCCGGGCTCTCTCTCACGCTTCGCGCAGCGAAACGGCTACAGTTACGGCACGACCGTGAGGGTAAGATCGTTCCCGTCGCCGCCTTCGTAGCTGGCTTGCAGATTGTTCCCGTTCACAGTCACGATCGCGCCGTCGGCCAGGTTGCTGAAGGTGCCGCTGATCGGGCTCGCGCTCGTGTTGCTGATTACGGTGAGAGTAAGACCTCTCGTTAGCGTCCCTTTGGTCGTCCCGCTCAGGTTGAAGCTCGCTCCGCTGGCGATCGTGACTCCGTTGGCGATCACTTTGTCCGTCTTCGCCTTCTTCCCCTTGGCGTTAAACGTGTAGGTGTAGGTCGAGCTGGCACTGAATGTCAGCGAACTTTGGATGGTGAGAGTGGCTTGCGTCGTGGTCCCGTGGGCCGGGGCGAGGACGCCGTTCGCACTTACCGTGACGGCTCCCGAGATGATCCCGCTCCCACCCAGCGTGCCCGCGTTCACGCTGATTGCGCCTGTGCCCGTTCCAGAGCCGCTCTTATTGCTCACGACCAACGCGCCCGCGCTTATAGTAGTACCGCCAGTGTAGAGGTTGGTTCCGCTCAGGGTTAAAGTTCCACTGCCGATCTTGGTCAAGGAGCCGGCGTCCTGGATTACTCCGGAGAAAGTGGCGCTTAGATTGTTGCTCCCGACACTTAGTTTCCGAGTGCCCAAAATCACCTGCCCATCGCCCTCGATCGAACCAATCGTGACCAGCACGCTGCTGTGGCCGCTGACATCGAGGCTTCCATTGCCGTAGATCATCACTCTTGACCTCCCGCCATCTGATTTATCAATCAATTGAATAATGCCGCCGCCGCCTCCATTCAGGCCGCCACTGGCAATCAGGGTAGCCTCGGCGGCTTTGGAGCTGTTTTCGAATATCGTTAGTCCACCCCCCGCCCCGTTTGCCATCGCTCCCCCTGCCGTAATCACACAACTCGCGGCGGTGGAAACGGAAGTGAAGTAGGTCGTGCCACCGAGGGCTCCGTTCGTCACTCCGGCCTCGTTCGTAATGTTCGCCAGGTCTGCTGTGCATGTATTGAAAAAATCCGTCTCGCCGCCAGTCGCACCGCTTACGATTCCACCCTGATTGATGAAGGTGGCACTGGTCGCGCTCGCCTGGTCGACGAACTGTACTGCGCCCGAGTTACCGCCAATCACCTTGCGCGCTTCAGTGGTAAAGACAATTAGGGGCCCGGTGAACGAACGTTGAC
>JBOHXL010000138.1:0-10981 GCA_050736975.1 Chthoniobacterales bacterium | reverse complement strand
GATCCAACCCTTCTGGTCGCCGTTGGCTTCGGCGGCAGCTTGATCAGCGTATTTGCCCGCCTGGGCGGCGGTATTTACACCAAGGCCGCCGACGTCGGCGCCGACCTCGTCGGTAAAATCGAGAGCGGCCTGGAAGAAGACGATCCGCGCAATCCGGCCACGATCGCGGATAATGTGGGCGACAACGTCGGCGATTGCGCCGGCATGGCGGCCGACGTTTTCGAGACTTATGCGGTCAGTTTGATTGGGGCGATCCTTGTCGGGGCGCTAACCCTCGCCCACACGCCTGCAGCCGTCATTTATCCATTCGTGCTGGGCGGTATTTCTGTTCTCGGCGCGATCTGCGGCATCCTGTTCGTGAATCTTAGCGGTGGCAAACCGGGCAACACGCTCATGGGTGGGGTCATGGCGAGCGCGGTCGTGTCGGCCATTCTCTTTTGGCCGGCGACGCATATCCTTTTTCCGAACGGCGTCGAGATCGCCGAAGCCCACCGCACGCCTAACGACCTCTACTTCGCTTCTCTGGTCGGCCTGCTCATGACCGGAATCGTGGTCGTGATTACCAATTATTACACCTCGATGAGTTACAGCCCGGTGCGCAAGATCGCCAAGGCCTCCGAGACCGGTCACGCGACCAACATCATCGCCGGGCTCGCGATCGGTCAGCATGCGACCGCGCTCCCGGTTGGCTTCATCGGCCTGGCCATCCTGTTCAGCTTCCATTTCGCAGGTCTCTACGGCATCGCGATCGCAGTCATGAGCATGCTCTCGATGGCCGGGATCATCATCTCACTTGATGCTTTCGGCCCGATCACGGATAACGCTGGCGGCATCGCGGTCATGAGCAACCTGCCCAAGGAAGTTCGCGGCGTGACCGACGAACTCGATGCCGTGGGCAACACCATGAAAGCGGTGACGAAAGGCTATGCCATCGCGTCCGCCGGTCTGGCGGCACTGGTGCTCTTTGGCTCCTATGTCGAGGAACTGCACGCGCATATCGGGCCGTCCTTTAACTTCCAGTTTTCGCTGACCGAGCCCAAGGTCATCATCGGTCTGTTCATCGGCGGTTTGCTTCCCTTTATTTTTACCGCCTTCAGCATGGATGCGGTCGGCAAGGCGGCTGGCGCCGTCGTGCGTGAAGTGCGCCGGCAGTTGAGCGCGAAGCCCGGAATCCTGCGGGGCGAAGACAAGCCGGATTACGGAACCTGTGTCGATATCGTGACCAAGGCGGCCTTGCGCGAGATGATCATCCCGGCCCTTCTGCCGGTGGTATTTGTCGTGGCGGTGGCGGTGATCAAGCCGTTGGGCGCGGTCGTCCTTGGCGGCTTGCTCGTCGGCACGATTGTAACCGGCTTGTTTGTCGCGATCGCCATGACCTCGAGCGGCGGCGCCTGGGATAACGCGAAGAAATTCATCGAGGAAGGAAATCTCGGTGGCAAAGGCTCGTCCACCCACGCGGCCTCGGTCACGGGCGACACGGTGGGCGATCCTTACAAGGACACCGCCGGTCCGGCGATCAATCCAATGATCAAAGTGGTCAACATCGTTGCCATCCTGATCATCCCGATTTTCTTCTAGCGCGGACTGCCGAAGTGAAGTTGAGTGTGTCTGTGCCGGCCTTCTCCGGCCAGCCTAACGAACAAAGATCAGATGGACGCGCCCGATTTTCAGTTGGTTCCCACTCCCCGGCGTGAGGCGCCGGCGGTCGCGGACCCCGGCTCAAGTCCATTCAAGATCGTGGTCGACCCGCAGATGCGCGCCCAACTGCGCCGTGCGCTTATTGAGTTGATTGATAATCACGACGAAGCGCTCGCCGCGCACTATTCCGATGGCAAACTGGCGCTCGAATCCTACAAGGAATACATCGAAGTCTTTGCCCGGAGTTTGAAAGAGACGATGGAAAGCCCGGCCGGCGTTTCCTATTTGCTGCGTGCCGTCGGTTTCGATGTTCCGCCGGAGCAGGTCAACCTGCATCCGGAACTGCGCTGGAAGGCGCCACCCTCGGCCTAACGGCTGCCGCGCCATCTCGCCGACCCCGCCGGCCGCAATTCCCGCTTGTCTCCCGGTCTTTCCTCTGAGAAGAATCGGTTCCGCCACCGATGCCTACCGTATTGTTGATTGAGGATGACGCCGAAAGTCGCCGGATGACCGGAGAGCTTTTTCTGCGGGAAGACTGGCGAACTCTGGAAGCCGGCGATGGCGAAACTGGCATCCGCCTGGCCCTTGAACAAAAACCCGATTTGATCCTTTGCGACCTTTTGATGCCGAAGACAAATGGCTTCCAGGTCTGCCGCAGCATCCGGCAACTCTTGCAACGCGCGAAAATTATCATCATTTCCGGACGCGACTACGGCGTGGATCGCCGGAGCGCGATCGAAGCCGGGGCCGACGAATACCTGGTCAAACCAATCCGCTGGGAGAACCTGTGCGAAGTCATTGACCGCGTCCTCCCGCCGATTGGCAGCGGAACCAGGCAGACTGGGCCGCTGCCCGGCTTCGTGCCGCCCTCGACGCGGGTGAAGTTTTGGGGCGTGCGCGGCTCGATTCCGGTGCCGGGTTCATCCACCGTCGGCTACGGCGGCAACACCAGTTGCGTGGAAGTGCGCGGCGACGGCGAAATCATCATCCTCGATGCCGGCTCCGGGATGCGTGAATTGGGCATCGCGCTCGAGGAGGAATTCGGCGATCAGCCGATCCGACCTACCCTTCTCATCTCGCATACCCATTGGGACCATATTCAGGGACTGCCGTTTTTTCTCCCGGCCTATAGCCAGAAAAATTCCCTGCGCGTTCTCGGATACGAAGGAGCGCGGGCCGGTTTGGCAACCGTCCTGGCCGGGCAAATGGAGACATCGTTTTTCCCCGTCAGCCTGCGCGATATGCCGAGCGCGATCTCGATCGAGGAGTTAAAGGAAATGGAATTCTCCATTGGTAAAGTAAAAGTGCAGGCGCGCTTTGTGAACCATCCTGGGATCTGCGTTGGCTATCGCCTCACCACCTCGAATGGTTCGATCGCCTACCTTCCCGATAACGAACCCTATGACATTCTAAAACTAAGAGAGGCCCGCCTTGGTAAGTCTAACTTTGACGAGGCGCGCGCTTACGCGGACGATGCCCGGAGCAAGCTGGTGGGATTTCTCCGCCACACGGACATCCTCATCATCGATGCGCAGTACACCGACGAAGAGTACGAGGCGAAAGTCGGCTGGGGTCACGGCTCGCTCAGCAGTGTGGTCTCGCTCGCCCTCGATGCCGAGGTCCGGAAACTCTTCCTCTTTCATCACGACCCGAATCACGACGATAAGATGATCGACAACATGGTCGAAGCCGCGCGCATGCTGGTGCTGGAAAGCGGCAAGCCGATCGAAGTAGAGGCGGCCCGCGAAGGGGCCGAGGTCTGGTTGGGTAGGAGGGTTGTCGCCGGGTCCTAACGAGGAAGCGTCCGGTTAGCCGCGCAAGGCTTTGGTGAAGCGCACGAGCTCCCTCGCAACCTCCTCGATTCGCGCCACGATCTTTTCGTCCGTCACGGTGTCGTCGTCGAAGACATCGCTCGTTGCATAAGCAAAACGCGGAATGATGACGCAGCGAAAATCCAGCATCAGACTGTTGGCATAAGCCATCACCGACATGTAACTGCTCATGCCACCCGCCGCGCAGAGGAAGCCAACCACCTTGTCCTCCCATGAACTGCCAGTCAGCTCGATCATGTTCTTCGCCGAGGCACTGACGTCATAGTTATAGACTGGCGCTGCCACGATCACCCCGTCCGCTGTTTCTACCGCGGCGTCGAGCTTTCGCGCGGCCGGGTGCGCATAACAGGCGTCGGCGTCACACAAGGGAAGATCCATGGTCGCAAGGTCAATCCATGCGCAATCCGCCTTCGTCTTCCGGAGGTAATCAAAAGCGACCCTGCCCATTTTGCGACTTCTACTGGATGGGTTGCCGCTCGTGCTGATAACGAGGTATTTCGACATGACAAATAACAGGGTTGAACTAAAGCTCGCGCCCCCTTTTGAAGGACACACTCTGACCTGCGGCCACGCTCAACATCCACCAAAGAGAGGCGACGCCATCATAACTCTCGATCATATCCATGACCGGTTCCTCTTGCCCGAACTCGCCTCGGACTATCGGACCTCGTTCGCACATGCCCGGCATCGTGCGCGCGACAACCGTGCAGTGCAAGTGTGAAGCTGACGGGGCCCGCCAGCTACGGGCGGCTCCCTTACCTGAGTTTTTGCTCGAGAATTTCTCCCACCAACCCGGGGTTCGCCCGGCCATGGGATAACTTCATGACCTGGCCCTTAAGGAAGTTGAGCGAAGCGGCGTTGCCGGCGCGAAAATCCGCCGCTGGTTTCGGGCTGTTCGCGATGACCTGATCGCAGAGCGCCTCAAGCGCTGCACGGTCGCTCAGTTGCGCCAAACCCTTTTCCTCTACAATCGCGCGCGCGGGTTTTGCGCTCGCGAACATCTCGGCAAAAACCTCCTTCCCCTGTTTGCCGCTGATCTTGCCATCCTCGATCAGATTCACCAACTCGTCGAGCGCGCCGGGCACAATCGGACATTGCGCAATCGTCAGACCGGAATTCGTTAGGGCATTTTGCAAGTCGTTCAAGATCCAGTTGGCGACGTGCTTTGGCTTGCGCGCGACCCGGGCCGCTTCTTCAAAATAGGTCGCAAGATCGCGATCGTCCGCCAGCACGCCGGCGTCATAGGCGCTGACCCCGTACTGCTCGATGAATCG
Organism: Chthoniobacterales bacterium; assembly: GCA_050736975.1. GTDB lineage: Bacteria > Verrucomicrobiota > Verrucomicrobiia > Chthoniobacterales > UBA10450 > Palsa-1392. The sequence goes on along the minus strand of JBOHXL010000138.1, from coordinate 6,237 downwards.
CGCGCGCTTCGCCGAGGGCAACTCCGGCACGCGGTCACGGACCTCGTTGAGCAACCCCTCACTTTTCACCGGGAGCAAATCGGGGTCGGGAAAATAGCGATAGTCATGCGCCATCTCTTTGCTCCGCATGACGAACGTCCGGCCTGCGTCATCATCCCAACGCCGTGTCTCCTGCTCGAGGGTCTTGCCGCAGGCCAGAGCCGCGGTCTGCCGCTCCATTTCAAAGGTGAGCGCGCGTCGTACACCGCTGATCGAGTTCATATTCTTGATCTCGATTTTGGCCCCGAGTTTGGCCTGCTCTTTCGGTCGCACCGAGATGTTGCAATCGCAACGCAGTTGCCCTTTCTCCATGTCCGCATCGCTCACCTCGCCGGAGATCAGGATCTGTTTTAGGGCGGTCAGAAAGGCGAAGGCTTCCTCCGGCGAATCGATCTCGGGTCGGGTCACGATCTCCATCAAGGGCGTGCCGGCGCGATTGAAATCGATCCCGGTGCTGCTCTCGAAATGAAAGCTTTTCGCCACATCCTCCTCGAGATGGATGCGCACCAGGTGCACCTCCTTTCCCGGCCTCGCGATGTTCTTCTGCGCGTCTTTCGGATAAGCAGAATCGTGCAGTGGAACGCGACCGTTGAGGCAGAGCGGCAGCTCGTATTGCGAGATCTGATAGTTCTTCGGCATGTCGGGATAGAAATAATTCTTCCGGTCGAATTTGCAGATCGGCGCGATCTCACAGTTGAGCATTAATCCAGTCAGTGCCGTCAGCCGGAGCGCCTCGTGATTCATGACCGGCAACGCGCCCGGCAGCCCGAGGCAGGTCGGGCAGGTCAGCGAATTTGCCGGGGCGCCAAACGCCACCGCGCAGCCACAAAACATCTTCGAGCGCGTCTTGAGCTGCACATGCACTTCGAGCCCGATCGCCGTCAGGTAGTTCATGCTCGGGGAAAATCTCGCACGAAGAGCACAAAGGTCACAAAGGACGAAGTGGTGCTCGCGCATGAACTCCAGAAGTCCGGCGTTTCGGTCGAAGCTCGGGCCGGGATTGCTAGAATCAGTTCATTCCTTCCTTTGTCTCCGTTGTGCTCTTCGTGTGAACTCATTTCTTCAGCGCGTAATCCAGCGCCTTTTGCAAATCAAAGCTTCGTATCTGCGCCGCCAGCGCGGGGTCATTCAACGCCCCGATTAACTTGGGATTTTGCAGCAGGTCCAAAAAACGCTGTTCCTGGATCAGGTCCATGATCTCGCGGTCGTCCCGCAGGGCGATAATTCTTGGATTTTCAGTCAGCTTTTTCGCCCCGGGGAAGGAGAGGAAACGCGCCGCGCTGTCCGGGTTCGAAACTACCGTACCGAGTTTGCCGAGTGTCTGGTAAGTTTGGGCCGGGACAACATCCGCCGCCTTGACCACTTTGCCTAACGTGCCCAGTTCGATCGAATTCTTCAGTCGGGCGAGGGTGTTGATCATCGACTGCTTGTCGTTAGGCGAAGGAGCCGGCCGCGCCGTCAGCGGAGCGACGCGCTCGGGCGCTGCCGCCCTGGCATGTAATTCCGCGCTCGCGATCGCGCCGGTCGAGCGAATCGCGATGACCACCAGCCAGAGGCTGAACAAGCCGAAGAAAATGCCCAGCGCCGCACCGCATATGCCATAGAGCAGCCGCACCATTCCAACTGGCTGCTGTCCCGTGCGTTTGAAGAGAATAGCGCCGAGCGCGTTGACCGCGGCATAGGCGAGAAGGGCCAGGATCGCCCCGGCCGCCACCGAAATGAAAAAATCAGGAACGCGAAGCATCGGTCGTAGAATGGGCAGGAGCCAACGGCCGCCGAACAATGCCGCCGCGTAAGCCATCGCCAGAGCAAGGAGGCGAACCAGTTGCCTGACGAGCCCGAGTCGCCAACCGCGCGCGACCTCAAAGAGAATCAGAACCAGGGCGCACGCGATAAAAATGATTTGCCAGAGTGGTGAGCCGTTGGTCATGGGAGCGCGGATCAGGTGGCAAACTCAGGAAGCAGTTTGAGGTCCCAGGCCGGAGATACTGCGCTGGCGCAAGGCGTGATCGCAAAGGACCAGCGTGGCCATCGCCTCGACCATCGGCACCGCCCGCGGCAGGACGCAGGGATCGTGACGCCCACGCGCAGCCAGAGTGGTCTCCTCCTTCGCCATGGTGACCGTCTTTTGCGGCCGGGCAATCGTGGCGGTTGGTTTGAAGGCGACGCGAAAGACAATGTTTTCGCCGTTGCTGATCCCACCTTGCACGCCGCCGGAGCGGTTTGTCGTCGTGCGGACTTTGTCTGCTCGAATCTCAAACGGATCGTTATGCTCCGATCCTTTCATCGCCGCGGCCGCGAACCCGGAGCCAATCTCGAAGCCCTTCGTGGCCGGGAGACTGAGCATCGCCTTGGCAAGATCGGCTTCGAGTTTGTCGAAAACCGGCTCGCCCAAACCTGGCGGCACGCCCCGGATCACGCACTCGATGATTCCGCCTAACGAATCACCGTCCGCGCGCGCCCGCTCGATCGCCTCCATCATTTTCTTCGCCGCCACTTCATCCGGGCAGCGCACCACGTTCGCCTCGACCGCGGCGCGCGCCACTGCCTGGAGATCGACCGTGGCGGGGATGTCATGGAGGTGAGTCACGTATGCCACCACCTCGAGCGCCGGATGCAGAGTCGCCAGCACCTCTTGCGCGACGGCCCCGGCGGCGACGCGGCCGATCGTTTCGCGGGCCGAGGCGCGGCCACCCCCCTGCCAGTTGCGAATGCCATACTTGGCCTGGTAGGTGAAATCGGCGTGCGAAGGACGAAAAGTTTCCTTCATCTCGCGATACGCTTCCGGTTGCGCGTCTTCGTTGCGCACCAGAATGGCGATCGGCGTGCCCAGCGTTTTGCCCTCAAAAACGCCCGAAAGAATTTCGCAGCGGTCGGCTTCCTGGCGAGGCGAAACGATCGCACTCTGGCCGGGCCGGCGGCGATCGAGTTCCCGCTGGACATCGGCTTCGCCTAACGAAATGCGCGGCGGACAGCCATCGATCACCACGCCCACACCGCCGCCATGCGATTCGCCGAAGGTGGTGACACGAAAGATTTGGCCAAGGCTGCTGCCCATCGCTGCCTATCTTACGCAGACCCTCGGGCAACAACAATGTGGGAGCCCCGATAAGTGTGGAGCCCCCTCGGATCGGGGCGCAAAGGCCCCTCCCACATTCAGATCGCAGCGAGCGCGGTCTTGAGGTCGTCGCGCAGATCTTCGACATCCTCCACGCCGACCGATAGCCTAACCAAGGACTCAGTGATGCCGAGCGCGATCCGTTGCGCTTCGGGGATCGCGCCATGGGTCATGATCGGCGGATAGTTTACCAGGCTCTCGACTCCGCCCAGGCTTTCGGCGAGCGAGAAAAGATGGGTGTTTTCGAGGAAACGCCGGGTGCCGGCGAGATCGGTCTCGAGGATCACCGTGACCATGCCGCCAAATCGCCCGCCCATCTGGCGCCTCGCCAGATCATGTTGCGGATGACTCGTTAGGCCAGGATAACTGACCTTCCGCACCTTCGGCTCCTTCTCCAGCCAACCGGCCAGCTCCTGCGCGTTCTGGCCATGCCGCTCCATTCGCAAGGCGAGCGTCTTCAATCCGCGCAGCGCGAGAAAGCTATCGAACGGCCCGGCGATCGCGCCAACCGAGTTTTGCAAAAATTGCATCTGGTCCGCCAGCTCCTTGTTTTCGCCCACGACCGCGACGCCCCCAACCATGTCGGAGTGGCCGTTGAGATACTTGGTCGCGGAATGAATCACCATGTCGAAGCCAAGCTCGATCGGCCGCTGAATCCATGGAGTGGCGAAGGTGTTATCGGAAACCGAAATGGCGTTGTGTTTGCGAGAAAGTTTCGCCACCGCTTCGAGATCGATCAACTTGAGCAACGGATTGCTTGGCGTTTCCACCCAGACCATGCGCGTGTTCGGTTTGAAGGCGGCCTCGATTTTAGCCGGGTCACTCATGTCGATGAAGGTAAAATCGAGATTGGCGGAACGCCGGCGCACTTTCTCGAAGAGCCGATACGTGCCGCCATAGAGATCGTCACTCACGAGGACGTGCGAGCCGCTGTCGATCGTCTCGAGGGCGGTCGACATGGCGGCGAGGCCGGAAGCAAAGGCCCAGCCGCGCGTGCCGCTTTCGAGGTCGGCGACGCAACGTTCGTAAGCGAGGCGAGTCGGGTTGATCGAGCGCGCATAATCGTAGCCTTTGTGCCGGCCGGGACTCTCCTGCACATAGGTGGAGGTGGCGTAGATCGGCGTCATGACCGCACCGGTGGAAGGATCGGGTGATTGCCCGGCATGAATGACACGCGTGGCGAGGTGGTGTTTTCGTTTCATAGAAATCGGAGCGGTAGATTACGCTGATTTCACGAATGGGGAAGGACGCCCGAGAATTCCACGCCGCCGATCGCAAAGGCGAGCGTCCCACTTGTTAATTCTTAGTTCTTCCTTCCCCTGCGGCTTGTTTCAACAGGGAAATCCAGGAAACCGGCCAGGCGCGGGTTTCAATCTTAGTTCGAGGATTCCGCCCTAACGAACTTATCCGGGGCCGTGTCGAAAGTCTTCTTATCGTTCTCCGAACAGAAGAAATACGTTGTGCCTTTGTAAGTGGACTTCGGCGCCACCCTGGGATCGACATCCATTCCGCAAACTGGGCAGACCGGATGTTCCGCCGTGGAAACGGGTGCCTCGGCATAAATGCTGTTTGAGTTGGAATTCTTCCAGCCTTCTCCCTGGTATTCCATGGTGTAGGCGGTCTGCTGCGCGACTTCGCGCCCGTAGTAACGTTCGACCACGCGCAGCGCGAGATCGATCCCCGACGAAAGCCCGCCCGCCGTCGCGAGGTTTCCGTTCTCGACAAAACGCGCTCCGCGTTTGAGCTGGATATCCGGAAATGTCATGGCGAAGCGGCCGAACGCTCCGTGCCAGGTCGTGGCAGATTTCCCTTTCAGCAGCCCGGTTTTCGCCAGAATAAATGCGCCGGTGCAAACCGACATCGTTACGTCGGTGGTCTTGGACGATTTCCTGATCCAATCCAGCGCCGCCTCGCTCGGCGCGCTCTGTGCCGGAATCACAATCACCTTCGGCGCGGGCGCATTCGCGATGCTGTAGTCGGGAATGATCTGCATCCCGCCACTCGCCCGGATGGGTTTCGTCGTTTCCGACACAGTGTAAAGACGGAACGGCGTATCCTGACGACTTGGGAGCGCGACATCGTGAAAGACTTCCCATGGCCCCGTGAAATCGATCACGACGGCGCCATCCGAAATAAGGAACGCGACCGGTATTTGGTCCTTGGCCGGCGGGTTGAGCCGACTCGATTCGGCCGAACCCGCGCTCGCGGAAGGGCCGTTGGATAGGCAGAGGATCAGCGCGGCGAGGAAGCCGAGTCGGGTGGCCTGCTGAATCGATTCGATCACTTTCATCGCGAGGAATGATGAGTTCATGATCCGAGTATCCCGGACCCAAACAATGTCAGCAATGACAACAATCATCATATTTCTGTCATTCCCGTCGCCACTGACCGTGTCAGATCTCGAAACCGCTGTCCGCCGCCGAGCTGTATGTCCTTTGATCGTTAAAGAGTCGGCGCAAATTTCCACTGTTCATTGTTGCCTTTCCAAAAGAAAAACATGATCAGGGGCTGTTCAACAGCTTCCCCACGCGGCGCATTAATCGTCTTTTCGTAGAACTTTGACTTGATGAAATAGTAGCCGGGGTCCGCGGGCACCAACTCCCACTGCTGTTTTTTTGCGCCTGCCATAGCTCCGAGGCCGATCTGGTCGTCCGTTCCACCGAGTTTCACTTCCAAACAGCGACCGCTCCCGCGATAGAGGGGATCTTGCGATGCAAGGTAATATGACCCAAGTTCGTCGGCTGGGATTATTCTCCAAACCTGACTGAGTACCTTCCTGCGTCTCGACTGTACCAGACGGACTTCTTCTGGATTCTGGCCTCCGCTCAGATCCATAAACATCGCGGTGGCCTTGTTCTGTATTGTTATATCTCCTTGGGTCAGTGTGTCTCCCGATGCCTCAACTCTTGTTTCCGAGAGCGCCTTTTCGGGTACTCCACTTGTCGCCTGAACAGGTGTGAGCGCCGAGATTACCGCCGAAGGCGATGGGACTGCTCCGGTTCCCGTCTTCGGCAGGGGCGGAGAGAACCGGGGTCAGCGCGGGGGTCAGCGCGTGAATCGTGCAAGAGTGGGTTGAATGG
>JBOHXL010000137.1:0-43085 GCA_050736975.1 Chthoniobacterales bacterium | reverse complement strand
TGCCACCGCCGATGAAGTCTGGATTTCGCTTTTGCAGAATCGTCAGAACGTCGGACGTGCCGCCGGCGACTGCGATGTCCTGCGTCGACAGGGTATCGAGAGGCGACGCGGTCACCTCCTCGGCTGTGGGAATGTTCGATCCGGTAACCACAATGCGCTCGGTAGTTGCCTCCGTTGAAGTATCTTGAGCATACAGGCTCACACCGGCGAGGCAGGGAAGCACGGCGGTCGCGACGAGGACAGCTCGATGAAAGCCGACTTTTAATAGGTTTGTTATCATTGGTTTCTCCATTGGTGTTTGGTTAGGTTCGCCTCGACCTATACAGCGTCGGAAATTCTGTGCGTTAGGACTTAAAATCGACGATTTCAGACTTCGCGGATGCGCTGCCAAATCGTAGCCACGCGCTCAATTCGCAGACGGCGGTCGGTCACCTTCCCGCCTGCGCTGGCGAACCCGGAAGCCAGACGGCGGTCGGTCTCACGAGAAGAGGTATTTTGAACGGATCTCTTTTTCCGTTGTCGAGCGTAGGCCTAACGAAAAGAGGGCTGGGAAGGAATCGCACCGGATCCCACCGACTTCGGCTGCGATACAATTGGCATTGGATTTCCCCCGCTCAGATAGCTGCCGGGATCGGTGCCGAAACGACGGGCAAAGGCGCGCCGAAAGGCGGCCGCGTCCCGAAAACCTACTGACACCGCGACTCCGCGCACCGTCTTCCGCCGGGAAGAGAGACGACGCCGCGCCTCATTGAGACGGAGATTGTCAACGAAGTCGCCGGGCGTAGCACCAAAGACACTCTTAAACGCCCGCGTGAAATGGTTTGGGCACATGCAAGCCTGGCGCGCCAGAGTCTCAACAGTCAGATTTCGATCCAGGTTCCTCATGATCCACCCGACCAGTTCGCCGAAACGATCAATTGGCTGGCTGGCGTATTCATGTGCTGGTTCGTTAGGCTGATTCAGTGGCGCCAGATACATCATCAGTTCGCGCCCGGTCGAGAGGGCAACTTGCTTCCCGTAATCCTCTTCAATCAAGGCGAGAGCGAGATCGATCCCAGCCGTCAGGCCGGCAGAAGTGTAGAAGGATCCATCCTTTACGAGCCGGCGCCTGTGATCGACTCGCAGCGTTGGGTAGCGCCGGGCCAGATCGCGCGCGCAACGCCAGTGCGTGGTGACTTCGCGTCCGTCGAGCAACCCGGTCGGCGCCAGCGCGTAGATCCCGTTACAGATCGATGCGATTCGACGGGTTTCATAAGCGCGGCGCAAAATCCACTCCGCGAGTTGATCGCAAATTTCCAAGAGACGCAATCGGTCGCCACCGGCGACAATAATGGTGTCGAGGGGCGGCGCCGAGGCGAGGGCCGTCTCAGGTTGGAATTTGAGGCCGGATTCGGCGGCGAACGCTTGATTCGTTAGGCTAATCATCCGGACTTTGTAGCAGGGAAGGCGACCCCCGAAGCCATCTTCCAGGATCGCCGCGGTGAAAGCATCGGCTGGGCCGGTGAGGTGCGAGGCCGTTACATGTTCGAACCCGATGAGACCAACTTCTTTCGGCCGCATAATGGCCTAAGCGTCCGGCTCCTGACGGGAGCAGCGGTAGGACAATTAATCGATCATCTCGGACATTCCGGCGGCAACCGAGGCCGGAGGCCGGGAAAGTAGCGGCGAAAAGATATGAAGATTCATCCCGACAAATTTGGTTTCGGCAATCTCGCCGGTTCAGCCATCGCTCCGATCGATTCTTGAGGGGCCGGCCGAGAGCACTACGCCGCTCCCATTCGTTAGGGTAAAATTCTTCACTTGGTTTCGCGCCGAAAGCAGGCGAGGAAATTTGCTCCGTTCCGCAGCTGCCATGAAAACCACGGACGAAATCCAACACATCGCCGACGTGCCGGAGGACTTGACCGGTCGCCCGCGCCGCGTTGCGACCGGCGAGGTTTCGTGGCGCAGGACCTTTGCCGCTTTCAAATACCGGAACTACCGCCTCTATTTCACCGGCCAGCTTGTTTCGCTCATCGGCACCTGGATGACGAATACCGCGCAAGGCTGGCTCGTCTATCAACTGACCGGTTCCAAGGCGTTGTTAGGCATCGTGGCCGCCGCCGGGACCGCCCCCATGCTGGTCTTTTCCACCTGGGGCGGCTGGGCGGCCGATCATTTTCCGAAGCGCTCCGTCCTCGTCTGCACCCAAATCGCGATGATGATTCTCTCCTTCGCCATGGCTGCGCTTGTCTGGACGAAACTCATTGTCCCGTGGGAGATCATCGTGCTCGGGCTCTTTGGCGGAGTGGCGATGGCCTTCGACATGCCGGCGCGGCAATCGTTCGTGGTCGAAATCGCCAGTCGCGAGGACTTGATGAACGCGATCTCGCTCAATAGCGCAATGTTCAATGGCGCGCGCATCATTGGGCCGGCCGTCGCCGGATTCCTGATGGCGAAGGTTGGCATCGCGCTTTGCTTTTTCGTCGACGGCGTGAGCTTCCTCGCGGTTATCGCGGGGCTCATCATGATGCGCCTGCCGGCCCACGCATCGCGGGCAGCCGCGGGCGGGGCTCTCGCCCAGTCGCTCGAAGGCTTTCGTTACGTCTGGAACCATGTCCGGGTCCGGACCATTTTTGCGCTTTTTGCGATCGTGGGCGTTTTCGGCTGGTCCTATTCCGTTCTCATGCCGGCCTTCGCGCGCGACATCCTGCACCTCGGCGAACAGGGCTACGGTTTTTTGTTAGGCGCGAGCGGAGTCGGCGCGCTCATCGGCGCCCTCACCACCGCCACCTTTGGCACCAGCTTTTCTCCGCGCACGCTCGCTTTCGGCGGCGTCTGGCTCTTCTGTTCCATGCTCCTGATCTTTGCCTGCAATCGCAGCCTGGCGATTGCGATGCTCTGTCTGGCCGGTGCCGGCTTTGGCATGATGCTTTTTTTCTCCACCTCCAACACCACCGTGCAGACGATCGTGCCGGACGAAATGCGGGGGCGGGTGATGGGAATCTGGTCGCTCATTTTCGGCGGCATGATTCCTTTCGGCAGCCTCGAGGCGGGCGTGGTCGCGCATTATTTTGGAACGCCCGCGACCCTCGCGGTGGGCGCGATCGTCTGCGCTTTCGCCGCCTCAATCACCTTGATCATCGTCCGCCGGCGTGACGCGCAACTGGCGGCGAGCGCCTCTGCCTAACGATGCGCGATGGAGGCGCTTCCCTCGGGGAAGCGCGAGAGTTGCATCTTTCACCAATCGAGCGCGACGGCGGCGCCAGCACCGGCGTTGCGCTGAGCGCGGTAGCGAATGTGAAGCAACGGTCGGGCTCTCCAGCATCTACCGCGGCCGCCGCAGATGCCAGGCGGTACTTTGCTCATAAGCGTGCGCGACCTGCAGAATGCGCGCCTCGTCGAGCGCCCGACCGAGGATTTGCAATCCGATCGGCAGCTCGTCGCCCTCGACCGTCCGGGCAAATCCACACGGGATGCTGATGGCGCAGATCCCGGCCAGATTCGCCGCATTGGTGAAAATATCGGCGAGATACATGCGCAAGGGATCCGTCGATCGCTCGCCGATCTTGAAGGCCGGCTCGGGTGTGACCGGCGAGATGAGCGCGTCCACTAGTTCGAAGGCGCGCGCGAAGTCCTGCCGGATAAGCGTCCGCACCTTCTGGGCCTGCAAATAATAGGCGGCGTAATAGCCGGAGCTGAGAACGTAGGTGCCGAGAATGATCCGGCGTTTCACTTCCGTCCCAAAACCTTCCGCGCGCGTGCGGCCGTAATGATCGAGCAGACTCTGCGGATTCTCCGCGCGATAGCCATAACGAATGCCGTCGAAGCGCGCGAGATTGGCCGAGGCTTCCGCGGTGGCGATGATGTAATAGGCGTCGATCGCATAATCCGTGTGCGGCAACGAAACCTCGAGGATTTCCGCGCCTAACGAACCGAATTGCGCAACCGCGGTTTCAATCGCGCCGCGGATCTGAGGATCAATGCCGTCGATCAAATATTCCTTCGGCAAACCGAGGCGAACGCCGCGCAGATCCGCTTCGAGGGTGGCGCTGTAATCAGGAACCGGCGCGTCGAGCGAGGTCGAGTCGTTCGGATCCACACCTGCCATGACCTGCAGGAGAAGCGCGGCATCGCGCACCGTTTTCGTCAGGGGGCCGATCTGGTCGAGCGAGGAGGCGAACGCAACCAGTCCATGACGCGAAACGCGGCCATAGGTCGGCTTGAGCCCGACCACGCCGCTGAGCGCGGCCGGTTGCCGGATCGATCCGCCGGTGTCCGAGCCTAAGGCCGCGATGGCTTCATCGGCCGCCACGGCTGCGGCTGAGCCTCCGCTCGAGCCACCCGGGATGCGGGCCGGGTCCCATGGGTTGCGGGTCGGTTTCAGGCTCGAGTTCTCGGTCGAGGAACCCATCGCGAACTCGTCCAGGTTGGTGCGGCCGAACGGGATCGCGCCGGCGGCTTTCAAACGGCTAATGACCGTGGCGTCAAACATCGCCTGGTAGTTCCGCAGAATCCTGGAGGCGCAGGTGCACGGCTGCCCCAGGACGCTGATCACATCCTTGATCGCGAGTGGGATCCCGCCTAACGACAGCTTGACATCGGCTGTCTCCGCGGCCGCGACCGCGGCATCGAGGTCGCGCCAAAGGTAGGCGTCGATTTCTGGATCGACGGTCTCGATTCGTTCGTGCAACGCCTCCAGCACTTCGCGCGGCGACACCGCGCGCGCGCGAAGCAACTCCTGCAGTTCGACGATCGTCAGGCGGGGCAGCTCGCCTTTGCTCATTCGATCACTTTGGGGACGATGAAGAGATCATGGGCGGAGCGGGGCGCATTGCGCAGCGCCTCTTCCTGGGTCAAGCCGGGACGCGGTTCATCCTCCCGCAGGACGTCGAAAATCGGGAAGGCGTGGGCCGCCGGGTCGACGTCATCGAGGTCGAGTTCGCGCAGCCTGGCGGCGTGCTCCAGAACTTGGGCGAGCTGGGTTTGGAAAAGAGCAGTCTCCTCCGCGGTCAGCTCGAGGCGGGCGAGGCGGGCAATATAAGCGACATCGAGGCTGGGCGAAGGCATCTCACGAAAATGACGAAGCTCGAATGACGAAATCCGAAACCATAACGAAGTCCGAATGAGAAAGATCGCCCGCGAGGGTTTCCGTCATTCGAACTTCGTCATTACTTCGTCTTGCGGGTTTCGGAATTGCACTCAAAAGCTAAAATGCGTTGCGATCCAGATGACCGCGACCACGAGCGCGATCACGAGCACGAGGAAGAGGAGGCGACCCTCGCTCCGTTGCTTGCGCAGGGAGCGGGGCCGGCGGTTGTCCCACTTGCTTTCGCTAAAACGTTTGTCCTGGAGCGCGATGGAGACATCGAGCCGTTCGCGGCCTTCATTGGCGCGCTGCAAAAGCTCTTCCCTTTCCCGCCGCGACCTCTCCTCCGCGACGCGCGGCGCTTCCTCGATCACGCGCTGCAGGTCGTCCATCTGCTTGCGCAAATCCTGCTCAAGGCGGGCGAGTTCCTGCTGCTTTTGATTCAGCGGCGTTTCGGATGAAGCGCGTCGTCGAGCCATGCGCGCCTAACGAGCCGGGCCGCTCAGCCAAAAGAACACGAAGAGCGCGATCAGCCCGAAGACGATCAGCGGCAGGGTGAAGGCGAAACCGATTTGGAGCCATTGCCCAAAAGTGTGCGTCATGCTGTTACTGCTCTCGAAGCCGGCGCTGGTTTCGGGCAGGGCCACGTTCTCATTTTCGTCGGCTGCGGCCTGGAGGCGACTGCGCTGCTGGCTGTACTCAGTACGGGCGTCGTCCACGGTGCTGAGGGCACGACTTAATTCCTTGTTCAGGTCGGCCGGATTCCAGGTGCGCGAGTCGATCGCTTCGAGCAACTCGAGATGCTGCGCGAAGCTTTCGCGGGTGGCGCGGAGCTGCTCGATTTTTTTCTGCGCGTCATAGGCTTCGCGCTCCAGCACGACCAGAGAACGCGTCAGTTTATCAGTCATCTCGGCCCGGCCGCGCTCCAGTTCTTCCTGGCGCCGGCTCAGTTCTTCCAGCTCGCGCTTTTGTTTTTCAATTTGTTCCTGCTGACGTTTCAGCTGGAGCAATTGCTCCTGCGCTTTCTGCACCTGGGAATCGAGGTGCTCGGTGCTGACACCGTCGTCTTCGTTCAGTTCCAGCATTTGTTCGATTGGACGGATGCGTTCAGCCATGGCGTTTTCGCGTCGGATGCTACGCCGGAGATATTAGATCGCCGCCACAAGATTGCCAGATTTTTCACCGCAAAATCACGAGGACGAGCAGGAGGAGGAGAACGAGAGACCGCTGCCTAACGACCTGGCATCATCTCGAGGAGCAGGCCGCGAAAGTATTCCGTCTCGGGAATAGTCGGGAGAACGGGATGATCGAGCGCCTGCTCGAAGCGGCGCAAGCGGCGGCCCGAGCGGCGCGCATCGACCAGCGCGTCGGCGATCATTTTCTCGAAAGCTTCCGTCCCGACATGATGCGAACAGGAAAAGGTCGCGAGCAATCCGTTCGGCGAAAGAAGAGTGAAAGCGCGGACGTGCAATTCCCTGTAGCCACGCAGCGCGTCGTGCAATCCGCCCTTCGTTTTCGTGAAGGAGGGAGGGTCAAGGATGATGAGATCGAACCGTTCGCCGGACTTCTCCGCGCCGCGCAGAAACTGGAAAACGTCCTCCTCCACCCAGCGGGGAGAGAGTTTGTTGCGCGCCGCATTCGCGGTCGCGGCGCGAATGTTCTCCGCGCCCACCTCCACCCCGGTGACCTCGTTCGCCCCGGCGCGCGCGCAAGCGAGCGCAAATCCGCCCTGGCTGGTGAAGCAATCGAGGATGCGCCCTCCCTTCGCATGCTGCGCGACCAGTTCGTAGTTCGGCAGTTGATCGAGATAAAAACCAGTCTTCTGCGAATGCAGCAGGTCGATCTGCAATTTTAGGCCGGCCACTTCGATCTCGACTTCAGCTGGCGTCGCGCCGCGCAACAGACCGCTGCGCAATTCCATTCCTTCAGCCCGGCGCACCGGCGCGTCGTTGCGCTCGATGATGTGCAGGGCGGGCGTCTGAAAAAAATGACCTTCCAGCGCCCTAACGATCAGTTCTTTTCGCTGGTCCATCGCAAGGGTGAGCGTTTGCAAGACAAGGTAGTCGCCGTAGCGATCGACAACCACGCCCGGCAGCCCGTCGCTCTCGCTCCAGACGAGCCGGCAGAGCCGCGGATCGATCCCGCGCCGCGTCCGGTATTCAATCGCCTGCGCGATTCGCCGTTCGAAAAAGTCGAGATCGAGATCCTGTTTCCGGCGCGAGAAACGGCGCGCGACGATCTGCGATTTCGAGTTGTAGATCGCGCTCCCGATCAAATGATCCCTGCCGTCCTTGAGCGAGATGACATCGCCATCGCCAGGCTGGCCGAAAACCTTCAGGACTTCCCCGCGGAAGACCCAATCGTGTCCGTGGAAAATCCGTGCGCGAGGTTTGAGAACGAGCCCAGCCATCGGCTCTCACTGACGGGCAGGGCGATTGCCCCGGCAAGCGGAAGTCGCCCTGGCCCGGAGGGCGCGGTCCCGGATTCGCACTGGCAATTCTGGCGACATTGCCTGAGAGTAAACGGCTAAACTTATCGTTCTAATGGTCACTATTCTTCTCGCGTGAACCCAACTCCTATCTTGCCCGCAACTCAACCAAGCGCCGCCCCCGAGCGCGCCGATCTTCGTCCGGAAAACATCGACGACGCGGTCATTCGTCTGGCCGGCAATTCGCAGGACGGCATTCAAAGCGCCGGCGCCTTTCTCGCCCGTCTGGCCGGCCGGAGCGACCAGGATGTCATGACTTACATGACGATCCCGGCCACGATTTCGGGCGGGCCCTCCATCTTCCAGGTGCGCATCGGTTCGGGCGAAGTGCTCTCGGCCGGCGATGAAGCCGACTTTTTGGTCGCGTTTTATCAACACAGCTACCAAGACCACATCAACTTTCTCAAAGAAGGCGGCGTTCTCCTTTACGACTCGGATAACGTCGAGCCCAACCTCGACGACAAGCGTTTCGTTTACGTCGGCGTGCCGATCACTGGCCTGACCGTAGAGGCATTGGGCGGGACGGCGAAGGACAAGGGCAAGAACATCTTTGTTCTCGGCCTGATCACGAAGATTTTTAATCTCGATACCGAGAAGCTGAAGAAAATCATCAGCGAAAAATTCGCGGGCAAAGACGAGAGCGTTGTCAACACCGCGTTGATGGCCTTTCAGGCCGGCTACGCCTACCCGGTCGGCACGGTGCTCACGAAACAATATCAATTTGAGCACATCGCGAAAAAGCCCGGCGCGCCCGCCCAGATCACGATGGACGGCAACCAGGCCCTCGCCTACGGCCTGATCGCGGCCGGTGTGCGCTACGGCGCCGGTTATCCGATCACGCCCTGGTCGTCCGTCATGGAAACGCTCCGGCGCGAGTTGCCGAAGTATGGCGGCATTTTTGTTCAGGCCGAAGACGAGCTGGCTGCGGTCTCGATCGCGCTTGGTTTTTCCTATTCCGGCAATCTCGCCGTCACCGGCAGCGCGGGTCCGGGGATTTCGCTAAAAACCGAAGCGATCGGCTGGGCTTCAATGGCGGAGATCCCGCTCCTGATCATCAATGTGCAGCGCGGCGGCCCGAGCACCGGGTTGCCGACCAACGTCGAGCAGAGCGATCTGCACCAGGCGATCTACGGCGGGCACGGAGACAGCCCGCGCGTCGTCCTCGCCGCCCGGACGGTGGAAGATTGCTTCTACATCGTGATCGAAGCGGCCCGAATCGCGCGCAAATACAGCACGCCGGTTTTCATTCTCAGCGACACTTCGCTTGCGACGCGGATCGAGGCCTTCGATGAACCGAACCTCGCCGACCTTATGCAGGACCCAAAACCGGACCTGAGACCGATCGAAAGTCACAAGCCCTACGCGCTCGACCGGATTACGCACCACGCGCCGCCCGGCACGCGAATTCTCGACGGCAAATACCCCCTCATCAGCGGTCTCGAACACGACGAATGGGGCCACCCCACGGGCAACCCGAAGCTGCATATGGCGATGACAGCCAAGCGTCGCAACAAATTGCGCCAGCTCGCCGAGGAAATTCCGGTTCCGGAAATTTATGGCGACACCGAGGGCGATTTGCTGCTCGTCGGTTGGGGCTCGACCTACGGCCCGATCCACGACGCCGTGAAGCGCGCGCGCGACGGCGGGGAAAAAATCGGCGCGATCCACCTGCGCCACTTGCACCCGTTGCCGAATGGGCTCGAGAAAGTCTTTGCCAGGTTCAGGCGCGTTGTCGTGATCGAGATGAACGACGAGGGAGTTTACGGTCACGGCCAACTCGCCACCATTCTTCGGGCCCGCTATTGCGAACCGAAAATCGAGAGTCTCACGAAAACCGACGGCCTCACCTTTCGCGTCAAAGAAATTCTCGCCGGGCTTGCTCCCGGCGCCACCGGCCGGAACGGAGCGGACCAAGCCTAACGAAAAGTGATTCCTCCTCTGGCCTAACGAATCTAAAAAATGAGCACTGACACACTGACCGCCGAACCACCACGCGAGAAACTGACCAAGAAAGCCATCACCGCCGATCATCCTACCTGGTGTCCCGGCTGCGGCGACTTCGCCGTTCTCGCCTCCTATTACAAAGTCCTCGAGAAACGCCAGATCGAGCACGAGAAGATCGTCACCCTTGCCGGCATCGGTTGTTCCTCCCGTTTTCCCTATTTTGTCAACGGCCACGGCGCCCACTTCATTCATGGCCGCGCCGTCCCGCTGGCCAGCGGCATCAGCCTGGCCCGGCCCGATCTGCACGTCTTTCTCTTCGGCGGCGACGGCGACGGCTTCTCCATCGGCGGCAACCACCTCGAGCACGGCGCGCGCAAAAACATCAACATGACTTATGTCATCATGGACAACTTCGTCTATGGCCTGACAAAGAAGCAGACTTCGCCTACCTCGCCGATCGGATTCAAGTCCAAGACCGACCCGCAGGGCGCGATTGACCAGCCGGTGAACGCGATGAAAAAACTCATTGCGAGCGGAGCCACTTTCGTCGCGCGCACCCACGCCGCGCAGGTCAACCACATGATCCAGATGATCGAGCGCGCGATGGATCATCCCGGCTTCAGCGTCATCGAATGCCTGAGCGAGTGCGTGGAATTTTTCCCGGGCGCCTTCGACCCTGCCAACCCGCGCAAAGGCGGCGGCTTCGAAGTGATCGAGGAGAAGAAATGGGACAACACCCCCGAAGACGAACTGAGACACGACGTCACGGACGAACTTGCCGCCTATAAGCTGGCGCAGATCCCTTTCCCGGGCGTCTTCGGCGTCTTCTACCAAAACGATCGCCCGACCAAGAACACTCTGGAAAAAAAATGGATTGATCAGAGCCGGGAAAAGACAGGGGACGCCTCCGACCTGGCGCTCTTGCAGAAGACTTTCGACCGGATGACATGAGCTGGCGATCTGACGATTCAGCGAGAAGCACACGATCATTTCCCGCTTTGTGTTTGACCGGAGCCCAAAGGCTCCGGCAGCATGAGGCTTAATCCAAAAAAATATGTCATTATTCGACTCAGTTATCGGCGCGGTTACCGGAAACAATCCGCAGGGTCAACCGCAGGCAAACCCGCTCATCGGCATCGTGAGCAGCGTCCTCACGCAATCGGGAGGAGTACAAGGGCTGATGAATCAATTCTCACAGGCAGGTCTGGGCAATGTATTCTCATCCTGGGTCAGCAACGGACCGAATCCGCCGGTCACCGCCGAGCAGATCCAGCAGGTGCTGGGTTCTGACCAGGTCAAGGCGCTGGCGAATAAATTCGGGCTCGACCCAGCCCAGGTCTCACACGCTGTGGCCGAACATCTGCCCACGGTAGTAGATAAGCTGACGCCATCGGGAAACATCGATGCCTCGACCAATATCGAGCAGGCGCTGGTCACGATGCTGCCGTCGCTCCTCTCCAAGCTCAACCTTGGCGCCAGCCCGTCTTCGCCGCCCCCCGCCTCCTAGTTTTTCAATCGATTCAGCGCGCTCCACATCCCGGAGCGCCCGCAAAGAATGCTTGCACCATTCCACCTCTAGCTTCTCCCCAAAGAGCTAGAGCTAGAACCCGAGCGAAAACTGCGCGCCGTTTACCTTTCCCATGACAGGTTCCACTGCGATATCGCCGAACTTCGAGTTAATGTGGAACAACGTCAGCGGCTTGTGCTCATTCGCCGCTCCGGCCTCGTGCCTGGCCTCGTTCGCGCCGCCTGCCCGGCGAGCAGAAGAAGCCAAATATCCAGCTTGAAACGGTTTGGCCTCCGCAGCGCCCGTCTTCTCGTAGCGCAGAATTATCGTCTGGACCTTGCGCGGCTGGACAATCTCCTCGCTCGCCTCATGGCCCCGCCTCTCGGATTTCCGGTCGCCCGCGTGCACCGGTTGACAGGCAAGGCCAATCGCGATCAGCCACCCACAGGATCCAACGAGATTCCGTCCCATCGCCTCTCCTGTCTTTTAATCGCATCTTCGGCTCGAAATGCGTGTGTCAGCAGAAGGATGAAATTCTCTGCTCGAAGGGCTGCAACATTTTCGCGCACTCTGGGGCAGCATGAGTACGGCTGCGGCGGGAATTATCTCCTGAAGCAATCGCCGGAAAAATTGGCGGAGTCGCCGATCCTTATCCTGGCCGGGGACTCAAGCGATCCTTCATCGCCCGGGCCCTCGCGGAGCTCTCGGAAACCCGGATCGAGTGTCAGACTACTCACTCCATGTCAGGGTAAGGGCCCTTGCCGCCTTCCGCGATAAAGCGATCGATGCGCGCGGTGAGAACGGGCAGCGGGACTGACCCGAGCTCCAGCACCGCATCGTGGAAGGCGCGGATATTAAACTTCGCCCCGAGTGCTTTTTCCGCCTTCTGGCGTGCGCGCACGATGGCAAGTTCGCCCAGGTAATAAGAGAGGGCCTGTCCCGGCCACGCGATGTAGCGGTCGACTTCGGTTTCGATTTCGTGCTCGGGCAGCGCGGTGTAAGTGCGCATGTACTGCAGCGCCTGGTCGCGGGTCCAGGCCTGGGAATGAATTCCGGTGTCCACGACGAGTCGCGCGGCGCGCCAGATTTGGTAACCGAGCATGCCGAAGCGGTCGTAGGGCGTTTCGTACATCCCCATCTCGTCGCCCAGCTTCTCGCAATAGACCGCCCAGCCTTCGCCATAGGCTGAGATGTAGTCATGCCGGCGAAATTCTGGCTGGTTCTTGTGTTCCAGGGCAATCGGAATCTGGAAGGCGTGTCCCGGCGCGGATTCGTGCAGCGTCAGGGCAGTGAGATTGTAAAGCGGCCGATGTGGCAAGTCATAGGTGTTAAGGAGATACACACCGGGCCCGCCGCGGCCTGAAGTATAAAACGGCGCCAGATCGGGCGGCACGGGTTTGATCGTGAAACGCATGCGCGGGAGATAGCCGAAGTATTGCGACGATTTGCCGTCGAAGACCTTCGCGATCCACGCCGCGCGGTTGAGCAACTCCTGCGGCGTCTTGACATAGAACTGCGGATCGGTGCGGAGGAATTGCAGGAACGCGGGAAAGTCCCCTTTGAATCCAGTCTGACGCATGACGTCGACCATCTGCGCATGCAGCCTGGCCACTTCCGATTCGCCGATCTGATGAATTTCCTCGGGCGTAAGTTCGAGGGTTGTGAACTCGCGAATCTTCTGCTGGTAGTAGGCCTTGCCGTCGGGCAGCGTTGCGGCGGCCAGAGTGGTGCGTGTGCCCGGGACATATTCGTCCCGGAAAAATTTGAGCAGGCCCGCATAGGCCGGCTGCACAATGTCGCGGATCACTTGCGCAGCCTCCGCCTTTAGCCTGGCCTGATCGGACGGCAGAACTCCGACCATCGGCTCGCGAAACGGCGTATAGAGCGCATTATTTTCAGGTTTGCCCTCTGCAAACGTGGCGATGGATTTGTCGCGTCCCTGCAAAGTCGCGCGTGGCGGCGTGAACCCACGGGCAAGTCCCGCGCGCATGTTATCGATTTCGTCCTGGAAATAACGCGGAACATCCCGCAACTGGGCGATCCAGTTTTTGTAATCGGTAACTGTCTTGAATGGACGCCGGGCCGTGTAACCCAGATCAGTCCAGAATGCAGAGTCAGAGTTAGCCGGCATTTCGTAGTCACGGAATTTCTGGTCGGCGACGAAATCCTCGATTTCCGGGCGGTAGACATCGTAGTTGATCTGCTCTTCGGGTGAGAGCTGAGCGCGCTGGATCCCATCGAGCTTGTGCAGCACGTCCTGCCAGTAGCGCAGCCGTATCTCCTGGGTAGCGGCATCCTCTTTCGGCAGGCGATCAGCTACCGGCTTCGTCGTGCCTTCCAGGCCGGGAAACTGCTCCAGCCGCCACTTCCATTCTTCGGTGTAGATGGCGCGCAACCGCTCATCCGCGCTTTGCGTTTGCGCCAGAGATAGCGTGCACGTCAGCACTGTTGCTCCAACCAATATTCCAAGTCTTTTCATGTTAACTCCTCGGCCCGGCGATTCCGCATGACTCTGCTCCTTTGTCGGGTTCGTGACAAAGCCTCTGAAAGCGCGCGTCATCCCGCGGCGGATCATCGTCCCTTTTCTTCAGATTCCGGGAACAACCGTCGCCTCCGCCATTTCCACAGCTGTGACCTCCGCCTTGTCGGTGATCAGCTTGCGCAGGAACGGAATCAGCACCACGAGCACAATACCGACGGCGAGACTGCCGAGGCCAAGCTCAGTGAAGAGCTTCGCATAACCGGCATTGGTGGCCGCCGCGGTGGTGCCGGTTGGATTGGGGATCATCCCGGAGAAGTCGCCGGCAAAGAGCGATGCCAGGCCTGTCACGAGCATCCAGCTACCCATCATGATGCCTTGGTAATGCTTCGGCGCGAGTTTGCCGATCATCGCGTAGCCGATGGGTGAGATGAGCAACTCACCGACGCTCTGCAGCACATAACTCGTGAAGAGCCACCAGAACGCGCTCTTGCCGTCGATGCCAGCCAGCTTGATGCCTAACGGGAGAATGAGAAAGCCCAGCGCCATCAGGAGCAGTGAGGTCGCAAACTGCTGCGGGATGTCGATCCTCCAACCCCGCGCGCGCAGGCGGGTAAAGAGCGACGCGAGAATCGGACCGCCGACCACGATGCAGACGGTGTTGATGTTCTGAATCCATTGCGGCTGAATCTCCACCCTGCCAATGAAGAGGTTGACGTTGTGGACCGCGAACAGCATGAGACCATTCGGCGCCATCTGGTAGAGCGACCAAAACATCAGCGAACCCATCGTCAAAATCAGATAAGCCGTCATGTTGCGCCGCTCGCGGCGATCCGGGTGGCGGACCGTGAGGTAGATCAGCGTGACCGCGACTGCGGCGCAGATCCCCTTGATGATCTTCTCAGTCCCGCCGGGTCGCTGCAGCATGAACCAGACGACGGGCACGCAGCCGAGGAGAATGCCGAGCCCGGCGAGCAAGCGCAGCCGAAACTGTTGCGACGTCGCCTCGAGCAGCGGCGTGTTGCGGTCGGTCAGCGTCTTCCACGAGAGCAGGGCGAGGATGATGGAGACGAAGTTGCCGAGCGTCGCGAAGATGAAAAGGCTCGCGTAGCTCTCGGTCCCCTGGAAATAGCCGGCGACAGCGAACCCGACGAAGAATCCGATGTTCATGCCGGCGTAGTTCCAGAGAAAAGCTCCTTCGCGGCGCGGGTCCTCCGAGGTAAAACGCTGCGTCAGCATCATGTTGATGCAAGTCACGTTCAGGCCGCTCCCGGTGAGGAAGAAGGCGAGGCCGACATAGAACATCGCGAGCGAGCCGGTCGCAATGCACCCGCACCCGATGACCTGCGACGCCATGCCTCCGACGAAGAGATTCCGGTTCGAGAGAAAACGGCCGCCGAGGTAGCCGCCGAAAAGGTGCAGGCCGTAGTTGAAAGCGCCAAACACGCCCATCAACATCGTGGCCACTTTCACCGAGAGCTGGAGATGCTTCGTCGCGTAGAGGACCAGCGTCGAGTAAAGAACGGCGAACCCGAGCGTCGCAAAGATCTGAATAAAGAAGAGCACCGCCGTTCCCTCTGGAGCCGCGGCGAAACGCCGTTTGATAAATTGCATCGAACGCTCTTGTCGCTCGCCGCCCCGGGCGATGTCAAGCCGCCGGTGCTGCCAGGAGCGAAAAACCGTTGCTCTTGCGCCGAGTAGCATCCAGAAAAGACCTGCAATCACCTCTCGCCCAACCGGGTTTCCCAGAGCCTTTACCGGCTGCGTCAAGCATGCGAGAATTTGCCTTGACCCTGTGCCGTCCAAGACACCAGATACTGCGTGGCCGCGGCTGAATCTGCTCCGCCGAGTGATGTGAATCGAGACGCCTTCGAAACCGACCTTCTCCGCCTCCTGAAAGAGAAATCTGTCTGCCAAGGTAACTTTACTTTGGCTTCGGGCGCGCAGAGCGACCTTTATATCGACGCCAGGTTAACGACGCTTGACCCGCGCGGAGCCCATTTGGTTGGCGAAGTTGGTTGGAGACTGGTGAAGGAGAACGCGGAAAGGCTTAACCTGCATGTCGATGCGATCGGCGGGCTGACCATGGGCGCAGACCCAATCGCCCTCAGTATCGGGATCTCTGCACTCCGGCACGACCCGGCAATCGTACTCCAGACATTCACTGTGAGAAAGGCGGCAAAATCTCATGGACGACACAAACTGATCGAAGGAAATTTCTCGCGCGGTGACTCAGTCGTAGTCGTGGACGATGTTATCACTACTGGTGGATCAACGCTCCAGGCGATCGAGGCGGTTGAGACCTCGGGAGGCCATGTGGCCTTCGTCCTCGTCCTGGTAGATCGTCTGGAGGGAGGTCGGCAGGCAATCGAACGATGTGGCCACAAAGTGGTGTCTATCTTCACCCGGGAAGACGTGGTCACGAATGCTCTCGAGGCCGACCCCGAGAGCTTACCCGAAGGTCGCAGAGGATGACTTTGACCAATTAGCGTGACCTCGCGCGCCGCGCCGGAGTTCTGGCAGCTTTACCGTCAGTTGCCTCCGCAGATCCTATCCGTTGCGCGGAAGACCTAAGGAGGGTCACTTCTTTCTTCCTCGCGCTAACCAAACGCTTGCCCACAGTGGCGGCAGAAGCGGGCCGTGCGGTCCTTCTCGAGGGTCTGACAGTTGGCGCAGGGACGGGCGTCTTTCATCTGGGCCGCCTGATGTAGTTCCACCGAGAAGATGCCGGTCGGCACGGCGATGATGCCGTAGCCCATGATCATGATGACGCACGCCAGGATGCGCCCGAGCACGGTGTGCGGCGTGATGTCGCCATAGCCGACGGTCGTAAGGGTGACGATTGCCCAGTAAACGCCATGCGGAATGCTGTCGAAGCCGTTCTCATCGCCTTCGATGAGACACATGAGAGTGCCGACGACGAGGACGATCACGAGGACGCTGAAGAGAAACACCGTGATCTTGGGCCGGCTGGCGCGGAGCGCAGTCACGAGCGTGCGACTCTCCTCCAGGTAATGCGTGAGCTTCAGGATGCGGAAGACACGAAGGAGCCGCAGGACGCGGATCATGAAGAAGTAATTCGCGGTCGAAGTGACGAGATTGATGTAACTCGGCAAAAACGCGACCAGATCGATCACTCCGTAGAAACTGAAAACGTAGCCCCACGGATCCCGGACACAGAGCAGGCGGGCGATGTATTCGAGGGTGAAAAGGATGGTAAAAGTCCACTCGAGATTACGCAGGAGATCAGGGTGCGCTGCGCGAAAAGGATCCACGCTTTCCATCATCACCTCGGCGACGCTGATTCCGATCACGACCAGGAGTGCCAGATCGAACATCTTTCCGGCGCGCGTGCCGCTCTCGAAGACGACGGTGTAGAGACGAAGTTTCCACCTCGGCTGATCGCTCGTCGGGCGATGTCTGAAGAAGGTTTGGTCCATGGGCATACAAGGGACAACTCGGCAGAGCGGCAGTGCCACTCACGCCGTTGCGGTAGTCGTTATCTCAGATAGGCGCCGATGCCAAGACTACATGCGAATAACGGCAAACAATAACCGCGGGCGCCCCTCCCGCCCTCTTTGAAAGCCCGGCCGTTGCTACGCATCCGTTACGGCTACTTTAGCCTTTACACTTTCTACTTTCCTCCATCGCCTTTCTGATCCGGGCGACAACCCCGCCGGCTCCTTCGTCCGTGAGCTGACATTTCCGAATCCGCACGACATTCCATCCCGCTTTGAAAGCCCCCATGGCCGCGGGACTGCGTTACGGCCGCAGTTCAGTTTCTTGCTCGGAGTGGCAGTCTGCACGATTCACGAGCTGACCTCGCTTCACCGGCAGAAACTTAAAGGTGGCCGCCGCTATTTCCGGGACTTTGCCGGTCGAGCTGGCGGCCGAGCGCGTTACATCAAAGAAGTGGATGCCACAGAGAAAACAATTCGATTCGCACAGGAGATTTACGATTCAGCCGGTCGCCTCGTTGCAGTGCATGAGAAGTTTCCCGTCGATTTAGGTCACAAAAAGTTGTAAAATCCATTGCAATGAAGATCACGCGCCAGATGGCTGCTGACGAAATTGCCGACTACCTGCACGGGAAAGTCAGCCAGGCGCAACTGGTCGACTGGGCGGAGCGCGCCATGATGGAAGCGGACTTTGAAGAAGCGGACATGGAAGTCCTCTCCGATGTGATTGGCCGGCTCGGGCTGGCTGATGTGGCGGCCGTAACGCAGCCCCGCAGGCGCGGGGCGAGGCCGGGCTTTCAATTTGGATTGCGCTGGCAGGATTGCGAAGAATTTCTGCGTCGTCTCGGCTACCGTGCCAGGGTGATCGTCTCCAGCGCCTGAAGTCGCCTTCCGATTTAACGAATCACGCGGCACCGCCGGACTCACTCGCCGCCCCGGGAGCGGACTTCGCTTTCGCTGCCGCAACAATCCCAGATGTTTCCCCATGAAAAAGCTGGACTTTGGCGGAGAAATCTGAGCACAATCATGACTGAAGCGTTTCGGTTTTTTTGCCATGCGCACGCATTCTCGGAGGGAAGGTTCAGGGCGAAGTTTGATGGCCGTTTTTCTGATGGCCGTTTCGTTCACGTTCGGATGCTCCAAAAGCGAGCCAACAACGTCGCGCGACGTCCAGCCCGGGCCGCTCCTGGCAGCCACAATGCCGCCGCCGGCTCCGGCACCGACAGCGGTAGCAATCGCGGCGCCGCATCGCCCAACGGCCGCTGAACGCTTCGTTGAAATTGATCGACTTCTAGCCAGGCCTCTGACCGGGACACCTGAGCAAGCTGATGAACGATCGCTCCTGAGAGCGGAACGCGCGGCGCTCATCAGTTCCGGTCAGGTTCCTTATCAACCAGTTAACCAATCATCGAGCGTGCAACACCCGGGGGATGGCGACGCGTCCGATCATCCTCCCGTGCCGGTTGATCCGCCACGCGGGCAGATAGTCGTTGCCGAAACTTCGAGCCTGCCATTTTTGGAGCAGATGACTCCAACCGAACGCGACCATTATTTTCAGGAGCTATGGTTACAAAACGGTTCTTTTGTTGATGTGAATTACAGCGGCTGGGGCTTCGGCCGAACTGGACTGAACCGCAAGAGGCCGCACATGCGGCCGCGGCGCTAGAGCGGGGACGTTCGATCCGCCCAAGCGGTGTCAGCCACCTCGCGGCTGTGAGGCCGTGGCGGACGTCCGTTTTAACGATTCAGTTGCCTGCCACGCCGAAGCCAGGGAACGGGCGGAGGAGGCGGGTCGCGACATAGCAGAACAAAGGCGGAACGAATCCCGCGGCAACGCCCGCCGTCTTCCTCTGTCCTCCGCTCTCCGCCTTCTGCTTCCGACTTTTTACTTTCTCGCCCCATCGCCTTTCTGAGCCGGGCCACGACCCGTGCCTGTCCCTTCGTCATGAGCTGACATTTCCAAATTCGCACGACCTTCCCAATCCGCATTAGCATTGCCGGGAGTGGCAATCCGCAAGATTCACGAGCTGCCCCCGTTTCTCCACCAGGCGAGACGGAAGGCTCTCGCGTTTCCAAGCAACAACCTTGAGTGCCGGCATTGCGACTGCTATCATTCCACCAGTGAGCGATCCCGTTAAGTACATCACTGACGACCGGGGCGAACGAACAGCCGTGGTCCTTCCAATCTCCGACTATGAAAGTTGCTGGAGGATCTTGAGGATTGGCCGTCGTAGCAGAACGCCGAGGAGAGCCCACCATTTCGCACGAGCAGTTCGTCGCCGAGCTCGTGTAGCGCGCGTCTCGCGTGCTGGCAATGGCACTATTGCCATCGCGAACTTTTCACTCGCCTCGAAATTCTTGTCCCATCCGCCTGTGCCTTTACAATTCGCGAATGAGCAAAGCCGAAAAACTCTTCGACAAGCTCATGTCCGGTCGGAATGACGCAAATTTCTCTTTCGACGATCTGTGTGCGATGCTCACGAAACTTGGGTACACAGCACGCAAAACGAAAGGGAGCCACATCATCTTTCAGCGCGGGTCAAGCTTTTTGAATTTACAGCCAGCTGCAGGCGGCAAAGCCAAGGCCTATCAGGTACGACAAGTGCGGCAAGAGGTGCAAAATCTGAATCTCAAACCATGATGAAAACACCGATACAGCCTGATCCACGCGACTATGAAATCCGCATTTGGTACTCGGCGGAAAAAGGCGATGAATGTTTCATCGCACAAGTTGTCGAATGGCCTGGCATCATGGCGCACGGCGATACGCGCGAAGAAGCTGCGCACGAGATCCAACTGGCGCTCGAAGGCGCTTTGGAAGTCGCAGCCGAACAAGGCATCAAACCGCCTGCGCCCGCGCTCGCGCACGTCTCGTGAATGATGCGGTCGACGTTGCGTGCACTGATGATGAGCTCATTGTTACATTAGTGGACGGCCGCCGCGTGTCGGCACCGCTGGAATGGTTCCCGCGCCTGCTTCGGGCCACGCCCAGACAGCGCGCCAATGGGCGGCTGATCGGGCGAGGAGTTGGCATCCATTGGGAAGACGTGGATGAAGACATCTCCGTGCGGACTCTGCTCGGCTCCTGAAATTTCTTCGATGCGGGGAGCGGTTGTCGCGGCGGCTTGGCCACCGCGCCAAGGTGATCGTCTCCAGCGCCTGAAGTCGCCTTCCGCTTTAACGATTCACCGTTTTTAACGAATCACGCAGCGACAGCCCGTATTCCGTTTTTAACGATTTAACGTTTCAACGAATCACGCGGCGCCAGTCCCTCGTCACTTCCCTTTCATCGCCCTTCTGATCCGGGCAACGACCCGCACCTGACGCTTCGGCGTAAGCTGACACTCCCAGATTCGCACGACCTTCCATCCAGCTTTCCGCTCGATCACCCTGTTTCTGGGAGCGGCATGCGCACGATTGACGAACTGACCCGCTTCAGACCAATCGGCAATTCTAGGCTGGCGCACTGCGAGATTCTAGCCAAGGTGCTGTTGGATTGGACACAGTTGCCTTGACACCATTCCGGACCTCACCAGATCGATTCCCGCATTTGTCTCGGGCGCCGATCGCGGAGGCTACGATTGAAATCAGGGCGCGCGCGGTGGCGAAATGGGAAGAGGCAATTGTCCGTGATGCATTGAGTCGGCGGCTCTCGGACTATCCTCAAGTATTTCAACGTCGCCAGGTTCAACAGCAACTAGTCGTGCGTGGGAGCAAGGCTGAACACCAAGTGTCCGACGCCGGTTGGACGGGACTTGAGTTCCGATCAGCTCACGGGAAACAGGTTGCACGCTTCGAACGCGATGCCTTCTCGTTTGCGCGATTGCGTCCATATCAGCGGTGGGAAAAATTTGAATCAGAAGTTCTTCGACTTTGGAAGATTCATTGCACGATCGCGCAGCCTACGGACATCCAACGGGTAGGAGTCCGATTCATCAACCGGATACAGGTACCGCCCGGCCAACTCAACATCGACGACTATCTGGTCGGAGGTCCACACCAGCCGCGTGGTTTGGATCTACATTCGGTCGGCTTCTTTCATCACGATGTGGTTGCAATCCCAGGCAGCGAGTACAACGGTAACATCATTCGAACAATTCAGCGCCCGCCCAACGCTCAAAGTGGTCCGGTTTTGATTTTGGACATCGATATTTTCACTGTCCAGCCCGCCCCTGTAGATGAGGGAGTGCTGAAGCGACGATTGGTTGACATGCGCTGGTTGAAAAACAAGATCTTCTTTGGCAGTATTACATCGAAAACCAAGGAGTTGTCTGAATGATTGTTGAATTCGCCCTCTCAACCACACTGTCGACCTCCAGTCTAACCGGAGGTGCAAGCACCACCGCAAACTATGTTGAGCGTTTACGGCGAGATAGTCGGGCACACATCGAACAGTCACACACTTTCGGTTCCGCATTGGATCAGGCCCGACAGGAGCTATGTCAGCTGGCAGAGGATTGTTCGACGCCAAATTGGGATGGATACGGAGCAACACCGGTTAGCATGGACGCCTATTTGCAAGCATACCGCTTTTTGGAGGGGTTGCCGTTGGGTGTCGAAGTGCCTTCGCCGGGAGTTGAACCAGATGGCGAGCTCACATTCGAGTGGCACCACGGGCCGGAGCATACGCTTTCGGTAAGCGTCAGCGAAGAGGGCGATCTCCACTATGCAGCGACCATTGGTTCCAACACCATGTATGGAACCGAAGTGTTTTTGGGTGACGTTCCAAAGGTGGTTTCGGACCTAATTTCCAGGGTCAGCGCGACCTCGCGCCCCTAACGCTTAAGTGACCGCTATCCTGTCGTCCGAACTTTTGGCCAGATTCGTACTTCAGGGAAGGCACCTGCGACAGGATCATACTATCCGGCCCGAAGCGTTCATGCCTCACCCATACCCCGATCTTTCACTCACACAGCACGACGATCTTACTGAGGCGGCGCTTTGGAAGGTTGGCCAAGTGATTGCCGATTCGATATCAAAGCAGCTTCACGGACGAGCCGACGTAAGAGCCCGGGTCTTCGAGCGTCAGCGTCTGACGGTCCAATTTGCCCCGACAGACGAAAATCCAAACCACGTAAACGTGCAGGGCTGGCCCAGAGAAAAACCCGCGCAGAAGATCATCGCGCAACAAATCTCCGCCGCGGCCGGCCGAGCGATCCTCCCTCCACTTCGTTAGTCGGCTAAAGCCTGTCGACGCACGGCACGTCGGTAGGCTGATCACCACCCGCCCTGCTCACCCACTTGTCGCTGGATACGCGCTGCGATTGCCTCGAAATGCTTTGCGATCCTCTCAGCTTCTTCGGCGTCGGCGCACTCCTCGCAAATAAAGGAATCATCGCCGCTGAAGCCGGACTCCATAAAGTCGGCCGTCTTGTGCCATGCTTCGGCACGCGTCGTCAGGCCATCAAGGAGTTGGCCGACATCGATGCTGTCCAAAACGATCGCGAACTTCTTGTCCATACGATGGGCATAATTACCTGGCTAGGAATCGGCGCGAGAACCAGCTTTATTTTTTCGCGCATAGTCTTCACTCTTCGGAAATGGCCGCAGGGAAGCGCTGGACTCGGGACGAACTCCTGATTGCGCTGAATTTTTATCACAAGCTCACCTTCGGGCAGATGCACGCGCGGCAGCCTGTCATCATCGAGCTCGCGGAAAAGCTTGGACGGGGCGCCAATAGTGTCGCGCTGAAGCTCGTCAATTTCGCGTCGCTCGATCCTGCGTTACGGCTGCGTGGCATCAAAGGGATGCCGGGCGTGAGCAAGCTTGATCGCGCCACTTGGGAAGAATTTCATGCGGATCTCAACGAGGTGGTGCCAGCTACGGAGGAGGCGGTTCGGGCTCTCTTCGGAGCTGATGGCGACAGCGTCCTCGAGGTGATACCGAGAGAGGGCGTGCGGGTTCGGAGGCGCCCGCCTTCAGGAGCCACGGAATCTTTGGGACTGGTAAAGCAGCGGCGCGGTCAGGAGTATTTTCGCGACGCGGTGATCAATAACTGCGGCGGCGTTTGCAGCGTGACCGGGTTGGCAATCCGCCAGCTTCTCGTCGCATCGCACATTCTACCGTGGGGCAGCCACCCGGAGCATCGGCTCGATGTGCGTAACGGTCTTAGCCTTTCGCGACTGCACGATGCCGCCTTCGACTGCGGCCTCATCGCCTTTGACGATGGATTTCGAATGCTGCTTTCGCCGCGACTCAGAGACGAGTTGCCGCAGCGCGCCGTGTGTGAAAACTTTGGCGCCTACGCGGGGCAGGCACTCTATTTTCCCGACGACGCTGTGCTGCCTGAGCCAATGTTTCTGTCCGAACATCGAAGGAAGATTTTTCGCAAGTCGTAGCATGTCGGCTCGATTCCGTTTTCGTCTCAGCCTTCTCTCGGGCGGTTCTCATCGATGGGCCTTGTGCAAGAAATCCGCGAGTTGCGTGAGCACCTCACTGAACACCCGCGTCTGTACACCTTGGCCGAGAATCTCGATCGCTGTTGCGTAATGCTCACAGGCGATGGTGCAGCCCATCAACTTCTCGACTTCGTGTTTGCGAAGGAGGCGAGGACCAAACGCGGTTTCGACAAAAGGCCCGACGTTAATCTTGTGATAGGACCGCACGATGGTCGGGACGCGCGTTGACTGCGCGGTGATTGTCGTAAAGCCGAATCCGTGTCCGAGAGTCCGATGGCGTTCACGATGACGGCGAAGTGCGGCGATACTGCCGGCGATTCTCTCTGCTTCAGCGCGGTCGCGCCCGCTCGGCCGGTCTAGAATCTCGGAAAGGTCGCGATCAAATGTTTTGTTAGGCGGTTGAATTGCGAAACCCGGACGTAACGTCGCAACCATCAGCCAACGGCGTCGATCTTGCGGTTCGGCCCACTCCTTGTGCGGGTCAAGAATGGTCTGTGTGACGTGGTAGCCGAGTTGCGTTAGATGATGCGGCAAGCGTTTGGCCGGCGAGAGAGGAGCCAAACGAGGGCACGTTTTCAAATACACATGCCAATGGGAGATGCGTTGCGACAAGTGCAGCGATGCACAGAAAGAGGTCACCTGTGTCGCCAAGCTCCGGCTTTTTCCCGAGCGCCTTCTTTGCACGCCCAAGGGGCGAGTGGCTTGTGCAAGGAATCGCTGCCACGAGGATCTCGTGCGCCGGATATTCGCTCGGATGAATCAACCGCACGTCGGCTTGGATGAGCAAAGCATCTCGATGCGCAGCCTGCCAGACATCCGCGTAGCGAGGCTCGATCTCGATACCTGCCACGAGACGAAAATCGGGATGCATGGCGAGGGCGGCGGAGAGCGTGCCGCCACCGGAGAAGACCTCCAACGTCCGCCAAGGCGCGAGAGAGCTTCGCTGCCGCCGAATAGCGAACGCGCGCACTGAGGGCGTTACCTCAATGAGCCCGACGGAGCCGGCGACCTTCACCTCGTCCCATTTAATGAGCGGCGCGAGCAGTTCCCGATTTGCGACATCGATAATCGGACGCACACCGCCAGCAGCCCGGCGCTGTGCCACGTGAAGTTTGCCTGCTCCCGAAACCCGCAGGCGTACACCGCGCGCGTTCGCTTCAACTGCGAAACCCGTGCCGGCCGAAAAACCTAACGTTTCGAGACGGCGAGACTCCAGCCAAAGCCGAGGGCTACCACGGTTTTCGCCGACCTTGTGAAATGAAAGAAGCTGGCAATGATTGCGAACTGGCATCCATACACTTCATCCGAGTGTGGAGTTTTAGTCCACGGACTATGAGTCACATAGTTGCAAGCCGGACTGCAGGCGCGGAATGAATCCAAATCCGTTGCCGCTAATCAGGACAAACCGGACTGAATCGGCAGATCCGGTCGCCAGGCGACGAAGTCGCCCTAACGACCCATTCCGCCGCTACCGCTTTTCCTCGCGCGGATTTGGGATCGACCGCTTTAAGCGGTCAAGTTCTTCAGCCTGCCCGCCAAAGCACAAAAGCTGCTCCGTCAGGCGAGTATGCCGAGACGCAAAAGTTCCTTCGTTGAAGATCTTATTCTTTGTCCGTGGTGGGTGAGTGTCGTGCTCGCGGCAGTTGCCTGGGTCGCCCTCCGCGTCATCGTGCCAACGATCCAATTTGGCAATCCTCTCTTAAAAGCCCTGCCGTCGTTCGCGGAGCAAATCGCGCCCCTGGGCGCGTTCGCTTTGCTGGCGCTTGCCGCTTTATCGGCCCTCCGAGCTTGGCAGAATCGACGCATCCTCGATGGTCAGACCGGTCTCGAATCACTCCGCGAGCTGCCGTGGAAGACGTTCGAGGACATCCTTGGCGAAGCGTATCGCCGCCAAGGTTACAAGGTCGAGGAAACGCTCTGTGGTGGAGCCGACGGCGGAGTCGATCTCGTCCTCGGGAAGAATGGGCAGATTATCGTAGTTCAATGCAAACGGTGGAGGGGCAACAAGCCGGTGCCTGTGCAGGTTGTGCGGGAACTTTATGGAGTGATGGTCGACCAGAAAGCCTCGGCCGCGAAGGTTGTGGCGACGACGAATTTTACCTCGGATGCAGTCGGATTCGCCAAAGGTAAGCCGATTGAACTCGTGAACTCAAAAGCGTTACTCGAACTCGTCCGCGATGTTCAGAGCGCACCGCATGTGACGATGCCTGCGAATGAGCCCGACTATCTCGCGCCTTCTTGCCCAAATTGCAGTACGACGATGATCCTGCGCCAAGCGCGGCGTGGAAAAAATGCCGGAGGAAAGTTTTGGGGCTGCCGCACCTATCCGCAATGCCGCGGCACGCGGCCGGTCTGAAGTCGATCGGATCAAGCTCAACATCGACTTACAAAGAATCGAGGCGGATAGCGGCAATGAGAGCGTCGAACGCCGCGCTCTGAAATAACGGGTTGGGCCTGTCGAACGGGCCCGGCTGGAAGGGGCCGGCCCACGAGTACCCGAAGAATGTGCCGAAGAACGTGTCATTGCGGCTGTTAAGCCAAAGCGAATTGGCGTTCCGAGCAATAAACGTCAGATATGCCGGCCGGTGCGTCCGATCGGGATCTGGGTCGATCGAGCACAAGTAAGACAGATAGCGCATGAAGGGACCTCTAAACTGGGGGCTTTCGTCGTCCGGGCCGACGGGCTCGGTTAGAACGCCGTCGCTGACCAACGGAGATGTGGTCACTGCCTGGAAGATCCGCCACGCCCCACGCTCGATGTACGAGCCGTAGTCTCCGGTTGCCAGGTAAAGGTCGGCCAGGCCGCCGAGGATGACACCCTGGTTGTAAGTGTAAGTCGGTTTCCCGTTGTTGACGCAAGAGCCCGGCACGAGCCCGTCGTTGATCAGGCCGGCGCTGTTCTGCATTCCGCTCTTTTGAAACCAGTTCAGTTCGCTCCTGGCCCAGTCGAGATAGAGAGCATCCCGAGTACGCTGGTAGAGGCGAATCGCGAGGGTGAGAAACAGTTCGTTGACGATCGCGTTCTTGTAGCGCAAGGCTTCTCCGCCGGCGTGATCGGGCGTCTCCCAACACAGCCCGCCGTTGCAACGCCACGTCCACTGTGACGACATATTATTGAAGATGGTCTTGGCCATCTGGAGGTAGGCGTTGGCTAACCCCCACGCGTCGACGACGCCCGGAGATGTCAGGAGGTCGTAGGCCGCAAGCCACGCCAGAGCCCACCAACCCTCGTCATCAAAAACGTCTTGCTCCGCGTCGAAATCGTTCGAATCGTACGCGAAGTTTGTATCCTTGTTGCGTTGGAACATGGTTGCGAACATATCCTCGACGCCGCCGACCGGGCGTAGCGCCGCGAAATCAGCGATCGCGTGCATCGCGTTGGCGGCCTGCCAGAATCGCATCCCGTCCCAGCTGCCGTCATCGTAGTTGTACCAGTTGTTTACGAGCGTCGCGTAGGCGGCGTCCGCGTAGCCCAAGTATCTGTGCCACATTGCGCGAACGTTACGCGTGTGGCGCCGTCAACGGGGTTAGGAAATAAACGACGCCGAGGGCGTCGGTCCACGCCCCGGCCCGGCCGAAGAGCCCTGCGAAGCGCGCGCCTTGCGGCACGTCGAACTGCGCGAACGGCTGACCTCCGGGTCCTCCAAAGGACCCGTATTCTTTAACGAAGCGATTCGGCGTTCCAGGCGTCGATGTCACGAGCGTGATCGAGTCCACGTACTCACCGCACTTTCCGCCGAGACTCATGATTTGTTCGCCTTGCGCCAGCGGGATGTCGACATGGTTTGTGCCCGAGGTGTAGCCGCCAAGCGAAATTACTCCTTGGCCGCTACTCGGGCTCGCGTAGTGAAAGAGCAGTTGGTTGATGTACGCACCCCACTTGACTTCGATCCGCACGATAGTGCCGTCGTTGGGCATCGCCCAGGGAGAAACTTCGTCTCCGCCGGTTCCGCCGACGGGCCCGGCTTGAACGTAGGAAGGCGCCATGCAAATTCGACCTTCCACGAGATAGACGAACGGTCAACATCCTCCTGCCAACAGGTCTTTCTCCCGGCTTCCTGATTGACAGAATTTCGTTCATAAACTCACCCCATGTGGTCGGAAGCGCCTGATTTCACCGCCTGGTTCCCGGAACCGGACGGGCTTCCCCGCCCCCATTGGAAAGCGATCCAGCAATACATCCGGTCGTATTCCACCGAGGAACATTGGGATGCAGCGTGGCAGGAGATTGGGCGCCTCTGGCTGCGCAAACTGGCGGAACGGCTCGGTGGCGCCTACACCGCGGCTGAGTCGCAGAATTTTCATTTGCTCTCGGAACTGGATGAGAAGGGACAGCGAGAGCTACTCGGTTTTCTGGAGCAGGCGCGCACCTGCATTCTGCGCTCTCTTAATAACATCCCCTTGCCAAAGCGATATGGGAAACACGCAGTCCTGCGCTTCACCGCGGAAGATGATTACTATCGCTATGTCGCCTGGTTCGATCCGGATGGGGCTTACGCCGGGTCGAGCGGCCGATTTCTCACCGGCTCCGGCTACATGCATATCGCGTATCCGCACCATGATTGTGCTGGTCAGGATCAGGCAATTCTCGCGCACGAACTCACGCACAATTTGTTGAAGAGCTTCGCTTTGCCGCGATGGCTTAACGAAGGACTGGCGATGCTCTTCGAGCGCGACATCGCAGGTTATCGTTACCCGATGCTGACGCGCGAATTGGCTAACGAGCATAAGGCAAATTGGAATCCAAAGACCATCCAGGAATTTTGGAGCGGCGCGTACTTCGCAGATCCAACTGGCCAGAAATACGCTTACGGGCTGGCGCGGATTCTCCTGGATTTTATCATTACCGATCTGCGTCCAGGGCCGGCGGATTTTCGCGACTTTATCTTGCACGCGGATCGGAAGGACGGCGGCGGAGCTGCTGCGCATGATTACCTGGGCGTCGAGCTCGGCGATCTTGTCTCCACATTTCTCGGGCCCGGTGACTGGGGACCAAAATACAACTCCGGCGGGGGTAATCCGAAAGATGCCAGGGGTCCGTGATGCGGCTCATGCCCGACGACCGCCGCCAATCTCCGCAATCGGCATTTCGGTCATTTTGAACTCGACCTCTTTAAGCGGTCGAGATGCGAGAGCGCCGTCATGTCTAAGGACGCCGAGCGACGAATTGCGGCGGGGTCCGCCGATAATTCTCCTTGGCGGTCGGCAGACGCTCCGCTTTACTGAACCGCCTGGTCGCCACCGTCGCCAAACGCAGTCCTGCTCAGGTGCGGACTGAAGTCCAAATCATCAAGAAAGCCGGCAACGAGATAAACAAGTCGACCAAGTCAGCGCGCGCGTTCCTGCGCAAGCACGGTTTTATCACCAAAGACAACAAGGTAGGGAAGCATTATCGTTAGGCTGCCGCGATGTTGGCAACGTCCTTCGTCCTCGCATATCACGGATGCGAGAAGAAGGTCGGCGAAGCGATTCTAACCGGGGAGGATCACGTCGCCCGTAATGAAAACGTTTACGACTGGCTCGGTCACGGCGCATACTTCTGGGAAAACAGCCCTCGACGCGCTCTTAGTTGGGCCGAGTTTCTGAAGAAACACCCGCCCGCGCCGGACAGGAAGATCCGCGAGCCGTTCGCGATTGGAGCTGTCATTGACCTCGGGAATTGTCTTGATCTCACGGATGCAGCGTCGCTCAAGATTGTCCCTGCAGGGTACGACGAGTTTGTGCGGACGATGAATCAGGCCGGTGCTCCGCTGCCAGCCAATGAAGCCGCTCACGGGCGCGATCTTGACCTTGTAAAGCGTAGGCTGAACTGCGCGGTGTTGAATTTCGTTCACGCCTTGCGCGAGCGGCAAAGCGAGGAGGCCTTCGACACGGTTCGCGGGATTTTCACTGAAGGCGGCGAGTTGTATGCGGGCGGCCGGATCATGGCGAAGACGCACCTCCAAATTTGCGTGCGCGATCCAAACGAGAGCGTCAAAGGCTATTTTCGCCTGTTACCTGCAATTGCGTGAAGCAGCGTCCGATGCCGCGGATTTCGCGTGCGCGCATCCCGGCGACGTTGACTTGCGGGACGTTCGAGATCGACAACTGATGATGTCGTCGACTTCCATTGTCGCCGCGCAGTGAAACAGAGTCCGTGATTGTTGACCAGGGGAACCCAATTAGACCTGCAAGTCGCTGGCTCCAAGCATCGGCGCTCGTCAAAGATCACCAGGGAATCACTTTGCGGTCGCGCCAAAACTTTCCCGTCTCGCGTTGGGGCGCGTCCGCCGCAAGCCAGACAATTCCGGATGCGCCTTCCGCCACGGAACGTGTCGCGTTTGCGCCCCCCATGTCCGTTCGCACCCAGCCGGGACAGACGGAATTGACGGCAAAGTCCGGGAGGGCGGCGGCGAGCTGGACGGTGACGCCGTTGAGCGCTGTCTTCGAGATGCAGTAGGCGGGCGCCCAACCGTCGGCGCCGTCGGCCAGTTGTCCGCCGCCGCTGGAAACATTGACGATCCGCGGGCTGTCGCTCTTTCTCAGGAAGGGCAGGAAAGCCTGCGCGACGTGGAGCGCTCCGAGCGTATTGGTGCGCAGCGTTGTCTGGAACATTTCCGCGCTGAGCGCGAGGACATCCTTGTCTTCATCGAGGAGAATGCCGGCATTGTTGACCAGCGCGTCGAGGCGATCGCTCCGCCTGGCAAATTCTTCGGCTGCGCGCTGAATGCTTCCCGGCTGGGAGACGTCGATCTCAAGGAAGGAAATGTTTCCCTGATCTTTCCCTTCATGATCGAGTTTTTCGGCCGCCGTTTTGCCGACCGCTTTATTGCGCGCACCGAGAAACACCCGAAAACCTTCGCGGGCGAGCTGGCGCGCCACTTCGAACCCGATTCCTTTATTTGCGCCAGTTACCAGCGCGATGGGTGCTGCTCTTTGCATCCTGCAACTCTCGGTTCAATCATTTCGGGAGCAAGGGAATGAGGTCGCCGGAAGGGATTTACTTCCTCTCATCGATGAAGATTTCCCAGCGCTTGATGCTCTCCGCTTTGAGGATGCCCTGCTCGAGCCAGGGGTCGTTCTTCATTTTCTCGCGCACTTCATTTTCGTCGGCGGCGTGAAAGAAGAGGAGCGAGCCGCCTTCGTCGATCAGTGGGCCGCCCATCCAGATGAAACCTTCCGCCACGAGGCGATCGATGAAGGCGGCGTGCTCGTCCCAGAAAGGCTGCTCCCGCGTGCCTTTCGTCAAATCACGGTTGGGACCGGCCGAGGTGATCATGACGAAGACAGTTTTCATTTTCGCCTATGGACCGAGGCCTAACCGCCTAACGACTCATTCCTCGAGCGGCTCGAAACCAGCGAACATTTCCTCCGCTTCGGGGAGAGTCTTGAGCGGGACGCAATCGATGACGGCGAACATCTCGCCCCAGAAGGCGAGGACGTTGGGATTCTTGTGCGCGGCATCGATCGCGGCCTGCGATTTCCACTCGGAGACCTCGATAATCGTGCCATCGTGGCATCGCATGATCACGGGCACGCGTTCGGTCACGAGTCCTTCGCCGCGCAGGAGCGGCATGCGCCGCCGGACGAGCGCCAGGACCTCCTCGCTTGTTTTGTCGGGCTTCGGCTTGTAAGCGACGATCACGATCACTCCACTCATGGCCGCATTCTAGTCCGATGGCATTTTCCGGCAACCGCGCGATCCACCCCGGACAAGGGCAAGGTTTCTGGTGGCATTTGGCGGGAAATGATCGGCGGGGGCGCGCTCGCAACCTTTAATCTCTTGGGATCGCGAAGGAGGCTGACCGCTGCTAGTTTGCCTGGACCACTTCTGTCGGTGACCCAGCCCTGCCTGGCGGCTTCGTAAATTGTCACCGCCTGTACTCTGAACGCCAAAGGGAAGTGCCTCAGAAACTCCGCTTCGGGAACACCGGGTGCGAAGCGTAGGGCAGCCCCGGCGGGGCGCGGTACCGGCGCAAATCCGCGCAGCGCCAGGCCCTCGGGGCCAGAGGAGGGGATGATGCTGCCTGGCTCGGGCATGGGGAAACCTAACTCCAAAGAAGAACGTCCGCCATGGCGGGAGCGCGCCACGATTTGGGGAGCGCGAGAAGAGCGGGACCAGCCGAAGCGGGGCCGGTCGTTTCGATTGGCGGCAACCTGCTCGTTTACTCGTTAGGCAAATTACTTTGCGACGGTGAAGTAGAGCTTGTGATCGGCGAAGTCGATAATGCCCCAGCTTTGACCCATGAAGTCCATTCCGAGCAGACCGATCACTTGGCCTCCAGAGGCAGGCAAAAAGCCCACCGGTCCCACCTGCACTTCCCGACGATTCACCTCGACTCCGCCGATTTTAAAGCTGGCGAGCTCCGCCATGCTGGGCCGCATTTCCGTGCCCGTCACGTCGAGCATTCTTATGTCTCTCGCGGTATAGCTTTTTAGTTTTGCCTGCGCGGCAAAGCGGCTGTCCACCAGGGTAATATCGTCCCCGGTATCGATGATCATCTTGCCCGAGACGCCATTGATCGAAACATCCACGAGCAGTCCGTCCTCCGTTAGCTGGAAAGGAGCCGCGGAATAACCCACAGATTTTAGCGCCGGTCCGAGATTGGGTGTCCGACCGGTCCCGGGAGCCTTTAGGTAAAGGCGACGATTGCTAAGATCAATAATCGCCGCGCAGGTGCGGAGAAATCCAAGGCCGAGAAACCCATTGGCATCGTTCCTGACAGCTCGCTCGTTGCCGAGCATGCCGTCCGTGCGCCAAAGCCCCTCTGGCGCGTGCCCTTTCAGAGTCGGAAGAGACGCGAAGCGAAGAGGTACTCCCGCTACCTGGACATTTCCGAGCACCATGGAATCGGCAATTCCTTTGCGTAGATTCCCCACTGCCTTGCCGCTGACGCCGTGCCCGACACCTTTGATGGGTTGTGGTGGGACGCGCAGGAACGCCGCGGTCGCGTTCGTCATCATGATATAGTTGGAGCAAAAGCCGGTATCCAGAACGAGACGAATCGGGTGGCCATTAAGACTTCCCTCGAGGAAGAATTCGTTTGCCACCGGCTGTTTCATCTCGACCACGCCGTAGCCGTCGCGCTCGATCGCGTCGAGGTGAAGTGGATTTCTGGCCTGGGCGACTGAAAGACCAAGGACCGCTATCGCCAGACAGCAGGTCGTTTGCAAGATCCGGACCGATGCTCTGGGAAAAACCTTTTGCATGCTTTATTTGGGGCAGGGGCGTGCCGGTTTGGCAAGCTCGAATTCGCCAGAATCACGAAAAGAATGCGACCGATCGCAAACCGGTGGAACCGGAAATCGATTTTCGTTTACCGCGCAGTCGGGCGCTCGCTCAGCGCGTGATTCTTGCCTAACGAGCAATAAAGTTTAACCCGCCGCGGCCGCCTTGGCCTGGGCGCGCTCATTCCAATCCGCCCGGAGCGTCTTCATCTCAGCCCGAAGGGCGAGCATGCGCGCGGGGACGCCTTTGTATTTTTTCGTGGTGCCACTGATCTTGCGATCGACCGCTCCCTGGCTCACCAAACTTTGGAGCTTTTCGTAGGAACGCAGGCGCAGCATTTCTTCGCCGCCGCTGGCCGCGTTTCGCTCCCGGAGATTGACCAGGAGAATGTCGAACAGCGGCTTGAATTCAAATGAGGCTTTGGAGGATAGCACTGCCACCAGTTCTTCAGTGATGATGTCAGGTGCGCGACGGGAAAAAAAGGTGCCGGATGGTTTGGACATCGCGGACTATAGCTCAAATCCCGAGAATAACGATCCCGGAAACGCTCAGGATTCGAAATAAATATCCGAGGCCGCCATAAAAGAGCAGAAACGCGGCTGGACGCGCTGGGTGCCGCTCCTTTCTAAAATCCGAAAGGCCCTTCGCAGACGCTCTCGCTCACCTTGCGGCGGTCGTTAGGAGGTAAACGCAGACCGCCGCGAAGATTTTGCCGACCGTGATACGGGCGCCGCGCAGGACGTCGCCCAGGATTGTGATCGGGAAATAGATGATGAGAACAATCACCAGGCTGTGCGAAAGAGCCGCCGCCCAGGTCTGTTGCGCAATGAGAAGGAGCCAGGTCGCGACGATGGAAATGCCGGACAAAACGACGGCGCCGGCAAAGAGGCGCCGGCGCTCGGTCAGGCCGTAGGCAGCGGTCACGAGAACGGCTGCGATGACGTTCATGATCAGAACGCCCGGGTGAAAGATCGCGACGATGGGGGTTACGACGAAGAGAACGAGAAGGAAATGAGAAGCGCGAGGTGGCGCCATTGCTCTCGAGGCTTGGTCATCTGCGAAGCGCTAATGACTAAAGCGCGCCATCAATTCGCCGCGCGCGAGAATGTGTCCCTTGAGCGCGCGCTCCAAACCGGCCCGTTTGGCGCCAGGTTTGAGATCAAGCCCCTGATCGAGGGCGAGGAGGCGAAAGTAGTAGCGATGTGTCCCCGACGGTGGACAAGGTCCGCCGTAGCCCGCCTGGCCGAAGTCGTTAGTCCCTTGAACGGCGCCGGTCGGGACACTGTTCTCCCTGAACTGCGTCTCGACCGGCGCAATGTTCCAGACAAGCCAATGCGTAAACAAACCGCCCGGCGCGTCCGGGTCGTCGACGATCAGGACAAGGCTTTTCGCAGCTTTTGGGATCCCGCGGAATTGGAGCGGCGGATTCTGGTTGGCGCCCTTGCAGGTAAAACGCGCCGGAATCGTGCCGTCCGCCTTAAAGGCGGGACTGCTAATCGTGATCTGCGGGTCCGCGGTCTGCGCAATCGCGAGGCCGATGACAATCATGCAAAGCGTTTTCATGCTGCGTCATTCTCCTGTGTGTTCCGTCTCTCTTTCATAAATCCCGACGAAGATCGTTGTCCAGCTCCGGCCGGTATTGTTCGAGGTTTCCCATTGTTGCTTTACCTTCTCACCGGGGAGCGGCGTCCAGGTGATGCGGTTGATGATTGTGCCCTTGGTGCCCCTGCTTTCTCCGCTCAGGACCATCGCGCCCTCTTTCAGGGCGCCCCGGAGATGCAGAATCGTGCCGTTGCCGCCGACCCAATCCTGGTGCCACTGCTGATCGAGAGGGTCAAAGTAGTTGATGCTCGTGCCGCTTTTTCCGGAGGCGGAGATCCATTGCTCACGCAGGGCGCATCCTTCCGAGACCCGGGAAATCTCGCTCGTGCCGGCTAATTTGCCCTGCGGATCGGTGACATTCCATTTGCCTAACCAAAAGTCGAATTGCCGAAACTCCGGAGCGACACAGGCCGGCGGGCTGGATGGCGTCGGTGTCCTGGTGGGAGCCGGTGAGGCGGCGGCCAACAAAGCGGCTTCTGTCGCAAGAAAAACCGTCAGCAGCGAAAGGTATTTGAACATGGCAGGATTCGTCAGGCGGCGCTCATCATTTCAGCCGGCGCGTCCCGGAGAGGTGTGAGCAAATGGTAACGTGCCTCTCTTAAAACGCGATCTCGAATCTGCCCGCCGCGTTGCCATTCCCGGATGGAATCGACCCGCCGCCAAATCGTTAGGCAGGATTGGCCCGTCGACCGGGAAAAGGGGGCGCTCTTGCCCAAGCTGCGCCGGGATGCCATCTTCGGCCTCGTTCGCGCGCCGAAGTAGCTCAGTGGTAGAGCAGCTGATTCGTAATCAGCAGGTCGCGGGTTCAATCCCCGCCTTCGGCTCCCGCCTTTCGGCACGGGTCGGGAGACTTTCTCGATCAACGCCAACTGGCTGCGAGGGCCTGAGCGCGGCTCTCCAGAAGCTGGGCGGTTTCCCGATAGTCAGTGCTCTTGTCGTCCAGCGTCATCACTTGATCGAAAAGTTCGCGAGCCGCCGCATCGTCGCTGGCTTGCCCGACGATCGCAAAAACGCGTTTGCCAGCGGCGCGTGCCATCTGCGCGACGCCCGCCGGACCTTTGCCCGCAAGGGTCTGGTGATCGAGCTTTCCTTCGCCGGTAATGACGAAATCGGCTCGCGCGATGCTTCCGCGCAGATCGATCAGTTCGGCTACAACCTCGAAGCCCGACCGGATGATTGCGTTGCCAAAGGTGAGCAGGCCAAACCCCAGGCCGCCGGCCGCTCCGGCGCCGGGTTCGGAGCGACGATCGCGACCGAAGGTCCGCGCCGCGACCTCCGCGAGATTCGACAGGCTCCTTTCGAGGATCTCGCTTTGCTCCGGCGTCGCGCCCTTCTGCGCCCCGAAGGTCCGGGTTGCTCCATTTGGACCGAGCAGGGGATTAGTGACATCGCAGGCCGCGATCAGCCGCGGGAGAGAGAGTTCGTCAGGCGAAACGATCCGCTTCAGGTCGAGCAAATCGGA
Source organism: Chthoniobacterales bacterium (assembly GCA_050736975.1). Classification (GTDB taxonomy): domain Bacteria; phylum Verrucomicrobiota; class Verrucomicrobiia; order Chthoniobacterales; family UBA10450; genus Palsa-1392. Next base: position 7,471 of record JBOHXL010000137.1, on the reverse strand, counting down.
AACCGGTCCGGTCAGCTCGCGATCGTCGTGCGCGAGAAAGCGAAAGCCAAGGCAACGAGCCAGGCCGAATCCGCCATCGTTGGTGGCGCTGCCGCCGAGGCCGAGGATGATCTCGCGCGCGCTCCGTGCGGTGGCGGCGCGAAGCATCTCGCCCACTCCGAAGGTCGAGGCCCGGAGCGGATCGCGTTCGTCAGGCAGGAGTTGGGCAAGACCAGCTGCGGCGCTCATCTCGATGGCGGCGAGATGCGTCTCCGGCAGCCAAGCATAACGAGCATCAAGCGGCCGGCCGAGCGCGTCGTGAACTGCGCAGATAATCCATTCGCCGCCGCCGGCCAGGCAAATGGCCTCCGCCGTTCCTTCTCCGCCATCAGCGATCGCGACCGTCTCGATTTCTGCCGTCGGGAGCGCCCGACGCACTCCGGCGGCGATTGCGAGCCCGACCGGTTCGGCGCCTAACGATCCCTTGAATTTGTCGGGTGCAATCAGAACGCGCATTGGAGTTTCGCGCTTTAGGCAGTTCTTACTTATTTCTAACCGACAAATTGCCCGGCTGCTGATCTCGATCCCATTCTTCGAGGTGTGTGCGCGCTCCGGAAGCTGACCCTGCGACTACTTTTCGTTCTCAAACGCTTCCATCGGCGGGCAGGTGCAGAAGAGATTACGATCGCCGTAGACACTGTCGATCCGCGCCACCGCCGGCCAGAATTTCTGCTGGCGCGTCCAGCTCGCCGGGTAGGCGGCCTGTTCGCGCGAGTAGGGGTGGTCCCATTTGTCGGCCGTCACCTGTTCGGCGGTATGAGGGGCATTTTTCAGCAGGTTCTCTTTGCGATCGGCCTGGCCGGAGGCGATCGCGTCGATCTCGCCGCGAATCGCGATCATCGCGTCGCAGAAGCGATCGAGCTCATGCGTTGGCTCGCTTTCCGTTGGCTCGATCATGATCGTGCCTGGAACCGGCCAGGAAACGGTCGGCGCGTGAAAGCCATAATCCATCAGCCGCTTGGCGACATCTTCCACTTCCACGCCCGCGCTCTTGCAGGGGCGCAAGTCGAGGATGCACTCGTGCGCGACCAGGCCGTCCTTGCCTTTGAAAAGGACTGGGAAATGCGAATCGAGCCGGCGCGCAATATAGTTGGCATTCAGGATCGCGACTTTGGTCGCCTTCGTCAGGCCAGCGCCGCCCATCATGCGGATGTACATCCACGAGATGGTAAGAATACTGGCACTGCCATAGGGCGCGGCAGAGACGGGGCCGGTTGAGTTGAAAGGTGATCCTGCTGAGGTGGATTGAGGCTCGAGCGACGAAGGGCCGGGAAGAAATTTCGCGAGGTGCTCGGCGACTCCAATCGGGCCGACCCCCGGACCGCCGCCGCCGTGGGGGATGCAAAAGGTCTTGTGCAGATTGAGATGGCAAACATCCGCACCGATGTCGCCCGGGCGGCAAAGGCCGACCTGCGCGTTCAGGTTGGCACCGTCCATGTAAACCTGGCCGCCGTGCTCATGCACGATCGCGCAGATCTCGCGGATGGTGGTTTCAAAAACGCCGTGGGTGGAGGGATACGTCACCATGAGCGCGGCGAGATCTTTGCCGTCCTCGTCGGCTCTGGCGCGCAAATCGGCCAGGTCGATATCGCCGTCTTCGAGACAGCGCACCGGGACAACGCGGAAGCCGGCCATGACGGCGCTGGCAGGGTTGGTGCCGTGGGCGGAGGTCGGGATGAGACAGACGTTGCGATGCGCTTCGCCGCGCGCGGCATGATACCCGCGAATTGCGAGGAGACCGGCGTATTCGCCCTGTGAGCCGGCATTGGGCTGCAGGGATACTGCGGCAAAGCCCGTGATCTCTGCCAGCCAGCGTTCGAGCTGCCGGGACATCTCGCGATAGCCGGCGGTTTGATCGTTAGGCGCGAAGGGATGGAGACGCGCAAACTCCGGCCAGGAAATGGGAAACATCTCCGCCGTGGCATTCAACTTCATGGTGCACGAGCCTAACGGAATCATCGAATGACAGAGCGAAAGATCGCGCGACTCCAGGCGCCGGATGTAGCGCAGCATCTCGGTTTCGCTGTCGTGGGTGTTGAAGACCGGGTGGGTGAGGAAAGCGGATTTTCGATTCTCTATCCTCGAGATGTGTGCCGCAGGCGCGGCTCCCGGGAGGACGAAGCGATTCTCAGCGAAAATGGAGAGGAGCACTTCGACGTCTTCAAGCGTGGTCGCTTCATCGAGCGAGATGCCGACGCTATGCTGGTCGAAAACGCGCAGGTTGCAGTTTCGCTGCATCGCGCGGTGAATGAATTCTCCGCTTGTCCTTGCCCCGAGGTCGACCTTGATCGTGTCGAAGAAATCGTCGTGGGCGAGCCCATAGCCAAGTTGCTCGAGACCGCCGGCAAGGCGGCAGGTAAGTTCATGGACGCGGCGCGCAATCCTGCGCAATCCGTCGGGCCCATGATAAACCGCGTACATCGAGGCCATGACCGCAAGAAGGGCCTGCGCCGTGCAAATGTTGCTTGTCGCTTTGTCGCGCCGGATGTGTTGCTCGCGTGTTTGCAAAGAAAGCCGGTAGGCGGGCCGTCCGGCAGCATCATGCGAAACGCCGACCAGCCTGCCCGGGAGATGGCGTTTGTATTGATCACGCGTCGCCATGTAAGCGGCGTGCGGGCCGCCGAAGCCTAACGGCACCCCAAAACGCTGGGTGCTGCCGACAGCGACATCGGCCCCCATCTCCCCCGGGGGACGCAGGAGAGTGAGCGCGAGCGGATCCGCCGCCAGGACGGCGAGCGCGCCAGCTTCGTGGGCGGCTTTGATAGTCGGCTCCCAATCAATAATCGCGCCATCTGTTGCCGGGTATTGCAGCAGCACGCCGAAGACCTCATTGGTAAATCTGAAGTCGCTCGGATGAGCAACAACGACCTGGATGCCTAACGGCTTGGCACGCGTTTGCACGACCTCGATGGTTTGGGGATGACAATTCTCCGCGACGAGAAAAGTGTCGCGACCATTCACAACCGCGTGACAAAGGGTCATCGCCTCCGCCGCGGCGGTCGCTTCGTCGAGGAGCGAAGCGTTCGCGATATCGAGCGCGGTCAGGTCGGTAATCATGGTTTGGAAATTAAGCAGTGCCTCGAGTCGCCCCTGCGCGATTTCGGCCTGGTAAGGCGTGTAGGCGGTGTACCAACCCGGGTTCTCGAGAACGTTGCGCTGGATGACGGGCGGGACGAGGCAATCGGAATAGCCGGCGCCGATGAAACTGCGCGCGACTTTGTTTTGCTGCGCGATGGTCCGCAATTCGGCGAGCGCTTCCTGTTCCGATTTGCCCGCGGGAAGATCGAGCGGGCTCGTCAGGCGAATATCTTTCGGGACGGTCGCATCGATGAAATCGTCCAGATCCTGAAAACCGATCGCGGCCAGCATGGCGCCGATTTCTTCGTCGTTAGGCCCGATATGACGGCCGACGAAACGGCTCATTTCCTCGGGCGCTTCGCGCGGCGGGACAAAGGATTCCTCGGTCTGGGAAAAAACCGTTCTCGCCGGCGTCCGGGTCTCAACTGAATCCATTGCGAATCCTACGGGGGAACGTCGGCGATTCAAGCCGGGGAGCGGCGCGGAAGGATGGGATTCACGGGGTAACGGAAGTCTTGACGCCATGTTCCCGCAGTCGGGCGAGCAATTTCTCGAGGTGCGGTCGGTCCCGCGTCTCGACCGTGCAGAGGACGTTAACGGCCGAGACATCCGAGCTGGCAAAGGCGCGGTCGTGCACGACTTGTTTAATGCTCGCGCCTGCCGCCGCGATCTGCCCGGTGAGATCGGCGAGGCCGCCCGGTCGATCGCTGATCACGGCGGTAAAACGCGAGAGGCGACCGTCAGCCACGAGGCCGCGCTCGATCACGCGGCTGAGCACGTTCGGATCAATGTTGCCGCCGCAGAGAAGAAGAACCACCCGCTGGCCGGCGAGCTCGGGGAGTTGTCCGGACATGCAGGCCGCCAGGGTGGTCGCGGCCGCACCTTCTACGACGCCCTTCTCCAATTCGACAATGCGCAAAATCGCGAGCGCGATTTGTTCCTCGTTTACCAGAATCACTTTGTCGGTGTGCTGACGCGCGATCTGGAAGGCATTGCCGCCAACCTGAGCAATCGCCAGACCGTCAGCCAGCGTCGGGCGGGTCTCGATCCGTACCGGATTGCCAGCCTGCATGGCGGCGGAGAAACTGGCGACGTGGTCCGCTTCCACTGCGATCACTTGCGCCTGCGGCCGCAAGGTTTTTACCGCAAGTGAGACGCCTGCCAGCAGACCGGCGCCGCCGACCGGCACGATAACCGCGGCAAGGTCCGGCACTTGCGCGACAATCTCAAGGCCAGCGGTGCCTTGTCCCGCGATGATGGCGGGATCGTCGTAACCATCGATGTAGGCGAGCCCTCTCTCCTCCGCGATTTCATGCGCGCGCGCCCTGGCTTCGGCGAAATCCTTCCCGTGCAGGACGACTGAGGCGCCGAGTTTCTGGCAATTGTTAATCTTGATGAGGGGCGCGAACTTCGGCATTACCACGGTGGCGGGCACTCCTAACAAACGGCCCTGGTAGGCGAGGGCCTGCGCATGATTGCCGGCGGAGGCGGCGATGACACCTCTTTTTCTCTGCTCCTGCGAAAGCTGGGCGAGCGCGTTGCGCGCGCCGCGTTCCTTGAAACTGCCGGTGGGCTGGTGGTTGTCGAGCTTGCAATGGATTTGCATCCCGGTGAGCTCGCTCAGCGGAATGGAGGTTGGGCAGGGGGAATGGTAAACCGCGCCCTTGATACGGTCGGCGGCGGCTTCGATGTCGGAGAAGGTAATCAAGGTGGGTGGAGTGAATCGAGAACCGTGGATCGTGAATCATTGCAGCGCAGTGGACGAGAATTTTTCGTCCATCGCCGTGCGAGCAACAACTCGCGAGGAACGGGAGCCTGTTCTGAGGCTCAGCTTCGACCTAACGATTTAACGAGTCTCGATTCTCGTCTCGGCTCCCCCATCCAAAGCTTCACGCACCTTGCCCGCGAGCTGCTCGGTGTTGAAGGGTTTGGCGAGGAAATACATTTCCGGATCCCGCCGATCGTGCGGGTGGAGCGATTCCTCGAGGTAGCCGGAGGTGAAAACTACTTTCGTGAGAGGACTGGCTTTCCGTAACCAGTCGGCGAAATGGCGCCCGCTGATCTCGGGCATCACCATGTCGGTCAGGAGGAGGTCGATTTTCGGTGCGCCGCGCCGCGTGATAAGCCGCTTCGCGTCGTCGCCGTGCGCCGCTTCCAGCACTTCGTAACCGAGGCTGCGCAGGACGCGAACAGAAAGGTGACGGACGCCGACTTCATCCTCCAGGACGAGGATGGTCTCCGTCCCGGTGGGCGTCTTTTTCTGGCCGGGTTTCTTGTAGGCAGCCGGCGGAGGTGGCGCGACGCGAGGCAAAAAAATACGGAAAGTGGCGCCCTGGCCCGGCGCGCTCTCGACGCACATGTGGCCGCCGCTTTGCCTGACAATGCCGTAGCTGGTGGCGAGGGCAAGGCCGCTGTTGCGCCCGGCGTCCTTGGTCGTGAAGAACGGCTCGAAGAGCCGCGCCTTAACCTCATCGCTCATCCCAACGCCGTTGTCGGCTACCGTGATCAGAACGTATTCACCGGGGGAAAGATCGGGTGCGCCGGGGCAGCGCGGGGCCGCTCCAGGCGCGACTCCAAGGGTCGAAGTCGTGATCGTTAGGCAACCGCCTTTGCGCATCGCATCGCGGGCGTTGACCGCGAGGTTGACGATGATCTGGGTAAACTGCCCGGAGTCGACTTTGATGTGCGCGCCTTCCTTGAGATGATGCAGGTGGCAAACGATCGAGATGTCGTCGCCGAGCAAACGGAGAAGCGAACGCTCGAGGTTGTGAATGAAGCTATTCACTTCGAGAACTGTCGGCTCGAGCGCCTGGCGGCGGCTGAAAGCGAGAAGTTGATTGGTCAGGGCCGAAGCCCGCCCGGCGGCATCGCGAATTTCCCGAATCTGATTCGTGATCGGCCCTTTCAAGGCCGACCCGGCGAGGAGCAAATCGCTATAGCCGAGGATGGTGGTGAGAAAGTTGTTGAAGTCGTGCGCTACGCCACCAGCCAATTGGCCGAAGGCTTCCATCCGCTGCAAACGGCAGGCCTGCGCTTGTAATTGCTTACGCTCGGTCACGTCCATCATCGCGCCGACGACGCGCGCCGCTCTGCCATCCGCCGATCGAATGATCAATGCCCGCTCCAGGATGTGGCGGTATTGCCCGTCGATCCGCCGAAAACGGTATTCACCCGTCCAGCGTTCGGCGGGACTGTCGAGCGCCTTTTTCAGGCTGGTTTCAATCCTGGCCAGATCGTGGGGGTGAAGATGGCTGAACCAGAAGTCAATTCTAGTGTCTGCAACCGGTTGCGGACCGAACAGGCTCTCCGTCCCGCGGAGCCAGATGAGCGCGCCGCTGCCTACATTCCAATCCCGAACCGCATCGTTCGTAGCCCGAGCAAGGATTTCAAAGTAATCCGCGCTCGCTGCCAAAACGTCCTGTGGGTGAATCTCGCTTTGCTTCCCGGCACCGGTTTCATCATCATCAGTTTTTCTGGGCTTCTGTCTGCTTGGATTTATTGTCACTGTCGCCATGCGGTCACGGCCACGGCCGCACCCGGTTTAAAAGCTAGATCTGTGCCCGGGTTCTCATGCGCCCGGTCGAATTTCCCTTGCTTTCCCCAGCTTCGAAAATAAGGCTGCGCTGCGATGTCAATCGAAGCCAATCGCAGTGCGTGCTCGAATCCGGTCTGGTTTTGCTCGCCGCGATTCGGAGTCCGCGACAAGCAGGTTTCGCGGGCGCGGGTGGGCGCTTCGTCCGGGATTCGCAACTGGCGGACAAACCGATGACCTTGTGAAACTAAACCTGCAAGAACTCGCGGCCATGACTGGCGGAAAAATCGCCGGCGACCAGGGCCTGACGATCACGGGCGCGGCTTCGCTCACGGAAGCGGGCCCGGGCGAGATCACGTTTTACGACAACTGGCGCTACCTCCCGGCCTTTCGCAGGACGCGGGCCTCGGCCGCCTTTGTCCCGGAGGACTTCGAAGAACAGGTGGTCAACGCCCAGATCCGGGTGGCGAATCCGACGAAGGCTTTCGAGAAGGTCGTGTTCAAGTTTGCGCCGCCGCCCATCACTTTCGCTTCCGGGCTACACCCGAGCGCCGTCGTGTCGGGCCAGGCGTCGTTAGGCAAAGGAGTCGCGATCGCCGCGCATGTCGTGATCGAGCCGGGCGCGCGCGTTGGCGACGGCACGCGGCTCGGAGCCAACAGCTACGTCGGGCACGAGACGACGATCGGCGATGGTTGCCTCATTTATCCGAACGTCACGATCCGGGAACGCACCAGGATCGGAAATCGCGTCATCATTCACAGCTGCGCGGTGATTGGCGCCCACGGGTTCGGTTTCGAGATGGAATCGTGCGTGCACAAAAA
>JBOHXL010000136.1:0-3500 GCA_050736975.1 Chthoniobacterales bacterium | reverse complement strand
GCATCATGGGACGGCCCCCGTCTGAAACCAAGTATGTCGGACGCAACGTCTGGTGATACTCCGGAAGGACAACCTCCAATTCCGTTGACGCGGAGGCCAGGCGCGCCAGGTCACCAGCCTCCCAACCCAGCACGGTTTGCGTGAACCGGGCAATATCGCTCAGTACCGGAATGACTTCGTCATTCTTGTCGCGCGGCAAACAAGCGAGGAACCGCTGATGATCCGTAAGCGGTAAGCGCGGTACATCTAAAATTCGGTGTGGAGATTTCGATACGCTGGGCGTATGGAAAATCCAAGGATCAATCGAGAGCAAGCGGCAGCGAGACGTTTGGAAACGGTGGAGCGGTTTCGCAGCAGCGGTATGACGAGGCGGGCATTCTGCCAGGCCGAAGGAATCGCGACATCCACACTGAACTGGTGGTTGGGCAAGGGAGCGATAGCGGGGCGACGTGGGCGCATGGAATTCAGGGAAGTGCGGATGGCACCCGCGGCGGCGTCCGCGGAATGGGGAACGGAATTGATCAGTCCGCGAGGATGGACGATCCGTTGCCGGCAGGGGCTGGGCGCGGAGGAGGTCGGGCGTTTACTCAAGAGCCTGAAGTGCTGAGCGTTTCTGCGGCAACGCGCGTGTTCGTGGCTCTGAGTGCGGTGGACATGCGGCGTTCCTTCAACGGATTGTACGCACACGTGCAGACCGTGCTGGGCGAGGATCCATTGACGGGGCATCTTTTTGTCTTCACCAACCGGCTGAGAAACAGACTCAAGATTTTGTATTTTGACGGAAGTGGCCTATGGGTCTGTGCGAAGCGCCTTGAGAAGGGCACGTTTGGTTGGCCTTCGGGGGAAGGCGCCAGTTGCAGCCTGCGTCCTGAAGAACTGCAACTGCTGCTGCATGGCCTGGAAGGCAAACAGCGGAGGCACTGGTTTCGCCGGTAGAGTTTCCCGTTATTTTTTGCTGGACTCCGGATTGGGAATCCGGCACAATGCGCCCGATGAGCAAAGTGGTCAGGGTGCAGGGACGGGATTTGGCCGCGGCCGACATTGAGGGGATACGCGGACTGATCGCCCAAAACCCAGGCTGGAGCCGGCGTCGGTTGTCCGAAGCGCTGGCTGGGCAATGGGACTGGCGCAACGGAAGCGGGCGGTTGAAGGATATGGCGGCGCGGAGCTTGCTGGTAAAACTGGAAGCTCGCGGTCTGATCGGGTTGCCGCCGCGCCGACAGACTCCGTCGAACCGGATGACCGTCCGGCGCATCCTGTCGCCAGACTGGGATGAAACGCCGGTGGCGGGAAGGCTTGCCGATGCAGGGCCGCTCCGAGTGCGCGAGATCAGCCGCGATGCGCCAGCGCGGGCCCGATGCGCCGAGGCCCTCGGCCGGTTCCACTATCTGGGCTGGGGCGGCGCAGTCGGCGAGAATCTCCAGTATGAGGTCACCGGTGAAACAGGCCGTTTGCTGGGCTGCGCCGTGTTTGGATCGGCAGCCTGGAAGTGCCGGGCGCGCGACGAATTTGTCGGATGGAGCATCGGGCAGAAGCAACAGCGCCTTCATCTGGTCACCAATAACACGCGGTTCTTAATCCTGCCCTTCGTTCGGATTCCGCATCTGGCCAGCTGGATTCTCGGTCAGATTCTACGGAGACTTTCCCGGGACTGGGAAGCCAGATACGGTCACCGGATCGCGATGGTGGAAACGTTTGTCGATCGAGAGCGTTTCCGAGGAACCTGCTACAGGGCCGCCAATTGGATTCACACCGGGGCCACGACCGGCCGCAGCCGTCAGGACCGCGCGCACGCGCTTCAGGTTCCTATTAAAGATGTCTATGTCTATCCGCTCGGGCGCCGGTTCCGCCAAGAATTATCGCAATGAATGGCGGAGAACTCTCCAGTGAATATCAGCGGCTGAAACAGCAGGTTGTCGAAGCGCTGGCCGGTAAACGCCAGGATGCCGATCATACCAAGCTGCGGAAGTTGCTGGAGCATTTCGGCACATTGACGCAGGAACACGACCTGAAACTTGCCGCCGCCGAAGTCCAAATCACCGATGGACAAGCCCAGATGGCGGAGGCACGCGCGCAGATTGCAGATGTGCAGGCGAAGTTCGCGGATGCACAGGCGCAGATCGCCGATTTGAAACGTGAGTTGTTTGGACCGAAGGCGGACCGGCTCACCCCCGAGCAGGAGGATCAGATGAAGAACCTGCTCCAGGATATGGAGGCCGAGACCCAACGGCCGGCGCCCGACAGCGATCCGGTGCTCGATGAAGAAGAGTCTGGAAACCGCAAGAAGCGCCGCCGCCGTGTGCGGCATCCTCTGCCGGTAGAACTGGAAACCGAAACCGTTACGATCGAACCGGAACGGACTCCCTGTCCCTGCTGCGGCAAGATGCCGGGTCGCATCGGAGAGGAAGTCTCCGAGGAGATCGACATCGTACCGGCACGGCTGATCCGCCGCCGCACCGTGCGTCCCAAGTATGCCTGCAACTGCGGCGAAGCGGGTGTCGCCATCGCCCCTCTACCCCCGCGCTTGATTCCGCAAAGCAAACTGGGACTGGGTCTGGCCGTCCACATCGTGCTGGCACGCTTCGACGATCATCTGTCTTACTACCGGCTCGAACAGCAATTCCGGGAACGGCACGGCGTCGACATCCCCCGCCAGCAGATGGTGCAGTGGGTCGAACACATTGCTTCCTGGCTCGAACCTCTGGTCGAGAGAATGTGGCAACTGATGCAGGCCTCCGGTTATATGCAAGTCGACGAGACCCCGGGCTTGTCCCGCCGACAGTTGAAATTCCGTGAACTGAAAAAAGCGACTCCCCCGGACCCGAACGCGTGGAATCCGGAAAACGATGCTAACTCCATTGGGAACGGGGACTCCAACAAAATAAGTGCGTTCAAGTGACATATGGGCACAGGATCGAGCATCGGGTCGATTTAAACCAGCGCATCGATTAGCGCCGGCATGCGCTGCCAGCCTTTCACCTTGCGCCAGCTTTCTTCCGCAATGAGCAACGCTTTGGCCGTCCAGCGCTGCAGATGGTCACCGGCGCGCCATCGTTTGACGCGGCCACTGATCTGCTCCACTCGTGATAACGACGATTCAATGATGTTCGTGCTCTTGAGGCTGACTCGCAGAGCGTCCGCGACTCCGAGTCGATGCAACGTTAAAGTTTCTTCCAGCCCTTCCTCCAGGCTCCGCGCCGCGCTGGGATTCAGTTGTTCCAGATAATCGACGACGCGATTCAGTGCCGCCTTGGCTTCCTTATAGCTCGACATCGCATATGCGGCCTTCAGCCGCCGCTCGATATCCGGCTGATGAGTTTCGGGGAGATGTTCGGCCACATTCCTTTGTTTGTGGATCTGACATCGTTGAATCTCTGAGCCAGGAAACTTCTTCCGGATCGCCGACGATAATGCTTTCGCTCCATCGATGATGAATAGTCGTCGCTGCTGGGGATCCAAGCCCCGCCCGATCAGATCCTGCAACAACGATTCGCAGACAG
>JBOHXL010000135.1:0-90832 GCA_050736975.1 Chthoniobacterales bacterium | reverse complement strand
GCAACAGGGGAAGGTACGCTACATCGGCGTCTCTAACTGGCAGGCGTGGAAAATTGCGAAAGCTCTTGGTATTTCCGACTCCAGGAACCTTGCGCGCTTCGTCACGCTCCAAGCTTACTACTCGATCGCGGGTCGCGACTTGGAACGCGAACTTGTTTCCTTGCTGGAAGCTGAAAAGGTTGGATTGCTCGTGTGGAGCCCGCTCGCCGGCGGCCTACTCTCCGGAAAGTTTAGCCGTGAGAACCAGAAACCGGAAGGCTCTCGCCGATCCGAATTCGATTTTCCGATCGTCGATAAGGAGCGTACCTGGAAGATCCTCGATGCCATGGCTCCAATCGCAAAAGCCCATAACTGTAGCCCGGCTCGAATTTCGTTAGCCTGGTTGCTGAGCAGGCCAGTCGTTACGTCGGTTATTCTTGGAGCCAAACGTCTTGATCAACTTAAGGACAATCTCGCCGCCGTAGAGCTCAAGCTTACAGACGACGAGCTGAAGCAGCTCGATGACGTGAGCGCGTTACCGCCCGAATACCCGGGCTGGATGTTGCCCTTCCAAAGCTCCGACCGCCTGGACCCGTCTGTCCAACGGTTCTGAACTCATTTGAGGCTGCTCCCTTGAAAATGGAAAGAACAAAAATTCAGTGACGTTTATGCGTTTGCTGTGCGCGCTGTTTGTCACCGCCGCTATCGGTTTTCTCCCAGGCGGAACCGCTTGGGGTCAGACCACCACAGCTAGTCCAGCTAGTTCTCAAACCCAAAGGAAGACCACCATGACCATGAAAGACGATCTTGCAAACCGCTCACCCGACATTCACTGGCCGAAGGGATTCCATCCCGCTGCGGCTGACCTGTTCTCACACAACGAACTCGTCATCAACGCTCCTTGCGAGTGCGTCTGGCAGCAAATCATCGACGCGACCAAGTGGCCACAGTGGTATCCGAATTCGAAGGATGTCCGGATTGTCGACGCTGGAACCGCGCTCGCTCAGGACACTGTGTTCCGTTGGACAACCTTTGGTCTCGCTCTGGAAAGTAAGATCAACGAGTTCGGGCCCTACACGCGGATCGGCTGGTACGGCTACGCTCCCGGAGCCACCCCGACCCTTTATCATACCTGGTTTCTGACGCCGATCGGCGATAACTGTCGCGTCATTACAGACGAAGTCGAGATGGGTAAAGATGCCGCGCATTTGCGTGAAACCAATCAGAGTCTGATGGACAGAGGCCATAACCTCTGGCTCGCGACCTTGAAATGGATGTCCGAAAGTTCGGCGTCGGCACGACAGCAATAGGAGACAAACATGTATGCTATTGCTGGAATAACTGGCCAGATCGGAACGGTAATCGGAAAAGCTCTCCTTGTTTTCAATCGGCCAGTGCGTGCGGTGGTGCGTAATGCTGACAAGGGTGAAGCATGGAGGAAACTGGGCTGCGAGGTAGCTCTTGCCGCAATCGACGATGCCACGTCGCTGACTGCTGCTTTTCGGGGCGCGGAAGCTGTCTTCGTCCTGGTCCCTTCAAACTTCGACCCCTCGCCAGGATTTTCCGAAGCTCGAGAAATTGGAGAAGCTGTTCGCTCCGCGCTCGTCTCGGCGCGTCCGGCGCGCGTGGTTTATCTCTCCACCATTGGAGCGCAAGCCAGCGAGACGAACTTACTGACTCAGCATTCCATCATCGAGAAAGCTCTCGGCGATCTACCGGGACCGGTGACCTACTTGCGTCCAGCGTGGTTCATGGAGAATTGCCGGTGGGATGTCGCTCCGGCGCGTGAGCACGGTGTTATCCCGAGTTTTTTGCAGCCTCTCGATAAGCCGGTGCCAATGGTGGCGACCGCGGACATCGGCAGGGTTGCGGCTGGATTACTTCAGGAACAATGGGACGGCCATCGCGTAGTTGAGTTGGAAGGACCGACGCGCATCACACCAAATCAAATCGCAGCGACGTTCACCAAGCTTCTAGGTAAGTCAGTGCAGATGGAAGTCGTGCCACGGGAATCGTGGGAAACACTTTTCAAGTCGCAGGGAGTGAAGAACCCCTTTCCTCGCATGCGAATGCTCGATGGCTTCAATGAAGGATGGATTGAGTTCGAAGGTGGAGAAGCTAGCTCTCGAAAGGGTGGCGTAACTCTGGAGTCGGTGCTCAAAGGCCTAATACAACAATAAGCAAGTGATGGCGGCTAATTTCGACCTAACAACATAGAGAAGAGAAAGAGAGAATATTATGGCAATCACACCAGACTACGTTCGTCAGGTTTTCAAGGGCCTGGAAAGTGGTGACGGTACGGAATTTTTTACGCACGTCGCCGATGACGTCGATTGGATCGTCGAGGGTACCCATCCCCTGGCCGGTCACTATCACTCGAAGGCGGACTTCATTGCCGGCACATTCACTAAGCTCGGCAAAGTGCTTCCCAAAGGTGCGGAGTTGCATGTCGAGCACGTTATTCTCAATGATGACGAAGCCGTAGTTGAACTGCATTCATTAGCGACGGCAAAAAATGGCATGCGTTTCGACAATCGTTACTGCTGGGTCTGTACGTTTGAAAGCAATATTATCACCAGAGTTCGGGCGTATCTGGACTCTGCGATGGTCGCCCAATTGTTCGAGGAGAATCCCATCGCATAATCTTCTGCACGGTGGCGATCGAATTGTCTCTAACGAAAGAGGGAGAAGAAATCGGCTCGCTAGGGCCATCATAAAATCCTGCATACGGGTCATAGTAAGTAGCTGAATCCCATCGTTAGATAGCACAGATGAAAACAACAAAAACTTTAGCTATTACGCTAATTGCGCTGGCAGTATTGGCCTACTACCCGCTCTCAGCGCAGACCGAAGATCATCGGGTTCGGAATATTGTTCTGGTCCATGGCGCGTGGGCAGATGGTTCTGGTTGGAAAGGCGTTTACGACATTCTGATCAAGGATGGCTATAACGTCAGCGTCGTCCAGTAGCCGGAGACCTCGTTTAAAGAAGATGTGGCTGCCACGAAGCGCATCCTGGCTCAACAAGATGGACCATGCATTCTGGTCGCCCATAGCTACGGCGGAGCCGTAATTACGGAGGCCGGGACCGATCCGTCTGTCGTTGGCCTAGTCTACATCGCGGCCCACATGCCGGATGCTGGGGAGAGCGAGGCTGATGACGGAAAACGTTTTCCAAGTGATCTTGGCAAGTCTGGCGCGATAAAGAAGACTGCAGACGGTTTCACTTACATCGATCCAGCGCGGTTTCATGAGTACTTCGCAGCCGACGTGCCGGCCGAACAGGCTGCTTTCATGGCGCGCTCGCAGGTGCTCAACTTTGCGGACAATTTCTCAGCGACAATCACCACGGCTGCCTGGAGAACGAAACCAAGTTGGATGTTGGTATCCGGAAAAGACAGAGCCATCAACCCGGAGTTAGAACGGTGGTATGCCAAACGAGCCAAGAGCCACACGGTTGAAGTCGAAGGCACCAGTCACGCCGTTTACGTTTCCAGGCCGAAGGAAGTTGCCGCTCTGATCGAAGACGCAGCTCAGCATTCGCAAAGGTAAATCTGACCATCGAGAAAATGGAAAAGGGAACTGAAAGACAGGCAACTCGCTCGTGGACGAGCCGCCGGGATGAAAAGAAACGGCGGATGCAGCTTGTCTCCTCCTGGATGAGCGGGCCGCTGCTATCTCAAGACAAACTCGTTGAAGCCTTGGAACTCCTCATCGTGTCTGGAGACCGGATTGTGTTGGAAGGCGATAACCAGAAACAAGCGGACTTCCTATCACGCGCACTGGTTAAGATGGATCCGAAAAACATCCACGACCTGCATCTGATAATCTCAAGCATTAGCAGGCCCGAACATCTGATCCTTTTCGAGCTGGGAATCGCAAAGAAGGTTGACTTCGCTTTTGCGGGACCGCAAAGCCTCCGGGTCGCACAGTTACTCGAGGACAGTGTGCTGGAGATCGGAGCGATTCACACCTACGTCGAACTGTATGCTCGTCTGCTGGTCGACCTGATGCCGAATGTGGTGCTGGTCTGCGCCGAACAGGCGGATCATCAGGGCAATCTATTCACAGGCCCAAACACCGAAGATACGCCGGTAATCGTTGAGGCAGCTGCGTTCCACGACGCAATCGTGATCGTGCAAGTAAACCAAACTGTGGACAAACTTCCGCGCGTCGATATTCCGGGCTCCTGGGTGGATGTGGTCGTGGAGGCCGATCGTCCCTTCGCCGTCGAACCTCTTTTTACGCGCGATCCACGTCACATCACAGACCTACAAATTCTTATGGCGATGATGGTCATCCGCGGCATTTACGAACGCCACCAGGTTCAGTCGCTCAATCATGGAATTGGATTCGATACTGCGGCCATCGAGCTCCTGCTTCCCACTTACGCTGAGTCTCTCGGACTGCGTGGCAAAATCTGCGAGCACTGGACGATGAACCCAACTCCGACACTCATTCCCGCAATCGAAAGCGGATGGGTGAAAAGCGTCCACTGCTTTGGCAGCGAAGTGGGAATGGACGACTACCTTCGTGCTCGTCCAGATATCTTCTTCACGGGGCACGACGGCAGCTTGCGGTCGAACCGTGTTCTTTGTCAGCTTGCCGGCCAGTATGCAATCGATGCGTTCATAGGATCGACATTGCAAATCGATGGCGATGCGAACTCATCGACAGTCACTTCGGGCAGACTGGCCGGCTTTGGCGGCGCGCCGAACATGGGACATGACCCTCACGGGCGCCGGCACGCCACTCCCGCATGGCTTGATCTAAAGACAGATTCGAGCCCGACCGCGCGCGGGAAAAAGCTGGTCGTTCAAACAGTCGAGACATTCGCGAAAGGCGATGTGCGGCGACCCGGGATTCGCAAAATGGCAAGAGGACAGCCGCGGTCCTGTTGCTCGAAACCGGCGGCGTGCGTCTGCAGGAGGCTAACCTCGGGCTCGCGGCGATCGCTGAAGTGACAGCCGTATTCGAAGGGATTTCTCACATTACGCAGTTTGCGTTACGCATCTTGTGTAATACAACCCGAATCCGCGCCGATGTAAAGCGGCTTGAGATTTGCCACGGAAGCGGCTGATCGACAGAGGTCGGAGGACAGCGGTCAGATGCCCAGCCGGTTTTTCAGCGCGCTCCGAACACGATCGATTTCTTGGGTTGTCAAGATGCCGAGCCGTCGCTCTAGTTTGATTGTAGAAACGGTCTGAACTTGTTACAGGTGGAATGCACCGGGTTTGAGGAAAGGCTTTGGAATGTTTAATTCCCATCGGCTGCCGCGCACCGAAGTGGTGTGAAGAAGAACGGTGACGAGATCGAGTTCGTCGGTAGCGGGCTCGCTGGTCAGGAGCAGCGCAGGGAGAACCTTCGCGGCCATCCCGAAGTCAACCATCCAAACTTCACCCAGATTTATGCCGCGCATCTTCGTTCTCCATGCAGTCAAGCATCAATGCGCCCTCGAGCGCTGCCTGGTTGCAAAGGGCCGCATCGGAGTCCTGATTGGCGATTTCCAGCAACCCCTCGCGAATGGCCCGACGCTCAGCCTCACTGAGCTTCGGCAGTTCCTTGATGATGTCAGATGCGCTCGTCGGAAAAACTTAACTGAGAGGTGACAAATTGGAAAGGCGAAAAAAAACGCAAAGCACTGACAACGGACAGCTGACCGCGTAAATCGTTTCGCTCCCGCGACTTGAGATTTACCACGGAAGCGGCTGATCGAGATGAAAGCAGCCGCTCGGTTCGGGGATCGCGTTGGAGAAATTTGAAAATGAAAACCGCTTCGGCAGCACGGAAGGACAAAAACAGATTTCGACTCGATAATGCGAAGAATAGGAGGACTCACAATGAATCAAACGTTTAATAAAACAATGAAGGTGGTGGCGATCGATCGGTTTGGTGGAATTGAAACATTAAAGATTCGTCAACTTCCGATACCCGATGTCGGCGCCAATGAAGTGCTGGTCCGGGTGGAAGCGGCTGGCGTCGGCGTCTGGGATCCGTTTGAACGCGAAGGCGGGTTTGCTAAAGAGTACAACGTCCAACCCACATTCCCGCTTGTGCTCGGTTCCGACGGGGCCGGAACCGTGGAGGCGGTCGATGACGGCGTGCAAAATCTGAAAAAAGGCGATCGCGTGTATGGAATTGCTTTGATGAATCCAAAAGGGGGATTCTATGCGCAATATATCGTGCTGAAGGAAACCAACCTGTCGCGCATTCCGGTCAAGGCCACATTGACGATACAGCAGGCAGGAGCGATGCCGGTCGATGCCATTACCGCACTCACGGGCCTGGATGCGACGCTCGGCCTCAAGGCCAATGAATCCATACTCATCCTCGGTGCCAGCGGCGGAATCGGACACCTGGCGGTTCAATTAGCTAAACGCATGGGCGCCCGTGTGCTGGCCGTGGCATCGGGTGAGGACGGTGTTACGTTCGTTAGGCGGTTGGGTGCGGATAAGGTGGTGGATGGACATAAAGATGACATCGAGGCCGCAGCCCGCGAGTTCGCTCGGCAAGGCTTGGATGCGGTTCTTTTAACGACGGGCGGCGCAGCGGCTGAAAGAGCCTTATCGACGCTCCGCGAAGGGGGACGCGCCGCCTATCCGAATGGCGTGCAACCCATCCCCAAGGAGCGACCCGGCATCAAAATCCAAAGCTTCAACGGCGAATACAACCCGCCGCCGTTCGAAAAACTCAACCGCCTCATTGAAGCCGGTCCGTTTGAAGTCCATGTCGCGCGCACGTTCACGCTGGACCAGGCCGTTGAAGCCGAACGTGCGCTCGACGGTCACTACCTTGGGAAACTCGCGCTGATTACCCAGTAGAACGTGAAGGCGACGAGTCATCCGAACAGCACGACCGCTTCGAAGAACATCACGATGGGATCCATTTGTTCCATTTCAACCGTCGGTTAATGGAGCAATCAAATCCTTCATTGGTGCCGCAGATTTTCGCTATCCTTGCTGCGTCGGTCTTATTCGCGAGTGAAGCGAATGGTCAGGCCTCCGGGATCGTCGAATCATCCGGGTTGAAAACGAGTCTCGATGACTTGGGTATTCACAGCGCGCTGGTCTACGATGGCGAAGGATTCGCAAATATCTCCGGGGGCGCAGAGCGCGGTGCGACTTACCTCGGTAATCTGAATTTAGAGTTAACAATCGACTTAAATAAGTTGGTCGGTTGGCCCGGTGCAACGTTTTACGTCGACGGCCTCAACATTCACGGAGGACAGCCGAGCGAATTTGCGGGAGATGCCCAGGGGGTGAGCAGCATTGCCGGGCCTAACAAATGGACACTTGAAGAAGCATGGATTCAGCAAAGCCTTTTCAGTAATCGATTTTCGGTCTTATTTGGACGCTACGATCTGAATAGCGAATTCGACCGTATTCACGCGGCCGATCTATTCTTTAATTCGTCGTTCGGAGCGAGCGCCGCGCTGGCTCAGACCGGCACAGGCGGACCGTCCATTTTCCCAAACACCTCTGTTGGTGCTCGTTTGGAGTTCAAACCGTTCGAAAATCTGTTGCTTCGCGTGGCTATTCTCGATGGTGTTCCAGTTGAACGTGCTACTGGATGGAACGTTTTCGCTGATGGAGATGGGTTGCTCATCGTCTCCGAGGCGGCTTTTCTTTACCGGCCGGCGCAAGGCGCTCCGCCTCCACCACGGTCCCGGCGTTTCCTGATTGGCCGGAACTCCGGGCTGCCTCCGTATCAGGCGAAATTCGCGATCGGTTTCTGGCAATACACCGCGAGCTTCCCCGACTTAAGCGAGCGGCACGCCAATGGAACGCCCGTCGAGCACAACGGAAGCGCGGGCGGATATGTCATTGGTGAGACCGTGTTCTATCGCGACGATGCCCAGCGCGAGATGAGAGTTTTCGGCGAAGTGAGCTTCGCCGACGACCGAGTGAATCGTTTCGACCTCTTTTTCGCGGGTGGAGTGACGGCAAAAGGTTTCATCCCGAAACGGCCTGACGATGAGTTTGGCTTCGGCTTTGTCGCCGCCCATAACGGAGATCATTATCTGGACGCGCAAACAAATGTCGGCGGCCGCGCAAATAATCAGGAAGTAACCTTGGAAATTCCCTATCTCGCCTCGATCACGCCCTGGCTCAGTATCGAGCCGGACCTCCAATATGTGATCAATCCGAACACCGACCCGAGCCAGTCCAATGCTCTAATCGGTTTAGTTCGAGTTGAGTTGTCATTCTGAATTCGCCCGGCTCCCTCCCGCGGTGTGGCGTGCAATCACAAACAAATAGTTCTGAGCCGAATGATCATTCCTTCGATGCAGACGACGGTCCCCGCGGGTTTGGGCCGATCTCAAAGCGCAAAATCTGATCGAGCCAAACGCGCCGATCCTGGCTTGAACGCGCGATCCGTCGAAAGAGGGAGCGCCAACCACCTCGCGAGCAGTATTTCAAAATCCCACCCTCGCGCACTGGCAGCGGAGCCGGTGCGGCGAATACCTTTCCTCATGAATGAAAGCGATCCCGGACTGAAAAGATATCTGCGCGAGATCGGGCGAATCCCTCTTTTGACAGCGGAACAAGAAATTAAGCTCGCTGCAAAAACGAAAGAGGGCGACGCCAAGGCGCGGGAGCGAATGATCAACTCCAATTTGCGGCTCGTCGTCACCATCGCGCACGATTACGCCAACCTCGGTCTGCCTCTGCTCGACCTGATCTCCGAGGGAAACATTGGGTTGACCAAGGCGGTCGAACGTTTCGATCCCAAAAAGGGCGCAAAGCTGAGCACCTATGCAGCGTGGTGGATCAAGCAATCGATCAAGCGGGGCTTGGCCACCCAGAGTAAGACGATCCGACTACCGGTGCATCTCGTCGATAAGATCGCGAAGGTGCGTCGCGTCGCGTTGCAGATGAGCGACGAACTTGGCCGCGAGCCGACCGAGGACGAACTTGGCGAGGAACTGGGCATCGCCAGTGAAAAAGTTGCGCGGTTGACGAGAATCGGCATCCGTCCAGCTTCGCTCAATGCCCCAATCGGGGAGGATGATTCGGCGGAATTCGGCGAGATGATCGGGGACGAAGAGGCGCAAACGCCGTTCGAATCTTTGCGGGACAAGAACTTGCTCGGTGAAATGGACGGGCTGCTCGATCTGCTCGACAGCCGGGAGAAGAGAATCATCTCCCAACGGTTCGGTCTCGGGGGCGCTACGCCGAAGACTTTGGAAAATGTGGCGAAGAATTTCGGTGTCACGCGGGAGCGTATCCGCCAACTACAGAACGTTGCGCTGGCGAAGCTGCGGCACGCTCTCAGCAAAAGGGAAGGTCTAACCGAACTCCTGGCCGCAGCTTAAGACAAATGAATGCCTCAGAAGCAATCGAGCAGAGACACGGATCTCTGGTTTCAAACCTAGCTCTCTGGTTTGCAATGCTCAACCCGTTAATCGGTCTGATCGTGGGAGCCTTGGGTGCGTGGCTTGTCAGCTGATCGGTTGGAAATGAATCTCCAACTCGAAAACAAGCTCGCGTTGGTTAGCGGTTCGACTGCCGGCATCGGATTCGCCATTGCGAAATCGCTCGCCGCGGAAGGGGCTCGTGTGATCGTGAACGGACGCACCAAGGCGCGCGTAAAGGAAGCGATTGGCTCTATTCGCGCCGACATTCCGCAGGCGAATCTCGAAGAACTCGCGCTTGATTTGTCCAAAGCCGAGGCGGCGGCAGAAACGGCAGCGCGTTTTCCTGATGTTGCCATTCTGGTCAACAACCTCGGTGTCTATGCGCCAAAGCCGTTTGAAGAAATCACCGACGCGAATTGGGCCGCGATCATCGAAACGAATTTTATGAGCGGGGTGCGCCTCTCGCGTCATTATCTGCCGCGAATGAAAACGGCGAATTGGGGCCGGATCATTTTCATCTCCAGCGAATCAGCCGTGAACATCCCGACGGAAATGATCCATTACGGCGTGACCAAAACGATGCAGGTGGCGTTGGCTCGCGGTCTGGCGGAGACTACGAAGGGAACAAATGTGACGGTCAACTCGGTTCTGGCAGGCCCGACGCGCTCGGAAGGTGTAGAGAAATTTCTCGCCGACCTGGCGAAAACGAAAAACACCACGACCGCAGAGGTGGAAAAAGAGTTCTTCCGCACCATGAGACCGGGTTCACTTTTGCAGCGTTTTGCCAGCACGGACGAAGTCGCGGCGCTGGTTACCTTCGTGGCCAGCCCTCTTTCCTCGGATACGAATGGTGCCGCTTTGCGCGCAGAAGGTGGCGTCCTGAGTTCGATTCTTTGATCGACGAAGGGACTCGAGATTTGATTTTAGCTTCTCTAAAGATAGGGCGGAGGGCGAAGCGAGCTGGCGCGCCCGTTGAAACAAGTCGTTCCGGCTGCCTCTCAGTTGAGAGCAAGAATCCCCCAAATGGGGGAGCGTAGAACACCTCCCAGGGCTTAGCACAAAATCTTACGTTTGTGCAGTAGCCGAGGATTCGCTTAAACCGGATCATTGGAGCATGATCAAGATAGGTGTGCTGCGCACTCCTCGTTCCGAAATCGATAAAGCGCTTTGGGCCGCTTATCGTCGCTACGATAAAAGCGCGGTGACGAAGATATTGCTTCGCCGTTATCTTTCCGGGGCTTCGTGTGGTCGCAAATGTGACCGCGACGCACAATCTTGGACGCACTCGCCATCCCGCTTGCGCTCTCCAAATCCAGCCAAAAAGATGGCGACGAAAATGGCCGCTTGAGCTAGAAATGAAAACGAAATGACGTCGCTCGCTGCGTTGCTGTCGAAATGGCCCGTCGTCCGCCAAATTCGCGGCTGGGCCGACGGCACGGGTTTGGAATCGATGTCCGACAAAACACGCGCGATGCACGCGCGAATCGATGATGCGCAGGTGGCGCGATCGGTCTGTCCATACTGTGGCGTCGGTTGCGGGCAGCTGATTTTTCACAAGGACGGGAAACTTGTTTCGATCGAAGGCGATCCGGAGAGTCCGATCAACCAGGGAAATCTTTGTCCGAAAGGCGCGGCGTCTTACCAATTACTCACGCACGATCGGCGCGAGACGAAGATGAAATATCGCGCGCCGCGCGCGAAAGAGTGGACGGAGATCCCGCTCGAGCGCGCGATGGACATGGTGGCGGAGCGCGTTTGGGAATCGCGCAAACGCACCTTCGTGCACAAACAAAACGGCGCGACGATCAATCACACCACCGCGATCTGTCATCTCGGCGGCGCCACGCTCGATAACGAAGAAAATTATCTCATCCGAAAACTGTTCACTCTCGGCCTGGGGATGGTCTGCATATCCAACCAGGCCCGGATATGACATAGCAGCACGGTGCCCGGTCTGGGCACCTCCTTCGGCCGGGGCGGAGCTACGACTGCGCAACAAGATCTCGCCAATGCCGATTGCATCTTAATCGAAGGCTCGTCGATGGCCGAAGCGCATCCGGTCGGCTTCCGCTGGGTGATGAAAGCGAAAGAGCGCGGCGCGACCATCATCCATGTCGATCCAAGGTTTTCGCGTACGAGCGCGTTGGCCGATATCTGGGTGCCGATCCGCGCCGGCGGCGACATTGCGTTTCTCGGCGGACTCGTCAGGCATATTATCGAGAACAACCTTTTCTTCCGCGATTACGTGGTGCACTTCACCAACGCTTCCTGCATTCTGCGCGAAGATTTTCACGATACCGAGGAAGGCGCGACCGGTTTTTTCTCCGGCTGGAACGAAGGGCAACGCGCTTACGACAAGGAGACCTGGGCCTACCACGGCGAGGGCGGACTCAGTTTTCCAGAGAGGGACCTGACTTTGCAACATCCGCGCTGTGTTTTCCAAACGTTGCGTCGCCACTTTGCGCGCTACACGCCCGAGATGGTCGAAAAGATTTGCGGCATTTCACCGAACCTCTTTCACAAAGTCGCCGACGCCCTCGTTGCGGCATCAGGTCCGGAAAAGACAGCGGCGATTTGTTATGCTCTCGGCTGGACCCAGCATTCGAAAGGCGTGCAGATCATCCGGACCGCATGCATCCTGCAACTGTTGTTAGGCAACATCGGGCGACCTGGTGGCGGGATTCTCGCGCTGCGTGGACACGCCTCGATCCAAGGCTCGACCGACATCCCGACGCTTTACGATATTTTGCCCGGGTATTTGCCGATGCCAAAAGGCGACGGGACGGAGGAGAAGTTAAGCGATTACCTCGCCCATCAAACCAAACCAACCGGGCTTTGGAATAATTTGCCGGCGTACTTCACCAGCCTGCTGAAAGCCTACTACGGCAAGAGGGCGACGGCTGAAAACGACTTCGGTTATAAGTGGATCCCGAAGATCACCGGGAACCATTCGTTCTTCGAATATCTCTACGACATGGCCGATGGGAAAATGGAAGGTATGTTTCTGATGGGCCAGAACCCGGCCGTCGCTGCGGCCAACTCGCGCTTCCAACGCACATCGCTCTCAAAACTACGGTGGCTGGTCGTTAGGGAGATGGTCGAGATTGAGGCCGCCACATTCTGGCGCGACTCACCCGAGATCGAACGCGGCGAATTAAAGACGGAGGAAATCGAGACGGAAGTTTTTCTTTTTCCAGCGGCCGGTCACGCGGAAAAGGAAGGTGCATTCACTCAAACGCAACGAATGTTGCAGTGGCGCCAAAAAGCTGTCGATCCGCCGGGGGATGCGCGCTCCGACGCCTGGTTCATGCACCAGCTGGCGTTGCGTCTCATCGCCAAGGCGAAAGAATCCGACGACCCGCTCGATGAGCCGTTGCGCGCGCTCGATTGGTGGTATCCCGAAGACGAGCCGGGCGATCCCAAAATGGAAGCCGTGCTCGCCGAGATCAATGGCTGGTCCACCGCTCCGCAGGCGAACGCAGACGGAGTTGTCTTCGGTCTCGACCGAGAGGGCAGGCCCCACCATGGCCCGCAGATCGATGGTTTCGCGAGATTGAAGTCGGACGGTTCAACCGCAAGCGGCTGCTGGATTTATTCCGGCGTACTCGGCCCGGACGGAATTAACAAGGCGAACTCACGCAACTCGCAAGACTATCTCGGCCACGGCTGGGGCTTCGTTTGGCCAGGCGATCGCCGCATCATTTACAACAGAGCGAGCGCCAGCCCGACCGGTGATCCGTGGAGCGAACGAAAGAAATTGGTCTGGTGGGACCAGGCGCAAAATAAATGGACCGGCATCGATCAGCCCGATTTCCCGGTCGACAAGTCACCGCAGTTTCACCCGACTGGGAACGAGATCGGGCTGGCTGCGATTCCCGGCGACGCGCCGTTCATGTTGCACGAAGACGGTCTCGGCTGGCTCCACGTCCCGAAGGGTTTGGAGGACGGGCCGATGCCAACGCACTACGAGCCGCTTGAGTCGCCGGTGCACAATGCGCTTTACTCTCGTGATACGAATCCGGCGGTTAACTGGTTTACCCGCCGAGAAAATCGCTTCGCGCCGCCGGGTGATCCGCGATTTCCCTTTGTTCTCACAACCTACCGGTTGACCGAGCATCATACTGCCGGCGGGATGTCGCGCTTCCTGAGTCATCTCGCGGAATTGCAACCGGGGTTGTTCGCGGAAATCTCGCCCGAGCTCGCACGCGAACTAAAGATCAGCAACGGAGATTACATTTCGATTGTGAGTTTGCGCGGCGCGGTTGAAGCGCGCGCACTCGTTAGCCGACGCATGCGCCCGATGCAGCTCAAAGGGAAAACCGTGCATCAAATCGCGATGCCGTTTCATTTCGGTTTCGCCGGGCCGGTGCAGGGTAGCGCGACGAACGACCTGGTTCCGATTTCCGGCGAGCCTAACGTTACGATCATGGAAGCCAAGGCACTTGCCTGCAACGTCGTGCCCGGGCGATTGCCGGGCGGATCGGCTTTCGAGCAGTGGATCAGAAAATATGTGCCGTCGGAAGGCCAGCCAAACTTGCATCCAGAACAACCACCGCCAGGCGAGTCCGCGGGCCCGGCCGCCGGCGGCCATGGTCTGCACGGGAAAATCGACAGACGATGATTGGCGAAGGAGTCCAGAGCACGAACCAGAGAAAGCACGCCTACGTGCAGGATCACGTCGAGGTCGGTTTCTTTACCGACCCGAGCGTGTGCATCGGCTGCAAAGCCTGCGAGGTCGCGTGCAAAGAATGGAACAACGTCCCGGACGATGGCTTCACCTGGTCGGGAAATTCCTATGACAACACCGGCCACCTCGGCGCATCGACATGGCGGCATGTCATGTTCCTGGAACAGGACCGCACGAAAGGAAATCAGGTCACCGGTCCGATGTCGTTAGACCAGGACCCGTTTCGCTGGCTTTTTCTGTCCGACGTTTGCAAGCACTGCGAGGAAGCCGGTTGCCTCGAAGCATGTCCAACCGGATCGATTGTGCGCACCGAAATCGGGTCGGTGCTGGTGCAAAACGACGTTTGCAACGGCTGCGGGTATTGCGTCGTGTCGTGTCCGTTCGGAGTGATCGATCGCCGGCCGGAGCCGCTGCCCGATGCGGGCGGCGCATTCAAGTGCACCTTCTGTTACGATCGGCAAAAGAGCGGGCTCGTTCCGGCGTGCGCCAAAGTTTGCCCGACGGAATCAATCGTCTTCGGCCGGCTTGATGATTTGCGGGCGCGGGGAGCGGCGCGCGTGGAGCAACTGCAAGAGAGTGGTTTCGAAGATGCGCAGCTTTACGATCCGAGGGAGACCTCGGTCGGCGGCATTCATGCGTTCTTTCTCATCCTGGGTGAACCCGAGGCCTACGGGCTTCCGCCGAAGCCCCAGGTTCCAACAATCTATCTCAGGTCCGCCTGGACAGCGGCATTCGCGACCGCGATCGCCTCAATTGTCGCAACGCTTGCGGCATTCGCTTTCTTTTCATGACGACTGATTCGCCTAACGAAGATCGCCTGGACCAGCTGCGCGAGCAGGCGTGGAAAGAGGGCGTGGTTCCGGGACAAGGTGTCGATGTGACGGGTGGCCCGATTCCGAGAAAGCCCGGCTATTATGGCCAGCCGGTGGTCAAGCCGCCGGTCTGGACGTGGGAAGTCCCGCTTTACTTCTTCTTCGGCGGCCTGGCGGGCATGTCAGCGGTAATCGCATTGGGCGCGGCAATTTTCCATCAGGTCGATCCTTCGCTCGCAACGACTCTTGGAGTTGCCCGGGCCGCGATGTGGATTGCGGCGATCGCAGGGGCAGGGCTTTCACCTCTTCTGCTCGTCCTGGATCTCGGCCGACCTCATCTCTTCCTCAACATGCTGCGGGTTTTCAAACATCGGTCAGCTATGTCGATGGGCGCATGGATTCTTACCTTCTTTGGCGCCTGCACCGTCCCGGGTTTGATCGCGCTCGAGCTGCACCTCCACCACCTCTTTACTGGGCCGCTCGATCAAATTCTACGGATCGCCGCCGGCATTTTCATTCTTGGCGCGGCACTCTTTGGAACTTTGCTCGCGACTTACACCGGCGTCCTGATTGGTGCGACCGCGATTCCCGCATGGTTTTTGCATTGCAGATTGCTGCCGATTCATTTTGGAACCGCCGGATTGGGCTCAGCCGCTGCGCTGCTGGAACTACTGGGCCGTCGCATTCCGGCGCTCAACTTCCTCGGCTATTATGCCGCCGCGGTTGAGACTCTGTTGCTAATTTGGCTCAGCATGAACAGACACGGGGTAGCCGATCGCGCGATTCACGAGCATGGGTCAGGCTGGCTTATTCGTCTCGGTGAGATCTTCAACGGGCCGCTCGCGCTGGTCCTGCGTTTCCTGGGGCTTGTTCCATTCGCTGCGGTTTCATTCTTGATTGGTGCACTGCTGAGTCGCTTCGGCTGGATTGCCGTCGGCAAGGTTTCCGGCTCCGATCCGGAATCGGTCTTGGCCGCCGAGCGGTTGTAACCGCGGTCGGTCGCCGCTGCTCCGCTTATCCCTCGGAAGAGTTATTCGTTGGCCCTCCTTCAGCGGGATGGAAAAATCCCACGGAGGAACTGTAGCAAACCGACGAAGCGGATCCGTAGCTTTAGCTATGAAGATTGGCGATTTGCCGGTAATAGCGGCAATCGAACAGGCGGGAATTCCGGCCCTGCGCGTCGCATCCACCCTGGTTTACCTGGCAGGAGCCTTGATCTGGCGCAGGCGCCATCAGTTGTTCGATGCCGATCCGGAAGTTGAGAACGATCTGCCGGTGGTCCGGCACAGTCGTGAGGAAGGACCCCTCCCCGTCTGCGGCCATCTGACGATCGTTCTCCTTAGCATTTTGGACCAAGGCTGGTGCGCGTGACCTAACAATTTCAAATCCGAACGACAACTCTCGATAGCCTCAGGAGCAAACAATTATGAACACATTCACTCGACGCAGCTTCATCGGGAAGACCGCTGTTGCGGTGAGCAGCTTCGCCGCCTTGCATAAACTCTCAGCCGCAGACCGGAGCAGGAGCGATCCCGGGCCGGGCAATCCGCAGCTCGACGCGCAAAACCCGGACTCAATCTGGCCACCAGACACCGATTCAAAGAGCCTGGTTCAAAACTTCAAGTATCCCTTCTCTTTTGCGAACAAGCGGACTTACGAAGGTGGATGGTCACGCGAGGTAACTGTTCGCGAACTCCCCGTCTCCAAAGCCCTGGCGGGCGTTAACATGAGATTGACTGCGGGTGGATTCCGCGAGCTGCATTGGCACACGGCCGGCGAATGGGCCATCATGTTATACGGAAATGCGCGGATCACGGCGATCGATCTGGACGGCAAAAGCTTCGTCGCCGACGTGGGGAAGAATGACCTCTGGTTTTTTCCGTCAGGGATCCCGCACTCCATTCAGGGCCTCAATCCGGATGGATGCGAATTCATGCTCGTGTTCGACGACGGGAATTTCTCGGAATCAGAAACGGTCTTGTTGAGCGATGCGATGGCGCATCTGCCGCCTGAGGTGTTGGCAAAGAATTTTGCTGTTGGCGAGCAGGCATTCAAGAATGTCCCCAAACAAGAATTGTTCATTTTCCAAGCGGATCTACCGGGGTCACTGGAAGCTGACCAGAAGGCAGCGGCCGGCACACTTGGAAAATCGCCGCAGAATTTTGCCTTCCGCACGATGGAAATGCCGCCGACGAAGCAAACCAAAGGCGGCGAGGTGCGCATTGTCGATTCAAGTAGTTTTAAAGCTTCAACGACGGCGATGGCACTCGTGACCGTTCATCCGGGCGGACTGCGGGAATTGCACTGGCATCCAAACGCAGACGAATGGCAATACTACATCGGTGGCAAAGGACGAATGACTGTCGTGGACACAGGCAACAAGGCTCGCACCATCGACTTTCAAGAAGGAGATGTCGGGTACGTCCAGAAGACTTTGCTCCACTACATCGAGAACACCGGCGACACCGATCTGGTGTTCCTGGAGATATTCGGCAAGGTCGATCGTTTTCAGGACCTGTCGCTCTCTGAATGGCTGGCTCATACCCCGTCGGAAGCAGTGATGGCGCACTTGCACTTCGACAAGGCGACTTACGATGCCATTCCCAAGAACGGTGGCGTAGTGATGCCGCTCTGAGAAGGAGGCCACGCATGAGAACGAATAGTCGATGGATCATTGCAACCGCCGGAGTGTTTCTCCAAATCGCGCTCGGCGCCGTTTACGCCTGGAGCGTTTTTCGTGTCCCGCTGGCGAAACAATTCGGTTGGACCATCTCGGAAATAACGCTGACGTTTACGATCTGCATTTTCGTCGTCGGCTTCGCCTCTCTCTTCGGCGGCCTTTGGTTGAACCGCGTAGGACCGCGCATGGTTGCCTTGACCGGCGGTGTGTTCTATGGATTGGGCGTTTTTCTCGCCGGCTTCTCGCACACTCTAGGTTGGTTATACCTCAGTTACGGGTTGATCGGTGGAATCGGTCTTGGGCTAGGTTACATCGTTCCTGTCGCTGTCCTGGTGAAGTGGTTTCCAGATCGCCGCGGCCTTATCACCGGGATTGCAGTGGGTGGTTTCGGAGCGGGCGCGCTGATTACAGCCCCCATCGCAACCAGATTAATTCAAAGTGTCGGGGTACTGAGCACATTCGTATATCTCGGAATCGCATATCTCGTCGTAACGGTGGTCGCAGGCCTCTTCATGCAAAATCCGCCGGATGGCTGGCAGCCGGCAGGCTGGAAACCAAGCGCGCTTCAGACCTCGCAACGTGCGGGACATGATTATGTGCTCGGGGAGGCGGTAAGGACCTGGCAGTGGTGGGCGCTCTGGTTCATTCTTTTTCTCAATACCTGCGCAGGTATTTCGATTATTTCGCAGGAGTCACCGATGTTTCAGGAACTAACGCGAGTCACTGCCGTGGTGGCTGGAGGTCTCGTGGGGATCGCCAGTCTCGGCAACGCGGTTGGCCGTGTATTCTGTGCATGGGTCTCGGATCTAATCACGCGGCGGGCGACGTTTCTGGTCATGTTCGTCCTCCAGGTTTTGCTGTTTTGGTTCCTTCCCAGGATAGCTACGGCCTCTGTCATGGCGGTCCTTATATTCGTGATTTTAATGTGCTACGGCGGCGGATTTGGCACCATGCCAGCCTTTGCCGCTGACTATTTTGGTCCCAAGAATATCGGTCCGATTTACGGCCTGATGTTGACAGCGTGGGGCTTTGCCAGTGTCTTTGGCCCCCTGCTCATCGCTCATATGCGCGAAACAGCGGGTTCATACGGTGGCGCGCTTCATATCATTGCCGCAGTCATGGCGGTCTCAACCTTGCTGCCGCTTTTCGTCCGGCCGCCGCGGATACGAGATCGCAAAGATTCTTTAGGTTCTGTCGCGTCGCCGCTGACACCGCATTACTGATCTGGGATGGCCTTCGCGGAAGCTGTTTCCGACGATGCCAGTCTCATTCGAAGCGGACGACACAGATACCCCCCTCGAAAGAGGCATTGGCAAACGACCCCTCGGAGGCAGGAACAAATCCTTCGCACGCGCCGTAGCGGGTCCGTACTCAAGACGCGAGGGTTCTCCTATGGAAAGGAGCAGCACGCCGACCATGGTTCGTAGTGGATACCTGCCGGCGCTCGCGCAGCCGCCGATTCAAACCTACCGCGAGCTGCAACAGCAGATTCGCCACGACCTGCGTGCGCAACACCGAGAGTGGGTGCAACCAAACGGCGAGTCGCCGATGTGCGATTACTACGAACGCCGGCTTGCCGAACTCATCCAACGCTTTCAATCCACCGAGCTAACCAGATCTGCGCATCCTGAACTTCACGCGGCATAGCAAAAGAGGGACGACGCCATGTGGATCATTCGCCTAGCTCTTAAAAGGCCGTATACGTTCGTCGTGGCGGCCTTGCTACTCCTCTTGATGACGCCGTTTGTCCTGATGCGCACACCCACGGACATCTTTCCCGCGATCAACATTCCGGTGGTGAGCGTGATCTGGAGCTTCACCGGCCTGCCAGCAGACCAAATCGCTCAACGAATGGTCTTCACTGAGGAACGGGCCCTGACTACGACCGTCAACAACATCGAGCATATCGAATCGACCTCGTATAACAGCGTCGGCGTGATCAAAGTCTTTTTTCAACCCGGGGTTAATATCTCCACCGCGGTCGCACAGTTGACCGCTGTTTCGCAAACCATCGTGAGGCAGCTACCACCGGGAACGACTCCGCCCCTCATCATTCAATACGACGCTTCTACCGTCCCGATTCTCCAGTTCGGAATCAGCAGCGACAAACTAAGCGAGCAGCAAGTGTTTGACCTTGCTCAAAATCAAATCCGCGTCGGGCTGATTAGCGTTCCTGGCATCTCAATCCCGTACCCATACGGCGGCAAGCAACGGGTTGTTTCTGTGGATCTGGATCCCAAGGCGATCGAAGGAAACAATCTTTCCCAATCAGACGTGGTCACCGCCTTCAGTAACGGCGCACTCACTTTTCCCAGCGGGATAGCAAAGATCGGCGGAAAAGAAGTTCCGATTGATCTCAATGTTAATCCCCCGCGAATTGATCTGTTGAATCAGCTTCCGATCAAAAGTGTCGGCGGCACGGTGATTCGTATCGGCGACGTCGCACAGGTCCGCGACGGTTACATGCCCCAGGAAAACGTGGTCCGACAAGACGGGACCCGGAGCACGTTGCTGACCGTGTTCAAGAACGGCGCTGCCTCTACGCTCTCGGTCGCGGCGGGAGCCAAGGCCGCCATGGCTAGTATCCTTAAGACCGTGACCAGCGACGTGAAAGTGAAGCAGTTCCTCGACCAGTCCGTCTTCGTCAAAAGTGCAGTCAGCGGCGTCGTTCGCGAAGGCGTAATCGCGGCGGCGCTGACTGCCTTGATGATTCTACTGTTTTTGGGCGCCTGGCGAAGCACGATCATCATCGCGATATCGATTCCGCTATCCGTTCTTGCCTCCATCGCAGCGCTCAGCGCGATCGGGCAGACAATTAACCTGATGACGCTGGGCGGCCTTGCGCTGGCCGTCGGGATTTTGGTCGATGACGCGACGGTAACGATTGAGAACATCGAGCGTCACATTGGTGCTGGAGAAACGTTGGAGAACGCGATCCTGGCTGGCGCCGGAGAAATTGCGCTGCCGGCGCTCGTTTCCACCTTTTGCATCTGCATTGTCTTTATCCCGATGTTCTTTCTTTCAGGCGTCGCTCGTTTCCTATTTGTGCCCTTAGCCGAGGCAGTCGTTTTTGCGGTCATCGCTTCGTATCTTCTCTCGCGCACACTTGTGCCGACATTGGTCATGTGGTTTGAGCGGCGTCATAACCGCCAGGCGCGCACTAAAGCGATATGGGTCCGGTCCCTTGCGGCCGTTCAGCAGCATTTTGAGAAAGCGTTTGAGCGGTTTCGAGGAGTCTACGGTAACTTGCTGGGCAAGGTCTTGGAACACAGGGGAGCATTCGTAACCGGGTTCCTCGCCTTCTGCGTTGGGTCATGGTTGCTGGTGCCGTTCCTCGGACAAGACTTTTTCCCCAGTGTCGACGCCGGATCGTTCCAATTGCACGTGCGCGCGCCTACGGGGACGCGGATCGAACAAACCGCCCAGTTGGTTGATCAGGTCGAGGCTGCGATTCGCCAGCAGATCCCGGCGCAGGAACTCGACGGGATGATCGACAACAGCGGCCTGCCGATTCCCGGAATCAATTTGAGTTACAACAATAGCGGTACTTCCGGCCCGGCGGATTCCGACATCCTGGTCGCCCTAAAACCTAATCATAAACCGACGGCAGATTACGTGCGGAATCTGCGACTCAGCCTCAATCGCCAGTTCCCAGGAGTGATTTTCTATTTCCTGCCGTCGGATATCGTCAGCCAGACGATTAACTTTGGCCTGCCTGCCCCCTATGACGTTCAGGTTGTAGGACGCAATCAAAAAGCCGACCAACAAGTAGCCAATGCCATTGCGCAAAAACTTCGTCTGGTCCGTGGCACGGTGGATGTTCGGATCCAACAACCAAACGACCTCCACCGACTCGAGTTCAACGTCGATCGAACGAAGGCGATTGAGTTAGGTCTTTCCGAGAGAGATGTGGCAGGCGCGGTCATGCTTGCGCTGAGTGGGAGCAGCCAGGTCACGCCCACCTACTGGCTCGATCCTTCCAATGGTATCCAATATCTCGTGAATGTGCGGGTTCCAGAGCCAGAGACCACAACACTTTCAGCCCTGCAGTCGATGCCGCTTAATGCTTCGACGCCTGGGAACGCCAATGGCCAGGTGCTCAATAACGTTGCAGATGTGACGCATACCACCAGTCAGCCGATCTATTCACATTACAATGTATTACCGGTAGTTGACGTATTTGGCAGCGTCGCGGGAAGAGATCTGGGCGGCGTGCTAAGTGACATCAGGCCGATCCTCGCCCAGGCCCGAAACACTGCGCCACAAGGTGTCAGTATTGTTCTGCGCGGGCAAGCCGCCACGATGAACTCGAGCTTTCTGGGTCTAAGCGTCGGGATGGTGATGGCGATTGTCCTGATTTACCTGCTGCTGGTCGTTAACTTTCAGAGCTGGCTTGATCCATTCATCATTCTTACCGCTCTTACCGGCGCGCTGGCTGGCGTAGTTTGGGCGCTACATGTGACTGGCACTACGCTGAGCGTGCCGGCGATGATGGGCGCCATCATGTGTCTTGGCGTCGCGACCGCGAACTCCGTGCTGGTCGTTACTTTCGCACGCACTCACCTGCAAGAAGGAAAAACGTCAGCCCGAGCGGCGTGGGAAGCCGGGACCGGTCGCCTCCGGCCGGTGATCATGACTGCGACGGCGATGATCATTGGCATGATCCCGATGGCGCTTGGCCTCGGAGATGGCGGAGAGCAAAACGCGCCGCTGGGCCGAGCGGTAATCGGCGGTTTGATGTTGGCAACGGTCGCCACGCTGCTGTTCGTCCCCGTCATCTTCAGTCTTTTGCATCGCAGACCAGTTCTAAAAGAATCGGGCGCTGCAGGACCCGAACAAACGGTTCCATCTACGGGCCTCTCTGAGGCACTTCCTGCAACTTAACTGTTTAGCCAAATATGAACGCAATCACTTACAACAAAGCAGCTAGCGGCGTTCCGGATGCTGAATCGCAATCGACATCACCACCGTCTCGTCGACGACTTTATCTGATTCTGGCGGGCACCGCTGTGGTGGTCGTAGCATTGGCGGTTGGCTTCATTCCGCGGTGGCAGCAGCGACAACAGTCCGCGGCTGACACGGCCCAGTTGGCGGTCCAAAGCGTTGCCGTGATATCACCGAAAGCCACAACTCCCGGAAGTGGGCTGGACTTACCGGCTGAAGTGAAACCATGGCAGGAAGCGAGCATCTTCTCACGAGTCAACGGTTACCTTAAGAGCTGGCTGGTCGATATCGGCGCGCACGTCGCAGCAGGTCAGCTACTCGCGGAAATCGACATACCCGATCTGCAGCAGCAAATGGATCAGGCGAAGTCGCAGGCCACGCTCGCCCAACATACTTTAGAGCTAGCAAAGAGCACGAACGTAAAATGGCAGAAGTTATGGCACGAAGGTGTCGTCTCAGAGCTCGACGCCGAAAACACGGCCACCTCGCAGGCGACGAATCAGGCCAACGTTGAGGCGTTTGCGGCCAATCTACGCTTCCTTGAGCAGGAGGTGGCATTTCAAAAAGTGACCGCCCCTTTCGCAGGCGTGATTACAGTTCGCAACGTGAACGTTGGGGATCTGATCACGGCGAACAACACAAATTTCGAGATGTTCCACATCCAGCAAATGAATCCGCTTCGCGTCTACTTCCGCATACCTCAGCCGGAGGCACCGAACATCGCTGCCGGACAGACATTCAACGTCCGAATCGGAACCGAAAGTGCGAAGACTTATCCGGGCAAGGTGATCTCAACTTCCGACGCGGTCTCACCGGATTCGCGAACCATGCTTGTTGAATTGCGAGTGGACAACTCTAACAACGACATTTTGCCTGGCAGCTATGCCACGGTCCGGGTGCCCATGGCCGTGCTTGGCAAGGTCCTGACACTGCCGGATAACACCCTGATCTTCCGCGGCAAAGGCATGCAGGTAGCAGTCGTCGACGCCAAAGGCAGCGTCCAACTGCGCGACGTCCAGGTTGGCCGCGACTTTGGCGTGCAAAGCGAAATTCTGGGCGGTGTCACCGACTCGGACAAAGTAATTGTCAACCCGTCGGACTCCCTTGCGAGGGGAACAGTCGTTCGCGTCGCGGCTAGGCCGGCTGCATCGCCCGGCGCTACGGTAATGAAGAAATAACGAGGCACGCTAGCGTCATGCGGAGAAGAATTTCAAAAACAGGAGAGGAGCAAGATGATGGGTAATTCAGTGACATTTGTGCGAATAGGACGAAAAAGATTTCAGTTTCTCGGCTTGGCGTTCTTACTGTTGGCCCGGTGCGCGCTCTCAGCGCAGAACGAAGAACATCGCGTTCGCAATATTGTTCTGGTTCACGGCGCGTGGGCAGATGGCTCTGGTTGGAAAGGCGTTTACGACATTCTGAACAAGGATGGCTACAAGGTCAGCATTGTCCAGGAGCCGGAGACCTCCTTTAAAGAAGACGTGGCTGCAACGAAGCGCATCCTCGCTCGACAAGATGGACCATGCATTCTGGTTGGTCATAGCTATGGCGGAGCGGTAATTACGGAAGCCGGGACGGATCCGTCCGTTGCCGGGTTGGTCTATATCGCCGCCCACATGCCGGATGCTGGGGAGAACGAAGCGGACGACGGAAAACGTTTTCCAAGTGATCTTGGCAAGTCTGGTGCCATAAAGAAGACTGCCGAGGGTTTCACCTACATTGATCCTGCGCAGTTTCATAAATACTTCGCCGCCGACCTTTCTGCGGAGCAGGCTGCTTTCATGGCGCGCTCGCAGGTGCTCAACTTTGCGAACAATTTCTCAGCGACGATCACCACGGCTGCCTGGAGAGCCAAACCGAGCTGGATGTTGGTCTCAAAAAAAGACAGAGCCATCAGCCCCGATCTTGAACGGTGGTATGCCGCGCGAGCCAAGAGCCACACGGTTGAAGTCGCCGGCGCCAGCCACGCAGTTTACGTCTCGCACCCAAAAGAGGTTGCCGCGCTGATCGAAGAAGCAGCCCAGCATTCGCAGAAGTAAACCTGACGATCCGAGAAAGCACCCCAATCCGCGCTACAGTAGTCGCTCAGTTTGCTGCAGAAACGCGAATCGCAATCGCGGTTGTTCAAGTTGCCCCCACCGCTTCCGATAAGCTGCGAACTGGAGGTTCTTACACGGTGAGCCGAAGGAGCGAGGCTTAACCTTCCCGCGCGAGAGATTCGAAAATCCCGCTCAAGCGCAATGGCGTCTTGCCGTCGGCTAATCCTACGATGAGGCATGAAAACATCGCGCTTCAATCATGATCATCGACCAGGCCTCGGATGGCGTTTTGCCCCTCAACCAGCCAGGACATGGATTCGCATGCCCGATCTCGGAAATCCGCTCTGTTCCGATCTTACGACTTCCAGACGAAAGGAATTCTTCGCCATCGTTGCGCCACTTGGGCCAGAACGAATCGGTGGCGGGATGGTACGGCGGATCCTGATTTGCGATCGCCATCCAGAGAGCCTCCGCCTGGTTCGGAAGCACTTTTCAAAAACTCTCTCGCACTTGGCGAAGCGACGAAAACCGGAGCCCTGGCCACGCTATGGCTTGGTCCTCTTCGCGTCGGTCGTGACACTGGTCATGGCGATGTTTTGGCCTCTCTTTTGAACGGGTAAATGAGTCACCCAAAAGGGGGAGAGGGCGACAGCCCTTTGGTGGCACCGAAAAACCTCGCGGACGCGCCATCGCAAACCAACTCAGAAACAAGGAATGTGAAAGATGAAAACGAAACGGTCACTCACGATAGCCGTCGGCGTCGCTTCGATGCTGCTGAGTCCAATCGCCGGGGCCGCCGATCGCGGCGGCGGTCACTTTGGAGGCGGTGGTCACTTTGGAGGCGGTGGTGGGTCCCATTTCAGCAGACCGGCCGTTGGACGTCCGACCTACTTTTACAGTCACGGTGTCGGGGCCGCGAGGTCCCGCCAGATTTTCGCCGGGGCACGACGGCAGTCGAGCGCTCGTCATAGCGGTATCGCGGTCCATCGCCCGGCGGCGTCAAATCGAACCCCTAACGCGGTCGGAAGAAACTCGGGGAGAAATTTTGCGCGAAGCTTCCCACGCCCAACCTTCGGCGGGCATGTTGCTGAAAGGCATAACGCAGGGACCTGGCACAGGGATTGGGACCGACATCATGCCCATTTCTCCCACAGGAGTTTCTTCGTCTTCGACGACGGCTTCTGGTTCGGGCTCGCGCCGGGGTTTTTCCCATGGGACTACTATTCTTACTACGCCTGCGATTACTACCCGTACGACTATTATCCCGGCTACTGTGCCGATGTTGAGCCCTACTATTACGGTGGCGACGTATACAGTGATACGCCGGTGAGCGACCCGACGGTCATTACCGCCCAAACCGATCTGCAGCAACAGGGCTATTACACCGGTACGATCGACGGCATCTGCGGACCGGAAACACGCGATGCGCTGGCGAAGTATCAAATCGACAAGAACCTGGATGTGACCGGAAGTCTTTCGCCCGACACCCTGCAGTCGCTCGGATTGCCGGCCGTAAGCCCGAGTTAGAGAGGCGATCCATTACCAACGTTTAAGGAGGAAACAAAATGAAAATAGGATTTGTAGGTCTCGGAATAATGGGCAGCCGAATGGCGGCTAACCTGCAAACACACGGCTACCGCCTGGTTCTCTTTAATCGGACGCGCGAGAAGGCCGAACCATTACTCGGTCCGTGCGCGATCCTCGCGCAGTCGCCGGCAAACGTAGCCGAGCAAGTGGATGTGCTTTTCACCATGCTGGCTCATCCCGGCGCAGTGGAAGAAGCCGCCCTGGGTGAGAACGGCTTCCTGGACCATCTCAAGCCCGGCTCACAGTGGGCCGATTGCAGCTCGGTCAATCCGTCGTTCTCAAAGAAGATGGCTGCCGCCGCGAGGATGCGCCGGGTTGGTTTTGTCGACGCACCGGTCACCGGGTCGGCGTCGGCGGCTGCTGATGCGAAACTGGAGTTCTGGGTGGGCGCTGATCCGGCTGACTTGGAAGAAATTCGCCCGCTGCTTCTGTGCATGGGCAATAAGATCGTCCACACCGGCGGGCACGGCATGGGGACCTCCATGAAAGTGGTCGTCAATCTGATCATGGGCGATGCCATGGCGGCCTTCTCGGAAGCGATGGCGCTCGGTCAAGGCCTGGGTTTGTCGCGCGCGATGCTTTTCGATTCATTACTCGGTACACCTGCGGTGGCACCGTTCCTGGCGGCGAAACGGGCTAAGATTGAGAATGGTGACTACAAGGTCGAATTCCCCCTGCGCTGGATGCAGAAGGACATGCATCTTGCGGCTGTCAGCGCCTATGAAACCAACGTGGCGATGCCGCTCACGAATGTGGCAAAAGAAATCTATCGCCTGGCGATGCGGGGCGGGCATGGCCCCGAGGATTTTTCGGCGATCTACAAATTCCTGGCGAATGGAAATAATTCCCCGACGAGCGAGAGCCGTCAGACACCCGCCGGCCGCAAGGCTGCGTGACTCATACCTATCATGGGCGTTGGTCCTCACAGATCAGCGCGACAACATTACGGTCAGGAATTTTACCGAGCTTACGGAACGGGAAAGTCTGGCCCTGGCCATTTCAAAGGAAGAAATGAAAGACCGGATCCGAGCCAGCGGAGATTTTGGCGTGTCGGACCAAAGTCCAAGGTCGCGAGCATCGGATCGCCATCGGTAATGTGATGCTTGCGCTGCCATGCCCGATCGCGAGTTGACGCGGGATCATCTGTGTTCACGCGGCGAATCTCTCTGCCACGTGTGAATCAATCAGGAGAAGGTCGGCGGCCCGATAGAGCTGACGGTAGAATCGAGTTTGCCAAGCGTTCAGCCGTTGCCGATCGAGGAGATTGAACCCGGGATGGGTCAGCGCCGGCGTGACGGGCGTGTTCTGCTCGTTCAGCGTGGTGACGAGTCAGTCGTACATGCGCGGCATCGTAATTTCCCGTCCGTGCAAGACATCGACGGCGTGCCGGCGAGTCTTGCTGCCGTCGTAAATTTTGAAGACATCACTGTGTGCTTCGTTCTTCGTGACAACCCAGGGCAACCATTGCGCAGCGCGTCGGACAGAATGCGAAGTTGCTCCACGCTGTCAGCTTTGTGATTGACCAGGCAGATGACGGTGAGCCGTGCGTCGAGCGAGCGCAGCA
Source organism: Chthoniobacterales bacterium (assembly GCA_050736975.1). Lineage (GTDB taxonomy): Bacteria > Verrucomicrobiota > Verrucomicrobiia > Chthoniobacterales > UBA10450 > Palsa-1392. The sequence continues at coordinate 63,183 of JBOHXL010000135.1, read as the reverse complement.
CCTCGCCCAGACCGACCTCATCGAAGAAGCCGATGAACAGATCGTTGGACGCTGCGCGGCAGTCGATTACGAGCAAATCGGAAGTCTCCGCAGCCATGAAGACGCGATCGATCTCACGCCGGTGTTCGAGGTTGATGAAGTCCGCTTCTGCGTGGAAGCGTTTGAGCGTCGAGTTCTCATGATCGCTGTCAATCGCGCAATGAGCGATACCGCAATCTTTGAGATACTGGACGAAGTTCGCGGCGAAAAAGCTCTTGCGCGACTCCGCCTTTGCCGTTGATGACGAGGTTAATTTGTTTGTTCATGTGAAGGCCCGTTGACTCAAAGGTTGCGAGGATCGGCAGCGCGCGGTCCGCGCGTGCGCGATCGCTCCGCTGCCGCTTCGACGCGCGCCGGCGGAGCCGGTGTTTGAGCGGGCACCGGCGTGTGAGTGATCTCCGGAATGTCCGCGGTTCGGACTCGATTCGAATTGCGGACGGCTGCGCGTCGATCGCCTGCTCGTTTTGGCGTTCGCGGCAGTGTTTGCGCGCCATTCACTTCGACGAGAAAGCGCGCGATCGTGTCGGTGCTCACAGCCACGCCAACGGTTGCGAGCAGTTCGCGGATCAGCCGGAGTGACGCGTCGTTTTGGCGCAGCTCGACAACGCCGTCCTTGAGCGGCATCAGCTTTGCGTGACGCATCGGTGACGGCGGCGTGAAGTCGCGGACAGCGTCGTGGAATTGCTGCGTGCGCTCTGTGATGTAGGCGGCTTCGCTCATGTTTGCGGCAGTGAATCAGCGGCGAATTGCGCTTTCCTTGGCTGTGCAAACGGGTAAGGCGTCCCTCAAATCAAGATGAGCCCACGGTTCCTTCCGTCGGGCGGCAAAAAGGTGTCGCTTGTGCGACCCGAAACCGCTCCCTCATGAGCGCAGTGTAGCAATCGGTCGCGACTATTCTGACTGGGATGAAATACTCACAGTTGCGGCGCGGTTTGTCGCCCGAGGATGCAGCCGCTTACGGCGGCAGCAGAGAATTGCTGCGACAATTCGAATGCGCGAAATGGTTGAAACCGTTCATCCGCGGCAATCGGCTGACGCGCTTTGATATTCGCGATCTTGACGGTTGCATCGACAGATTGAAAGCGGGAGAGCTGCTTTCCAATTCGATGAGCGGCTCCACTAGATCGTGAACGCTTTCATGATCTGACGATCGTCCGGACGTAGTTTTGCGTAATGCCGTTGGACGACACGCACATCGTCGCCGAGCCAGGTCGCAATTCTGTAAATGTCGATGCCTTTGGCGGCGCAGATCGAGGCAAAGGAGTGGCGCATCACATGTGGGCTGACCCAGGCAACGCCCTGTGCCTTCATGTAATCATCGAACGCGCGCCGGAAATCGAAGCGGTAACGATGGCTGCCATGTAAGACATCCGGCTGCAACACGTACGGCGAGCGTAAACCCCAGCTTTTCAGGAATTCCACGAATTGATCCGTCAGCGGAATGGTTCGAGCATCGCGGTCTTTCGGCCGAAATGTTTCCGTTGCCCGGATTTCTACTGTCCGCGCTGCGAGGTCAAACCAGCTCGGCACCGATTCAACAATTTCCATCTTTCGCATGCCAGTGTGAAACCCGCAGAATAAGACGTAGCGCAGATCATCGGTCGGCGCGTTTTGGATCAATCGTTGCGCCAACTCCAGCTCGGCAAAACGAGTTCTGCCCTTTCGATCAACGCGATCGAGTTGTACCGCCAACACCGGATTACGACGGCAGAGATTTTCACGCACGCACCAGTTGAAGAAGGACCGCAGCGTGAACATGTAGCTTTCCGCCGTGCTCGGCATTACCCGTGCCTTCGCTGCATTGTAATACGAGTTGCATTGAGCGCTCGTCACGTTGACCGGCGGGACGTTCTTCACCGCGTCGGCAAACATGGTGAGGCAGGAGCGTTTGCTCTCTGCGCTCATTTTGCTATACCGGTTTGTCTCGAACTTGTGCTTCAGGAAACCTTCCACCTCGGCGCTGAACGACTGCGCTGGCTGCAGATCGGGCGACTGCGCAATCTCCCGTGCCCGCTGAATGGCTGCAACGTAGTCATCGGTTTCGAGCGAGATGAAACTGCGACGACCGTTCACCTGCTTGGCAAACCAATAGGTGTTTCCGCGTAAGTAGACGCCTTTAACTTTTCCGCGGAGCACGTTTCATGTTCCGCTTTGAAGCATGAATGACGGCTCTACACAGAGAGCAGTCCGGGGTTCCGGAGGACGCTATTGAATCAGAAACTGCACCGCGTTCACTCCGAGGCGAGGATCTGAAGGTGCGATATTCGCTTCAAAAAAGTGTGACAGTCCAAGTGCCCTACCGTGAATTACCGAAAAATTCGATTGTCACGTTTGGCGAATTTCCATTGCACGGGCTCATATGGAGCTCTTTACGAGGGAAAAGGTCTTTTTAGAGGGTGCCAAAACACGTTGACACGGTAGGGGTCACAGGTTCGAACCCTGTATCGCGCACCATGCTCACGATCGGTGTCCGACGCTAAGCACGCTCGGCCGCCAAGCCTGTTCGTTTTGCCAGGTCGCATTTGCCGGAGGCCGGGCGGTCAGCCTCAGGAAACGATTCGCAGCCCTGTCGGCGGACTCGGCGCCTTGGGCGGCGTGGGCGTCGGGGTTGGCGTGGGGGTCGCAGACGGCGTCGGACTCGGGGTAGCTGATGGAGTCGGGGTCGGCGTGGCCGCTGTCAGCGCGGTGTGCGCGTACGCGACAGCGTCTGGCAGCGAGTTCGCGTCGGTTTGATAAATCTCGACGTACTTTTCGTTGTAACTCACCGCGTTATCGATCGACTCTTCCAAGGTAATGCTGGGATCCTGGGGCACGCCGTTGTTCGCCCGATAGGTCGGATCATTGGCACATTGGTAGACCATCTGCCCGGCAACATCCGGCTGGAAATCCCAGATCATCGCGTAGAGCGTGTCGGTCCCCGGCGCAGGGGGAATGAAGGTAGAGAGATCGTTTTTTTGCACGTTAAATCTCCCGGACCAGGAGGCGCGGGCCGTCCCCACCGCAGCCCGGGCCGCGTAATCGGCCGTCGGATCAAGATTCACTCCGTTGACGTGGCCGCTGCCTCCCACCGCCATGGTCACGATCTGGTTTGGGAAAGCGATCATCGTGGTGTCGATGATTTGCTGGCCTGCCGCCAGTAATTTGTCGGTGGTATAGCCGAGAGCCAGCCAGTTCGTAACGTCGGTCGGCGTATGTGGGACATTCCAGTCTTCGCTAATCGCGTTTGCGAAACTCGCCGACACGACTTTGATCGACGGATTATTTGTGAAATGCGCGCCCAAAGCCGAGATCATCGCGGTCTTTTTCGCAAGGAATGTCGGATCCCAAAAGACCGGGATGGTCATCGGTGTTCCGTCGGTCGCGACGAACGAGAAAAAGCTCCCGCCTGCCGCCGTGACCGCGTCATTGACCCAGGCCGGTTTGCCTGCCTGGGTGCCGATTCGCAGCAAAATTTGTTTTCCCGAACCCGCGCATGCCGCGACTGCAGAGTCGAGAAAGCTAAAGTCGAAATTGCCTTCCGTCGGTTCCAGCCCAGACCAGTCCTGTCGGAGCGTGATGCCATCCACATTGGGACTACTCAGGACCGAACTGAGCGGTAACTTGCCGGAGTTTGCGATGGAAAAGACCCCGCGTGGGACTTCGATCTGCGCCTGACAGGTGAGGGAACCAGCCAAGAAGGCAAGATGGATCGAGCAGAGAAAGAAAACAGCTTTACGAAGACGGAGTACCGACGGGGCGGTCCAAGGCGCTATAAATACCATAGCGAGTAGAGAAGCTAAATTCGTGCCTGTCGGCTCGCTCGCTGGAACGCTTTTCTTTTCCCACGACGAGTTCCTCCGAAAATCTCTTTACAAAAAGATGACAAGATTCCATTATCGAGAGATCGAGCCCGAGGAAAAAGTGGTCGGCGCGGATCGATGATTGTACTTTCGTTCGGGGGGACATTTATCGGCCAGCGCGACCGGTGGTGCATAAGCTGCTTTGACGAGAGTGCTTCCGGCGTCTTAATTGAGGATCTCTAAAACCTTTCAAAAATGAAAACTAACGTATTGATCATCGGCGGCGGCCCGGGAGGGAGCGCGGCCGCCATGTTCCTGCTTAAGGAGGGAATCAAGCCGATCATCGTCGAGCAGGAGGAATTCCCACGCTTCCACATCGGCGAATCGATGACGGGCGAAGCGGGCGCTGTCCTGCGTCGGCTTGGCCTCGGCGAAATCATGATGGAGCGGGAATATCCGGTGAAACACGGCGTCAGAGTCTTCGGCGGCAACAGTTGGTTCATTCCGGTCGCGCGCCGGGACGAAAACTGGCAACTCCAGGCGGCATCGACCTGGCAGGTGCGGCGGAGCGACTTCGATTCGATGATGCTCGAGGAAGCGCAAAAACGCGGTGCTACCTTGGTCCGCGGGACGGCGATCAAGGCTCTGCGAAACGAAGACGGCGGCGTCTGCGGAATCACCATCCGCAAACCGGATGGGACGCAGGAGGACATCGACTCAGAAGTAGTCTTGGATTGCTCGGGCATGGCCACTTTCCTCGCCAACCAGCGTGTGACCGGCCCGAAATATCTCGGGAGTTACGACAAACAGATCGCCTTTTTTGCGCATGTTAAGGGTGCGATCCGCGACCGCGGGACTTCGGGTGAGATGGCGAAGGATAACACACTCATTTTTTATCAGAAGAAGTTTCACTGGGGCTGGTTTATCCCGGTCGACAAGGAAGTCGTTAGTCTGGGGGTGGTCGTTCCGACCGCGGAATTTGTTTCGCGTAAGCAAACGGCCGGCGAATTCTTCCGCAGCTATTTACCCACGATCCATTCCGACCTCGCCCGCCGTGTGCAGGAGATGGAGTTTGTCGAAGACGTGCATGTGATTCCAAACTATTCCTATCAGGTGCGTGGCTTCTGCGGAAAGGGTTTCATCTGCATCGGCGACGCGCATCGCTTCGTCGATCCGATTTTTTCCTTTGGCATCTCGGCCACCTTGCGCGAAGCGGAGTTCGCTGTCCCCCATGTGGTTTCTTATCTCAAGGGCGAGCGCCGGGACGAGGCGAATCCCTTCGACGCTTACCAGCGCTTTATCGAGAAAGGGACCGACAATTTGGAAGACATGATCGACCTGTTTTGGGAACAGCCCTTTGCCTTTTCCGCCTTTGTTCATTGGCGCTATCGCGAGGAGCTGACAGACGCGTTCGCCGGGCGCATCTACGAAACCGAGCATCAACCTTCCCAGGCGATCTTGCAGTTCCGCAAACTGCTCAAGCGAGAACGGGATTACGATCATCCCGATGATTATTCGATCCCAATTGGATCCCGCTATCATCCCGAGCGCGCCGCGCTCTGGGAGCCCGAAGGTCCGGTCGGGACGACCGAAGAATGGATCAACGATGCCGGTTCGACACCGGAATTTGCCGGCGCCGATTAACTTCAACCACCAGCCAATCAAGCATGGAAACACCGCAGAAACTTAAGGACTACATCAATGAAAGCCGGGCTCCTTTGCCTCCGGTTGCCGATCCCGACGAGCCGCTGCAGATCGACTCGCTCGGTTTGATTCGTTTGGTTTCGTTCATGGAAAGCGATTGCGGCATTCGGGTGGAAGACGAGGAATTGATCGCGGAGAACTTTGCGACCTTGCGTGCCTTGGGTGACTTGATCGCCAAAAAATCGCAGAACGTCGAAGCTTCTTCCTAGCGATCTCCGCTTTCGGCTTCCTATTGCCCGACCAGCGCCGGAACGACAGCCTTCGCCCAGCCTACTGAAGGCGGCCACCGCGCTGTTTGTCCCCGAGTCAATCAGCCGCAGCAGGCCGACTTCAAGACCCAGATCTCTTCCTTCCAGACGGATCGATTTTAAGCCCAGATTTCCCGCATCACGCGGCGATATTCGCGGCATTAACGCCATCGCTTTGAGCGGCCCAAGGGAACGAAGGAGCGTTTCGATCGAGTTGATCTCCGCCACCGTGCGCGGGCGAATGCGGTAATTGCGGAACATCTCGTCTGTTATCCTGCGCATCACGTAGGTGTCCGGCAGCTGCAGGACACGCTGCAGGTGCAGCTCGGAAAGATCGACCGCGCGACGTCTCGACCACGGATGTCCTTCCGCCACTACGACCGTGAATCGATCGTCACAAAAATGCTTGTAGTGCAGATTCGGTGAATGATGGGTGACCCAGCCCAAACCGACATCCATCCGCCCATCCTCCAGCAACCTCTCGACGTCGGTCGACGAAATTTCGAGAATGCTCAGGTCGACCGCAGGGTATTCCTCGGAAAAGAGTCCGAGTAATTTCGGCATCAGTGCGAAGTCGAGGTAGGGGATCACTCCCAGGCGGAGTGTGCCGCGCAGCTCTCCAGGTTCCACGCCGATCTGCTGCAACGACTTGTCGACCTGACACAAAATGGTGCGGGCATGTTCCTGAAAAAGCAGGCTGGGCGGAGTGAGCGACGTGCGTTTTTCGCCGACGTTGCAAAAGGGACGGCACGCAGACCGCTCTCCAGCTCGCGCATCTGCTGGGAAATCGCGGGCTGCGTAACGCCGAGACGCCTGGCGGCCCGGCTGAAGCTTCCGGCATCCGCCACCTCGAGGAAGTAGCGCAGTTGACGAATTTCAAACGGTTCTTGCATCGGCAAACTGGGTTAGTGCGGCAATCGCCTTCCCAACAGGCCAGAGGATTCCATCAAATCACTGACAAAATATTTACAAATTTTGCTCCCATAAGGTGATCCTATTTACCTATCGTGAAGTGCGCCGGTTCGAAAATATTTATGAATCCTTCGAAATTCTTCGCTCTCCCCACCCTCGTGGGGACAATCCTGATCGCTCCTTTACTCTCGGTTTTTAGCGGAGAGGCCACTGTCAGCTCGACCCAACCGGCGCAGACCGAGAAGAAAAAGAGCGAGTTCAAACGGCCCGCCTATGATCCCGTCCTTCGCTGGAAGGAGGATTGGTCGGGGCTCCGAGGTCTGGACCGCCGCCAGACGGGCGACATCTTTGACCCGATAAAGTTCATCCCGCTGAATGGCGACGGCTCCGTCTGGCTGAGCATTGGCGGCGGGCTACGGGGGCGGCTTGAAACCTTTGAGAACTTCAATTTTGGGCCAACCAACGACGCGACCTATTTCCTTTATCACTTTCTGCTGCACGGGGATCTCCACATCACACAGTTCATCCGCGTTTTTGTGGAAGGCATCGATGCCGAAAGCACCTATCGCGACCTTCCCGGAGGTCTCCGTACCAGCGACGTCAACGCGTTTGATCTGAACCAGGCGTTCCTCGATCTGAATATTCCGTTCACTGACGGCACCCTCACTTTGCGTGCCGGACGACAATCATTCGCGTTTGGCAAACAGCGGCTCGTTAGCCCGCTGCCCTGGGGCAACGCCTACCGTCACTGGGACGGATTCTCTGCCATCCTCGACACATATGGCTGGAATGCGCACGGCTTCTGGAGCGAGTTCGCGCCGGTCGATAAGTACCACTTCGACAATCCGGACGGACAGACCAAGTTCTATGGTGTCTACGCCACCCATGGGAAACCGGTCGATCCATTGGGAGTAGATCTTTACTTCCTCGGGCTGGACCGAAACGACCCCATAACTTTCAACGGCACGACTGGCCACGAAAAACGCTATACGATCGGCGGCCGCGCCTTTGGAATGGTCAAAGGCTTCGATTACGAGATGGAAAGTGCCTACCAGTTCGGGAGCGTCGGAACCGGAGACGTCAGCGCCTGGATGTTTACGACGGAAGAAGGTTATACCTATAAGCCGTGTCCTCTGTCTCCGCGGTTATGGCTCGGGTTCGACTACGCCAGCGGCGACGACAAAGCCGGTGGCGATGTTGGGACTTTCAATCAGCTCTTTCCGCTCGGCCACGCCTACTTCGGATACATCGACGAGATAGGGCGCCAGAACATCCTTGATCTCCATCCAGGCCTCTCGGTGAAATGCGCTTCCGACAAGTTGACCATGAAGGCGGAAGGTCACTTCTTCTGGCGGGCCGAAGCGGCGGACGCGCTATACAACGCGAGCGGCGGGGTGGTGCGGAAAGGCGCTCCCGGCACTTCCAAGGACGTAGGCGATGAGGTGGATCTGGTCGCCAACTATCGCTTCAACCGCCACCTCGATGTCGAGGCCGGTTATAGCCATTTCTTCCCCGGTACCTTCATCCAGCAGACCGGGCCGGATAGCAGCATCAACTTCTTTTATCTCCAGAGTCAGATTTACTTCTAAGCCGGATATATTTCGATGAGAATCTCCCGCCGTTTGTCGCAATCCCTGGCGGGACCTCGGGCAGGCAAAGTTTGGCGGGATAACAGGCGAAACTCTTTCCGGGCAGTGGGCGCATTTGTATGCCTGCTGGCTATCTTTCTTTCCTCTGGCGGGCACTGGGTGGCCCTGCAATCGATCGCCTATACTCGAATGCTGGTCCAGTTCGCGGAGAAGGATCCGCTTGGCACGGCGGTAAAAAAGGCATTCGACGGACAGCATTCATGCTCGCTTTGCCCGAAAATTCGCGAAGGCTTCAACCAGCAACACAAGGCGCCGCGAACGATGACCGGGGAGCGTTTGCCGGTATTCCTCGGTCAATCCAGCGGCGACCTCTTTTTCGCTCTCACGCGGGGCCTGGATATCTCAGTCGTTAGGTCGGGTTACATCAATTTTTCCACCATCCCCCCAAAACCGCCGCCGAGGGTGGTTTGGTTCTCAAAAAACCAACCACCCTCCGCGTGCCGTGAACTGCTGGTCATCGTGTCATGAACACTCGGAGATCTGAAATTAATACCGAACCTTCCGCGCGACAGCGCTGCTGGCTTGCTCGGAGTTTTCGGGGAACCACACCGCCCAATTTGCAGTTCAATGAAACGACTTTTTACCACTTACAAGACTCTCGCGCTGCCGGCGCTGGTTTTCGCCACCGGCACACTCTCAGCCCGCGCCCAAGCGCCTGACAGTTCGCCTTCTGCGACCCCTGCCAAAGTGCCAACCATCGTGATCACCGGCCAGCCAATCCCAGGAGCGACCGTCGTCGTGGCAACGCCAAAACTAGAGGTCGGCGGAGCGGATACTGCGTCGCTCCTCGAGCAAGTTCCGGGTGCAGCTGTGGTCCGCAATGGCGCGCTCACCGGCATCGTGCAATTGCGCGGGTTAAGCGGCGATCGCGTGAATGTGTTGGTGGATGGGAGGGCGATCACGCCAGCCTGCCCCATGCACATGGATCCGCCTCTGCATTACACCACGCCGTCGTCCCTGCGCTCCCTTACCGTCATCGCCGGCATCAGTCCCGTCAGCCTGGGCGGCGATAACATCGGGGGAATCATCCTCGCGGAACCGCCGGCACCACGCTTCGCCCTCAACGAACCCACACTTTGGTCGGGCGACTTGGGGTCGTTCTTTCGCAGTAGCAACGACAGTTATGGCTTTAATGGCGGCCTTACCCTAGCCACCCACGATTGGAGTGGTTCCTACAATGGCTCTTGGGAAACGGGAGATGATTTGCGCTTCCCCGGGGGTCGGGTGCGCGACAGTGGCTTTGAGCAATTCCAAGAACACGAAGCTCGGATCGCCACGCATGCGTTCGGCGGCATTCTGGAGGCATACGGCGGTATTAGCCGCACGCGGAACGCCGGAACACCCTCGCTACCCATGGACATGCTGAAAGACGATAGCTGGCATGCGGGCCTCCATCAGACCGGTGATTACGAGTTTGGCACGGTTGAAGGTCGGATCGCTTTCAATAGCATCGATCATATGATGAACACTTTCTCGCTCCGTCCGCTCGCGCCGGGCGCGCCGCCACTCATGGTGACCGCGCAGAGCGATGATTTGAGCGGCCGATTCGCGGTCAACCTTCCCCGTGGCAAGAATACCTTTCGCACCGGGCTGGATTTCCAATGGACTCGCTTCGATGCCTTACTGGAGAATGTGGCCCTCGGTGCGGAACAGAATGTGATAAACAACGCCACGCGAACTCGCCTCGGGAGTTATTTGGAATGGCGGGCAGATTGGACCGATCAATGGTCCACTCTCATGGGCGTGCGCAACGACACCGTCTGGAGCGACGCTGATGACGTGACGAAGTTTTTTCCGCCCGCGGCCGCCGATGCAGCTGCATTCAACGCCAGATCTCACAACATCACCGACGTTGACCTGGACGCCATGATTTCGTTGCGTTTCAAGGCAAATGAACACAGCGACTACGAGCTGGCCTTTGCCCGGAAAACCCGCGCACCCAGTTTGCTCGAGCGTTACCTCTATACCCCGCAGGCCGCGGCCAACGGTCAAACTGATGGCCGCACCTACGTCGGTGATCTGAATCTTGATCCGGAGGTATCTCACCAAGTGGCGTTCACGGGCAGTTGGCACGGCGAGAATTGGGGATTCAAGGTCACGCCCTTTTACAATCTCGTGAGCGACTACATCCAGGGCACGCCGATCAATCGCTTCGTTAACGGTCAGCCCGTGCTTCAATATCAAAACTTCGATCGGGCCGATCTCTACGGGGTGGATGGCGAGGCGCACTACGATTTCACAAAAGAGTTCACCGTGCGCGGACAACTCAGTTATGTCCGCGGCATCAATCGTGAGAACGGCGACAATCTTTACCGTATCGAGCCGCTGCATGGAACCGTGAGCCTCGAATACCACACAGGCGCATGGCATGGCGCGGTGGAGGGCGTACTGGCAGCCCGGCAGGACGAAGTTTCTGCCTTCAATGGTGAATTGCCTACGGACGGCTACGCGTTGCTCAACCTACGCGGCGGCTATACATTCCGCGATCATCTGAATGTGGAACTGGCGGTGGAGAATCTTTTGGACGAACGCTACGAAGATCATCTCGCCGGCATCAATCGTGTTTTAGGCAGCGATCTGCCGGTTGGCGCACGGATTCCTGGCGCGGGACGTTTTGTGGCTTTGTCGGTTGGCTATGAGTTCTGAAAAGTTTTATACCTGAGAAACTAGAAACCATAGGAGAACAAGTCCATGAACCCAAGGCAACTTATCGCGATGGCAGCGCTCACCCTGCTGTTCTTTAACGGCTGCAATAAGAAGGAAAAAGAATCCAACAAGGTGCGCGTCGGCTGGATCGGTCTTACCTGCGAGGCATCCATTTTCAGTGCGGTGGAGAATGGCTACTTTAAGGATGAAGGACTCGATGTCGAACTGATCAAGTGCGACTGGAAAACCTACAAGGACGCGCTTGCTCTCGGCAGTTACGACATCACGCAGCATCTCGTGATGTATTTCCTAAAACCAATCGAGCAGGGACTTGATGTGAAGTTCACCGGCGGCATCCATACCGGCTGCCTGCGCATCCAGGCGGCGGCCAAGGGCGATATCACGACCGTCGAGCAATTGCGCGGCAAGCGGATCGGTGTTCCGGGCATGGGCACTCCACCCTTCGTTTACAGCAACCGCGTCCTGAAGCGCCACGGCATTGACGGAAGCAAAGAGATTGAGTGGAAGGTCTTCCCCGTCGGCGAGCTTGGCCTGGCCATCGACAAGGGAGAAGTCGATGCGGTCGCTGATTCCGAGCCCATCGGAACGATGCTGCTGACGGCCGGCAAAGTGAGAAACGTGGCAGACCAGGCGGTCGATGAAGGTTACAAGGATGAGTATTGCTGCGAAGTGATCGCCAATGGCAAATGGCTGAGCGCCAATCCCCATGCCGCGGCCGCAGCCACCCGCGCTTTGCTCCGGGGGGCCAAATATGTTCAGGCCAATCCGATGGCGGCCGCCCAGATGTCGATCGACAAGAAGTATCTTGCCTCCAATCCAAAACTGAATGCGATCGCCCTCTCGAAACTCGGCTACATCCCAAGTGTCTCCCGCGCTGAAGCCTCGGTCAAAACTGCCGCGGAGGAGATGATCGCCGCCGGCATGCTGGCGCCGAATACCAACGTAGAAGAGTTAACCAAGCGTGCCTTCGCCCATCTCGACGGCGTGACCGATGAGTGGATCGAAAAAACGGAAGTTCGAAAGGTTGCCGGCGGCCAGACCGTCCCTCAACTGACTGATCCGAAACTGGCCCTGATCGATCCCTCAAGCCTCGCTAACGCTTCGTGCTGCGCCATGCCGATAACCAATTAGACCTGCCGCAGGCTTTCATCCCAGCTGTTCCGAAGCCATGCGGCGTTCCCCCAGGGAGCCGAGCGTCGCTTCCGGAGCCTTCGCCCGCTTTATCGGAAGGCCGTCGTGCTCACCCGACCGCTTTTTCTAACGAAGAACAACCAGCGACAGCGGCCACGCAAAGCTTATGGCACAACCAGCTTGGCCGTTCCGCTCACATAGGGCCGGCCAACTCCACCGGCGATAAGAATCCTTCCATCATTTAGCAGGGTCGCGGTGTGATTCTGACGCGCAGTCGTCATCGTGCCAAACAAGCTGAATTGACCGGTTGCAGGATCATAAAGTTCAACCGAATCAAGCGCTTGTTGTGCGCCGCCGAAGACCGTGCCACTCACCACGTCCCCTCCAATCGCCAGCACCTTCCCTTGCAACGAGCCCCAAATTGGATTCAAGAGCAGGATCGCGCGGTGACGGCCGCGCGCTTGCAACATCGGACTCATGGCCGTGAAGGAACGGGTGCTCGCGTTATAGACATCCGCCGGATCGGGTGTAAAAGTGCCGCCACTCACGAGGACCGTCCCATCCGTCAATACCGTCGCCTCATGCTCGGCACGGGCCACGTGCATCTTCTGCACGCTCGTCTACGTTCCGCTCGTTGGCGCGAAGACTTCGGCCGTATCTGTCTCCCGGTCTCCGCCTCCCTGGCTATTGGACAAGATATCTCCGCCCATAACCAGGACTGTCCCGTCGCGCAATGACGCCGCCCGATGCCGCTTTCTCGCGACCGCCAATGGACCCGTGAAAGAAAAAACCCCCGTCGCCGGGTTGTAGATTTCGCAGATGCTAGTCACGGTGCCCCCGGTTGTAACGCCACCGGCTACCATGACGGTTCCATCACCCAGCAGAGTCGCCGTATGCAGCGCCCGCAATCGCGACAAGTCACCGGTCGATTGGAATCGTCCTGTGACCGGGTTATACAATTCCGCGCTTCTCAGGTAACCGGCGGCACTTTTCCCCCGGTAATCAAGACCTGATTATTGGAAAGCAGGGTCGCCGTATGACTCTTGCGCGCCGTCACCAAATTGCCAACCGCCGTAAAGCTATTGTTCGTTGGACCGAACACTTCAGCGGACTTCAGCGGCGCGGTATCGGTGCTTCCAGCGGCGAGCAAGACCTTGCCACCGGAAAGCAGGGTCGCGGTATGCTGATTGCGACCGGTCTGCATGTTACCGAGCGAGGTAAAAGCGTGAGTTACGGGGTCAATCGTTTCCGCGGTGCGCAGAGTCGAGTTGCCCTTTTTTGCTGTCGCGGCAAAGAGTCCTGTCGCAGGGTTTTAAATTTCCGCGGTTCGGAGAGCCGTGCCGTTCTGCTCGCCGCCCGCGATAAGAACCGTCCCGTCCGGCAGCAGGCTTGAAGTGTGGTTCTCACGCGGCGTGGTCATCGCTCCGGTTGGCGTCGCCCGACCAGTGGCCGGGTTGTAGAGCAAAACCGAGTCCAGGGTGGCGCTTTCGTTGGCGCCTCCTGTGATCAGGACCAGTCCCGAGTTAAGGAGCGTGGCTGCGTGCCCGGTCCTTTTCGGGCAGATCACAATCTGCGACCGAAGGGGCGTCGCACTCACGAAGAGACAAGTGATGGAGAAAGCGAGGGCGGTGGTCTTTTTCATGCGAGGAGAATGGTTGCTGCCGTGGAAGATGAGCCGTGAGACGGCTCTACAGGATCTGACGCTGGCAGATCTTGATACAAAATGTCGAGAAAATTAGCGAAGCGACCGCGATCTGCAATGGATTCCCGGCCAATCGCACCTTGAGAAAGCTTGGGGGTGTCGAAAAACGATTTAGCTTAAGGAAATCCGCGCGCGCAAGACTTTCCGACTGAAAACCAGAACCTCATGATCGGGCTTCGTGGGACAACGCTTCGAAGCCGGAGACGAGATCGAAGAGCTCTTCGTCGATGGAGGTTTGCCGGAGCTGATGGAAACTCCGAATCAAGTTTTCTAATAACTCGCCGATGTTTCTTTCCGCGCGCTGCATGCCAGCGAGACGGCTGGCGTTCTCACTCGCCAGCGACTCGGCGCAGGCCTTGAAAACCGAAACAAAGAGATACTCCCGAATGAGAGCACCCATCGTGGCGTCTGTTTTCCCGATTACTTCCGGCAGGTTGAGCGACGGCCAGCAAATTTCGCCAAGCCCGCTCCGCCATTTCTCGTCGAGCGGCAGTAGTCGCTGGCTCACCGGCTCATAGGCGGCGCCGGCGAGCGGTTGATTGTGAAACAGGTAAATCTCCGCCAGTTGTCCTTTGGAGCGCTGCACTTCCGTCTCGGCGAGAATCTGCCCAACCAGCGGCGTAATAGCGTTGACTGAGTTCGGCACGGCGAAGAGCGCCGCTGCTGGCATGCCCTGATCCGTCAACCGCGCATCCATCCGTTCACCTACCGCCCACAAGACGATCTCGTGTCGAATGTTCCGAAGTGCCGTCACCGTAAACTCTGAGAGCGCTTCGTTAAACTGACCAACGAGTCCCTGGTCGGAACCAAAAACGATTGCGCCCGTGATTGCACCCTCCCGTTGTGGTGGGAGACTGATCGTTGGCCAGACGCTGGTTGCGCGGAGACAAACGGCCAGACCTAGCTCAACCGTTCGATAATATTCCGCCAGTGATCGCACGGCGCCTTCGTACTCGCCAATGCTTGCCGCCGCCAATGCCTTCATCGTGCGCACGACGGACTGAAGTTCCTCCGCGCCGGCAATTTTCCGGCGCATGATTTCCAGCGTATCGCTCATAATTTCGTTTGGTAGGCTGCCAGTGTTCGGCCGGCCATTTGCAGGATTTCTTCCCGGTCCGCATCGCCAAGAGCGTCACCGGCAAGAAGGCGTTGTCGCACCTCGGTTGACATCTGTTCTGCAGATCGGCGCAAGGCCAGCTCAGCCTCGCGCATGCGCTCGAGCGGCATCTTGTCGAATAGTTTATTCGTTAGGGCAAGCAGGATCGTGATTTGTTCCGGCACGGGAACGGTCTCGAGTTGCGGCTGCTGGAGACAAGCGCGGATGCGGCGCCCGTGTTCGATGACGTTGCGCGTATGTTCATCCAATCGGGTGCCGAAACGCGCGAAGGTTTCCAGCTCCTCGAATTGCGCATAGGCCAGCTTCAGATCACCGGCGACGGCGCGGTAGGCGGCCCGTTGCGCTTTGCCGCCTACCCGCGACACGGACCTGCCCACGTCTACGGCTGGCAGCACACCCAGTTCAAACAACGTCGGCGAGAGATACAGTTGGCCGTCAGTGATGGAGATGAGATTGGTGGGAATGTAAGCCGCGATATTTTGCGCCTCTGTTTCGATAATAGGGATGGCCGTGACCGATCCGCCGCCGAGTTCCGGGCGCAGATGGGTGGCGCGTTCCAGCAGGCGCGAGTGAATGTAGAAGATGTCGCCGGGAAAGGCTTCACGCCCGGGCGGCCGGCGCAGGAGCAGGGAGAGTTCGCGATAAGCCCGCGCGTGATGCGTGAGATCATCGTAAACGATCAGAACATCGCAGCCGTTTTCCATGAAATGCTCCGCGATGCTCGTGGCTGCATACGGTGCGATATGCGCCAGTCCGGGCGCGTCGTCGCCTTCCGTCACCATCACCGTGGTGTAATCCATCGCGCCTTTGTCGCGCAGGTCGGCGATCACCTTGGCCACGGCCGAACCTCGCTGGCCGATTGCGCAATAAACACAGAGCACATTCTGGTCGCGCTGGTTGATGATTGTGTCGATGGCAATCGCGGTTTTTCCCGTCTGGCGATCGCCCAAGATCAACTCCCGCTGACCACGCCCGATGGGAACGAGCGTATCGATAACCTTGATGCCGGTCTGCAACGGCACCGTGACTGGCGCCCGATCCACGATTGCCGGCGCCGCCCGTTCGAGAGGCAGGCGCCGTTTGAAGACGACGGGGCCTTTCTCGTCCAGTGGCTCGCCTAACGGATTAATGACGCGACCGACGAGTCCCTGACCCACCGGCACATCCATCACGCGTCCGGTGCGCTCGACTTCATCGCCGGCTTGCAAATGTCCATAGTCGCCGAGCAGGATCACTCCGATCTCTTCTTCATCGAGGTTGAAGGCAATGCCGAACAAATCACCGGGAAATCGGATCAACTCCTCGAAGCCCGCGCCCGGCAATCCCGTGACCTTTGCGATCCCGGTCGAGACGGCCGTGATGGTCCCGACCTCGCGAGCTTGCAGTCGCGGAACGAATTCTTCGCGGGCCCGGATCACGCCAGCGAAGGCGTTCTCGACCGCGCCCTGCACATCACCCGTGTCCTCAGTGACCGGTGGCATGCTTCCCATCCAGGATCTCCCCGACGCTTTTCTGCAGCGATTCAAGATAATCTGCGATGCTCCAGGCCAACTTGTGTCCGCTCGTGCTCAGTTCGATACCGCTGACCAAGGCCGGCACCGTCTCGAACCGGATCGGAATATTCGTGGCGCAGGTTTCATGCAAAGCCCGCTCGATCGCTGCGCGCCCTTCCACGGGCAAAGCACACGCACTGCGAACCACCGCGGGCTCGCGTGATGTCTTGAGAAAGGAGATCAGCTTTCCTTTTTCCTCTCCATTCAGTTCGTGCAACCGGCGGAGGAAGACCTCGATCATACGGCCTTCGAGACTTGTTGCGGCCAGATCCGAAAGCACCCGGCGCGCGATGGCAAAAACCTCCTGCTGTGTTCGGCCCGTGATTTCCCGGTTCAGGCTGTCGCGTTCGCTCTGCAATGTCTGCTGCAATTTTGCGCGGAACGACTCCGATTCCTTGCGCGCTTGCTCTAAGAGTCGCAGTCGCTGCGCATTCGCTTCCTCCGTCGCTTGTTTCAAGAGCGTCTCACGCTGCGCGGCTAGTTCTTCGTTCTTGCGCTGAAACTCGTCATGCTCTTGCTGCGCCTCCTTCTCCTTCGCGCTGGCGTTCTCCAATTGGGCGGCGATCCGCTTCTCCCGCTCGTCGATCGCGCGCAGGATCGGCTGGTAAAGCAGGCGCTTCAACAACCAGACGAGGATGAGGAAGTTGACCGCCTGCGCAATGACCGTGAACCAGTCAATCAGCATGACCTATTTTCCAGGCGCATTGGCAATTACGTGGTTCCAGAACGGGTTGGCGAAGATCAAAATCATCGAGACCACAAAGCAGTAGATGGCGGTCGACTCGATCATCGCCAGACCGACGAATAAGGTTCGCGTGATAGTCGGTGCCGCATCGGGTTGCTGCGCGAGCGAAGTGAGCGCGGCCGAGACCGAGCGGCCTTCGCCGAAGGCCGGGGCCATGCAGCCAAAGCTGGTTGTAAGTCCTGCGGTTACGAGGGAAGCCACCGCGATGATTGTTGTGTTATCCATAGGTTGTTCTTTCGTTTGTTATCCTTCACGGGCGCGAGTCGCGGCCGCGATGTAAACTGTCGCGAGAATGCTGAAAATGTAGGCTTGCACCATTCCGGTAAGAAGACCGAGCGCGCTCATCAGGATCGGAAAAATGAACGGTGTGATGGTAAGGAGAATGCCAAGAATCATCGTGCCACTCATGATGTTGCCGAAGAGACGAACGGCCAGCGCGAGCGTGCGAGATAATTCACTGATAATGTTAAACGGCAGCATGATGACAGTCGGCTTCAAATAGGACCTGAGGTAACCGCCCCATCCTTGTTCCGCGATCCCGAAAAGCGGCACAGCCACGAAGACGCAAAGGGCCAGCGCGGCGGTAGTGGAGAGCGAGCCTGTCGGTGGCTCGTAGCCCGGAATAATCGTGCAGAGATTGGAAAGCGCGATGAAGAGGAAGAGCGTGCCAAGAAAGCCGAGATACTTCTCCGGTCGACGCAAACCGACTTCCTGGATCTGCCTCTCGATCCCAGTCACAATGATTTCAAGCAGACTCTGCCAGGGCGAAGTCTGGACGCTGGTCGAGAGCTTGCGCGTGACCAGCTTTGCCGACACGGCCAGCGCGACCATCAATACCCAGGTCATGACCATGGTTTCGTTGATCTTGAAGAAACCATGCTGCCAGAAGATCAGTTGGTCTGGGCTAAGGCGCATGGTTAATCTCCCGCGGACTCGTCGATGTTTGCGTCAGCCAAGTGACAATAAGGCGGGCAATGATGAATCCTAGCAGACACGCGACCAGACGCTCCCAGGTTCCACCTGCGACGAAATAAATTCCCGCCAGAGCAATGCCCGTGCGGAGCACGAAGCTGGCAAAAAACCAGAGAGCAGGTCTGGCCGAGACAAGGCCATTGCGCACAGTCCACCAGAGCCCGCCGAAGAAGATTGCGCCGAGCGCGATACCCGCAAGAAAGACCAGCAGCAGGACGAGGAGGTCACTCATTTTTGTTTTCCGATTCGTCTCGCATGGCATTGTTTTCCCGCGAAACCCAGTGCCAGGCATTCAAGCATCCGATCGTCAGACCAACGATCAACAGAGTAAGCGTCCATGAATGCTGACCGGGATAGTGTTTGTCCAACCAGAGACCGAGCATGGCGCCGAGAAAGGTCGGCACCGTTACCGACCAGCCCACGAGTCCAAACATGCCGAAACCAAACCAGACGCTCTCCGTCCCCCGGCGTCGCGCCCTAAGCTTGCGGGTTTCTTTCACTCCTACCTCCCGGCTGAAGCTGCTCGGACCCTTTGTCGAACGATCTTCATTCATGGCGCAATTCCATGAAACGGCGAACAAATCCGCTCTCCAGCCTGGCCAGGACGGAGCGGACATTTCTCTCCCGCTCATCTAGGTTAAGAAACTCCCGCTCGACTGCCGCGCGCAACTGACCGAGGTCAGCGCCACCGATCGCGTTGCGCACGGAGACCAGGACTTCGTCGCCTGCCTTAACGAGAACACCCTCGTCGACAGCGAGATAAACTACGCCTTCGGCCGCCGTCTCATAAGTCAGTATTCCGGGCGAAAGCGGCGCGACACAGTCGAGCCGGCGGGGCAATAGACCGAAGGAACCGTCGGGCGTCTCCGCCACGATCCGCGTCACATTCTGCTTCACGGCAAAGATCCGGAACGGGAGCAGCACCTTAAGATGCATTGGAGGCTGCCTCCTTTTTCGGCTTGGCTTCAGCGATCGTGCCAACCATGTAGAGCGCGCTTTCCGGATACTGTTTGAACTCATCGTGAAGAATGCGTTCGCAGCCGTCCAACGCGTCGCTCAGACCAACGAGTCTCCCTTTCCTTCCAGTGAATTGCTCGGTGGTAAAAAATGGCTGAGTCAGAAAACGCTCCAACCGGCGCGCACGAAAAACAATGTTCCGGTCGCGCTGCGAGAGTTGCTCCAATCCCAGCATGGCGATGATGTCCTTCAATTCTTCATACTGAGCCAGGGTCCGCCGGATTTCCTGTGCGATGCCATAATGTCGCTCGCCAACGACGCCGGGCGTAGCCATTTTTGAACTCGACTGCAGTGGATCGATCGCGGGATAAAGTCCTTCGCTTGCGCGTTTGCGCGACAGAACAATCGAGGCTGACAAGTGCCCAAAGGTGTGCACCGCCGCTGGATCGGTAAAGTCATCTGCCGGGACATAGACCGCCTGAATGGAAGTGATCGCGCCCGTATCGGTGTTTGCGATGCGCTCCTCCAAGCGCGAGAGCTCCGTCCCCATCGTTGGCTGGTAACCCATTCGTGACGGCATCTGTCCCATCAATCCGGACACCTCCGAGCCCGCCTGGATGAAACGAAAAATGTTGTCCACCAGGAACAGCACATCGCGGTGCTCGTCATCGCGGAAATATTCCGCCATCGTCAGGGCGGCATGCCCGACCCGGAACCGGCTGCCGGGCGGTTCGTTCATCTGTCCGAAAACCATCACCATGTTCGGCAACACGCCCGCCTCCTTCATGTCGCGATATAGCTCTTCGCCTTCGCGGCAACGCTCCCCGATGCCGCAGAAAATGCTGACCCCTTTCTGGTGTGACACTACATTGTGGATCATTTCGGTGAGCAACACAGTCTTGCCCACGCCGGCGCCGCCGAACAAACCTGCTTTCCCGCCTCGCTCCAGCGGGACAAGCACGTCAATCACCTTGATGCCGGTCTCGAACACCTCGGATTGAGTAGAGCGGCGGGTCAGCGGCGGGGGCGCCCGATGAACTCCGCGCCATTCGACATCCCGAATCTCTTCTCCGCGATCGATCGGGTTGCCGAAAACGTCGAACATGCGTGCAAGAATATTCTTTCCTACCGGCGCTCGGAGCGGCGTCCCCGTATCCTCCACCATCATGCCTCGAGCAAGGCCTTGGGTTGGCGTCAACGCAATCCCGCGCACGCGACTTGCGTCGAGTTGCGACAGCACCTCGATAACGATTTGTCCTTTCTGGCCGGTGCGCAGGACCGAGTAGATCGGCGGCAATTCGCATTCAAACTGCGCATCCACTACGCTGCCGCGGACCGCGATAATCGTGCCTTGTTTCGTCCGGCGAAGATCACTTCCCGCCCCGTTCCCCAGCACTTGGCCGCTCGCCTCTGGATTCATGCTGTCGATTTCTCCATCGCGTCGCTGTACTCACCACGACGCGCGGCCTTGTTGCAGGATGCCCGATGCGCCAGAGCTTTCTGCGCGGTTGCGACCTTCGCGTTGTTACCCTGCCAAAGGTCGAGCGCCGGCTGTTGAATGGCGCGCGAGAACGAGAAGCCCAGCGCCCAGGGCATGCGCGACTTGAACCGGTGGTTCATCGCGTTAAGCCGCGCCGAAGCAAGCTCCGACGATTGCCCGCCGGAAAGAAAAGCGATTCCGGGCACGGCAGCCGGAACGGCGCGGAGGAAACAGTTTATGGTCGCATCGGCCACCTCGTCGACGCTGTGCTGCTGCGGACATGCCAACCCTGGAAGGACCATATTTGGTTTCAGGAGTATCCCTTCCAGCATCACCCGCAGCCGATTGAGCTGGCCGAACACCATTCGCAAAACGCCTTCCGTGACTTCGCCGCATCGCTTCATCGTGTGATCACCATCCATCAGCACCTCCGGCTCAACGATCGGAACGAGTCCGGCTTCCTGGCAGAGAGCGGCATAACGAGCCAAAGCGTGAGCGTTGACTTCGATGCCCGTCCGCGTCGGCGTGCCCTGGCTAATGACAATCACCGCGCGCCACTTGGCGAAGCGGAGCCCGAGCTTCGCGTATTCGATCAGGCGCTCGCGCAACCCATCGAGACCTTCCGTGACTTTCTCTCCCGGAAACGCCGCCAGCTCCTTGGCGCCCTTGTCCACTTTGATGCCGGGGATGATCCCCGCTTTCGTCAGAATCTCGAGGAAAGGCGCGCCGGCCTTGGTCTTTTGATGAATTGTCTAATCATAAAGGATCGCGCCGCTGATCGAATCAGCCAGGCCGGGCGTGGTCACGATCAACTCCCGCCAGGCCCGTCGCGCCTCCTCCGTCTGCGGGATGCCCAGCTTGGCAAATCGTTTGTTACAGGTGGGATTGCTTTCATCCATCGCCAGCAGACCTTTGTCGCCGGCCAGCAGCGCCTTCGCGGTTTCGATGAGTTTTTGCGCATTCATTTGTTGTTACTCCATTTCCAGTTTCTAACTTCCGGCAAATCCTGACCGTTCTTCTCGATGTAGAGTTTGTGCTCGACCAATTTGTCTTTGAGTTGTTGCTTGAGGTAGATGCCTTTGTCGCCGGTTTGCGGCAGACGGTCGATCGTGTCCATCACAAGGTGAAAACGATCCAGATCGTTTAACACCGTCATGTCGAATGGAGTGGTGATCGTGCCTTCCTCCTTGTAACCGCGCACATGGATGTTGTGATGATTGGTACGGCGGTAAGTCAGCCGGTGGATCAGCCAGGGATAGGCGTGGTAGGCGAAAATGACCGGCTTGTCTTTCGTGAAGAGTTCGTCGAAATCCGTGTCGCTCAAGCCGTGCGGATGTTCGCTCTGCGGCTGCAGCCTCATCAGATCGACGACATTGACGACGCGGATTTTCAGCTCGGGCAGATGCTCTCGCATGATGGAGACAGCCGCGAGGGTCTCGAGCGTAGGCACATCGCCGCAGCAGGCCATGACCACGTCGGGGGCCGCGGCCTGATCGTTGCTGGCCCATTGCCAGATGCCGATGCCTTCGGTGCAATGCTTCACCGCCGCGTCCATCGCCAGCCATTGCGGCGCCGGGTGTTTACCCGCGACCACGACATTGACGTAATGCCGGCTGCGCAGGCAATGGTCCATGACCGAGAGCAGGCAGTTCGCATCCGGCGGGAAGTAAACCCGCACGACCGACGCCTTCTTGTTGACGACGTGATCAACGAAACCAGGATCCTGGTGCGTGAATCCGTTGTGATCCTGACGCCAGACATGTGAGGCCAGCAGGTAGTTTAAGGAGGCGAGCTTCCGCCTCCACCGGAGGCCGGCAGTGACTTTTAGCCACTTGGCGTGCTGATTGAACATCGAATCGACGATGTGAATGAAGGCTTCATAGCAGTTGAAGAGACCGTGCCGGCCGGTCAGCAAATAACCCTCGAGCCAGCCTTCGCACTGATGCTCACTGAGCATTTCCATAACACGTCCAGCCGGCGCGAGAAATTCGTCGTTAGGCTGAATGGCGCCTTCCCACTGGCGTTCCGTGACTTGGAAAAGAGCTTCCAGCCCATTGGAAACTGACTCATCAGGGCCAAAGACGCGAAAATTGCGCGGCTCACCGTTAAGTCTTGCTACATCGCGCAGGAATAGACCAAGCACGTGGGTATCACCGATGCCGCCTACGCCCGGCGTGGGCACGTCGACCGCGTAGTCGCGGAAATCGGGCATCCGAAGGTCGCGCAGGAGCAGGCCGCCGTTGGCGTGGGGGTTTGCGCCCATGCGCCGGTCGCCCTTGGGCGCGAGTTGGGCCAGTTCCGGTTTCAGGCGGCCCTGCTCGTCGAAGAGTTGCTCCGGCCGGTAACTGCGCAGCCAGTCTTCCAGCAACTTGAGATGTTCGGGATGAGCGGCAGGATCGGAAAGCGGAACCTGGTGCGCGTGGAAAGTCCCTTCAATCTGCACGCCATCGACGAGCTTCGGCCCCGTCCAGCCCTTGGGTGACTTCAAGACGATCATAGGCCAGCGTGGACGCACGAAGCTTCCTTTGATCCGAGCCTCCTCCTGAGTTTTTTTGATCGCCTCAATGACCATGTCGAGGGTCGCGGCCATGGCTTGGTGCATCTTTTCCGGCTCGTGACCTTCGACAAAGTAGGGCGTCCACCCGTAACCACGCAGCAACTGTTCCAATTCCTCCTCCGTAATACGAGCCAGGATGGTCGGATTCGAAATCTTGTAACCGTTGAGATGAAGGATCGGCAGGACCACGCCATCCGTAATTGGATTAAGGAACTTGTTGGAATGCCACGCGGTCGCCAACGGCCCGGTTTCGGCTTCACCATCGCCCACGACACAGGCAACAATCAACCCGGGATTGTCGAAGACCGCGCCAAAGGAATGGCTCAGCGAGTAACCTAGTTCGCCGCCTTCGTGCATCGAACCGGGAGTTTCCGGCGACGCGTGACTAGGAATGCCTCCGGGAAAGGAAAATTGAATGAAAAGCTTGCGCAGCCCGGCCTCATCCTGACTGATGTTCGGGTAGATCTCGCTGTAGGTTCCCTCGAGATAAGTGTTCCCGACCACCGCCGGCCCGCCGTGCCACGGGCCGGAAACGTAAATCATATCGAGGTCATATTTTTTGATGACCCGATTCAAGTGCACATAGATGAAGTTCTGTCCCGGAGTCGTGCCCCAGTGCCCGAGTAGCATGTGTTTCACGTCCTCGAGCTTCAGCGGCCGCTTCAGCAGGGGATTGTCGTAAAGATAAATCTGGCCGACCGACAGATAGTTCGCCGCCCGCCAGTAGGCGTTCATTCGTTGTAGCTCGTCTGCGGATAATACCAATTTAGCTTTTGTAGATTTTGTCAAGTTGCCTGTTCCCGTCTTCATTGTGTGTGCCGTATAAAAACAGCCACACCGCGCGGCTTCACCTCGTAGGATTGCGATTGTAAAGCGACTTCGCTTCCGGTTTCTCGGAAGTCGTCCGGACTTTCGAGACTCGTGTCGATGACCCGCTTCCAGGCTTTTGCCTCGCCGTCCTGAATGATGAAGGTCAGAGCCTGTGCGCTGGCATTGACCATGAAATAGATGTCGTCGTCCTGCTGCGCTTGGCCAAGCAGGCAGACCGCCAGGCTGTGGGAATATCCGGCAAGGTCCACGGACGGCCCGACCCCGAACCATTTCACGTCCTCGCGCCAGAACCGGCTGCGGCCGAGAGAAGGATGCGCCTTGCGAAAGGCGATCATGAGCTTGAAGAAGCGGAAGATGTCCTGGTTTTCGTTCAGCCGGTTCCAATCCAGCCAGCTTGTCTCGTTATCCTGGTTGTAGGGATTGTTATTCCCGCCCTGTGTCTGCATGAACTCATCTCCGGCATGCAACATGGGTGTGCCATTCGACAGAAGGAGCAGACAGCAGAAATTCTTGATCTGCTGTTTGCGCAGTTGCAGGACCGCGGCGGGCAGATTGACGTCGCCTTCCCAGCCGCAATTCCAACTGTAGTTATCATTCGCACCGTCGGTGTTGTTTTGTCCGTTGGCTGCGTTGTGCTTTTGGTTGTAAGAGACCAAGTCGTAGAGCGTGAACCCGTCGTGCGACGTGATGTAGTTGATACTCTGAAACGGCTGGCAGGCATTGCTCAGGTCGCCGGGAAACAAATCATCGCTCCCGTAAAGACGGGACATGACTGCGCCGACCATTCCCTCATCGCCTTTAACAAAGCGACGCATCTCGTCCCGGAACTTTCCGTTCCACTGCGCCCACGAAGGCCCGGGCAGCTTCCACCCGAGTTGGTAGGTGCCGACATCCCATGGCTCGGCGATGAGGCGCACCCGGGCCAGTTCGGGATCCGAGACGATGTCCGCAAACAACTGCGGATCGCTCAGGTTGATCGAACCGTCCTCGTTCCGGCTGAAAACGGAAGCCAGATCAAATCGGAAACCGTCCACCTGCATTTCCTTTACCCAATGGCGCAGGCTATCCAGGACCATCCGGCGCACGGAACGGTTGGCGCAGTTCAGCGTGTTACCGGCGCCGGAAAAATTCTCGTAGCGATCCCCGGGTCGATCCGAGATCAGATAGTAGGTGCTGTTATCGATCCCTTTGAAGCTGTAGTTCGGTCCGGCTTCGTTGCCCTCGCAGGTGTGGTTATAGACGACATCCAAAATCACTTCGATCCCGGCCTGATGAAACGCCGCGACCATTTCTCGAAATTCGTGATGAGGCTTGTAACCGCGCTGATCCTTGTGTATGGCATAGTCGTGATGCGGCGCGAAGAAATTTAGAGGCATGTAGCCCCAGTAATTGTCTTCCTGCGGGTCGAATTGAAAGACTGGCATCAGTTCCACCACCGTGATGCCCAGCTCTTTCAGGTAAGGAATCTTATCGACCAGGCCGGCATAGGTGCCGCGTTTTTCCGGGGTCACCCCTGAACTGGGGTGGATCGTAAATCCGCGCACATGCAGTTCGTAGATGATCGTGTCGGATTCGTGCTGGCACAGGTCGCCATCTTTCCATTCGAATTGATGTCGGCAGGCTTCGAGCACGGCCAGCGGCGCCCGGCCGGCGTTCGATCCCGGCCGCACCGCCGCGCCTCGGTCGAAGGTTGGCGGAAAGAAAACCGATTCCGCATAGGGATCGAGCAGGACCTTGTCCGGATCGAAGCAATGCCATTCGAACCGTCCTTGTGGGGGCGGCCCGGTCACGCGATAGGCGTAGTAGGCGGCACCCTGCAACACTGCCTTCGCGATGCGACAGTGCCAGACGCGGCCCGACTTATTCCTCAGATAATCCAGCGGATGGCTGAACAACGGATGGACGAGATCATCGCGTCCGTAAAAGAGGAGTGTAACGCTTTCCGCGTGCTTCGAGTAGAGCGCAAAATTATAGGCCTGTTCCTGCTTGATCCACGTCGCTCCCAGACGAAACGGTGTGCCTTCCGATGTCGTCCAAGCCTTCAAGAATGCTCCTTCAAGAATTGGCGGGTCGTTTTTGCGATCATCAGCTCTTCGTCCGTCGGAATCGCGTGCACGCTGACCTGGTTGCCGGCGCAGGAAATCACCCTGGCGTTCGCCGCGTTCTGTTTCTCATCCAGCGTCACGCCCAGAAACTCCAAGCCCTCGCAAATCCGTAACCGAATCGGCGGAGAGTTCTCCCCCATGCCGCCAGAGAAGACCAGCGTGTCTAACCCACCGAGAGCCGCCGCGAAAGCGCCGATCCATTTCCTGACCTGATAGCAAAACATCGCCACCGCCTCGGCCGCCCGTTCGTCCTTCGCTTCACGTTCTAATAGGTCGCGCATGTCGGAACTGGTCTCCGCGATGCCGAGCAGGCCGGACTCGTGGTTCACCATCTTTTGAAACTGTTCCGCGCTCATTCGTTCAGTGTCCGCCAGATACCAGACCAGGCCGGGATCGAGGTCGCCCGAGCGCGTGCTCATCGGGAACCCGGCCGCCGGGGAACGCCATGCTCGTATCAACGGGTTTACGGTCGCGCACGGCGGCAAGACTCGCGCCGTTCCCGAGATGCGCGAGAATTACCCGACCGCGGTCCCCCAGTTGTTCCATGAGAGAGCCATAGGACAATCCATGGAACCCGTAGCGACGCACGCCCTGCTCGAAGTAGCGGCGCGGGATCGGAAGCAACTGCGCGACTTTTGGCAGATCATGGTGGAATGCCGTGTCGAAGCAGGCAATCTGCGGCAGGTCGGGGAACCGGCGGAAGATCGCTTCCACCAGCGCGATTTCTTCCGGCAAATGTTCCGGATCGAACGGGCTGAGCGTGCGGAGATAATCGATCACCTCGCGAGTGATCCGCTCCGGCGCGCTGTATTTCGCTCCGCCATGCACCACCCGATGGCCGACGGCGATTAACTCATCACGATCGATTTGGTTTTCCAACCAATCGATCAAGTCATTTACTGCCGCCATGTGACTTTCGGTTTGCAACGGCCGGGAAATACTCTTTGCACCTTGAACGACGAAGGAGCCATTTGGCAGGCCGATATTTACAATCTGCCCCCACAAGACACGCTCTAATGAGTCATCACTCTTAAAGAGGGCGAATCGGATGCTCGAAGATCCCCCGTTAATCGTCAGCACATGCGACCCGAAGTTTGCTGCTGCTCCTTCGTTTTCCTCTCGCTCCATCACCTGGTCTCAGTGCAGAAACGCCGCCCAGCCAATCAAGCCGGCCAGCGCAACCAGTGTTACGGGGACACCGAGCCGGGCGAAGTCGCGAAAAGAAATGTGCACGCCCAACTCGTGCGCCTGTTGCACAACGATGATATTGGAGACGCTGCCCACGATGATCAGACTGCCACCGAAGCTGTTGGCCAGCGCAAGAACGTAAGCCGTGGTTGGCTTGGACAAGTTGACCACCTTCACCAGTAACATGACCGCGGCCGAGTTGTTGATTAGATTGGATAAAGCCGCAGTCGCCAGCGCGAGATTGTGCGAAGCGCTGAGACTAAAACCGCTGTGAGCCAGCCATTGCACAGCTTGATCGCCGTAACCGGTGGATTGAAACACGCCGGTGACGACGAAGAGGCCCATGAAGAGCAAGAGAATCGGCCAGTTCACGAGGCCGAGTAATTTGTCAGTCGGAAACTTCGGGCTGGCCAGGTGAATGCCGGCAGCGGCCAGAGCTATGATTTCCCTGGGCAAAGAGGTGAAGAGCAACCCGACCACAATGACCAGAATGACCAATCCCTTGATCGTGTGGGCACGATTGAAAGGATAAGAGCTCACAGGCTCCTCCGGGACCGAGAGAGTAGAGTGCAGGTGTTTCCGCGACGAATACCAAATGATCCCGTAAGCACTGGCGGCGGCGAAGAGGACCGGAACAGCGCTCCAGAGCATATAGCGGCCGAAGTTCAGATGAGCGACTGCGCCAATCATCATGTCCTGCGGATTACCGATCAGAGTGGCGGCCGCGCCAATGTTGCTCGCGATGGCCAGCGCAATCAGAAATGGAATGGGATTGACGCGACTGCGGAGCAGAGCAGCGCCGACGATGGGCGTGAAGACGAAGCAAACGATGTCGTGATTCAGAAAGGCGGACAACCCGCCTGTCACTACCATCAAGACGAGGAGAAACCGCGCCGGATGACCGAGCCGCGCGGAAATGCCATTGGCCACGATGTCATAAAAGCCTGACAAACGGAGCTGGGCCGCGATGACGAAGAAACCGAACAGCAGTAGAATCGTTGACCAGTTGACGTAAGAAATAACCTGGTTGGTGGTAACACCGGCAAAGATCATCATCGCGATCGCTCCGAGCAAAACGATGCCCACGCGATTCACCTTCAGCCCCGGCACGCGCCCCATCGCAATGCCAAGGTATGTGATGGCGAAAATCGCGAGGATGACCAGTTTGGAATGGCCGTTCATGGCAGTCATGGCGAGCGGCGCAATCATCCGGCGATGTTCAATCCCAAGGCCGCCAGTTGGGCGCGAGTGGATTTGTATTCCTTGTGCGGAATGCTTCGAATCCCCAAACCTTCCGCGATCTGGATAAACATTGGAGTGTTTTCGATATGAGAAACAATGTCGCAATCTTGTTTGATTGTTTCATCGTGGCCCTGAAGCCTTTCCCTGTTTCCGGCGTCGGCTTACCAATTCGGTCGGCAGGGGCCAGCTATGTCCTTGTGCCAGCAAACCCTGAGCATCCTCCGGTCCCCAGGTTCCGGCAGCGTAATTGGGAAAATCACCGGGGGGCGCCTCCGCCCAGACTTCGAGCACCGGCATCAGCAGTTTCCAGGCAGCCTCCACCTGGTCGGCGCGCATGAACAAGGTGGCGTCATTCTTCATGACGTCCCAAAGCAACGTTTCGTAAGCATCCGGCGATTGCACAGCGAAGGCCGTTTGGTAATTGAACTGCATCTCGACCGAGCGCAGGTGCATCTTGGCTCCCGGATACTTGGCTTGAAAGCATTGTACGATCCCTTGGTCGGGCTGGATGGACATCACGAGCCGGGACGACTGCCAATCAAGAGTCGACTCGGCCGGGAATGCCTGGTGCGGTACGCCCCGGAACTGGATGGAAATTTCAGATGCCTGCCGGGTGAGCCGCTTTCCGGTGCGGAGGTAAAACGGGACGCCCTGCCAGCGCCAGTTATCGAGGAACAGCCTGAGCGCCACGAATGTCTCAGTTTGTGAATCAGGCGACACGTCATCTTCCTGGCGGTAGCCGGGAACCCCTTTGCCGCCAACCCAGCCCGGGCCGTATTGCCCACGCACGACGCATTGATGGACGTCGTCGCGGTGGATCGGACGAACGGCGTGAAGGACATCCACTTTCTTGTTGCGAATTTCGTCGGCTTCGAAAGAGACCATCGGTTCCATCGCCACCAGACAGAGCAGTTGCATCAGGTGATTCTGCACCATGTCACGCAGGGCTCCGGCGTGGTCGTAATAGCCGCCGCGATGTTCGACCCCGACCGCTTCCACAGCGGTGATGGTGACACACTCCACATAACGCCGGTTCCAGATCGGCTCGAAGAGAGGATTGGCAAAGCGGAACGCGAGAATGTTCTGTACCGTTTCCTTGCCCAGGTAATGATCAATGCGGAAAATTTGCGATTCCTCGAAATTGGCGGCGAGGATGGCATTTAAAGCGCGGGCCGATGCCAGGTCATAGCCAATTGGCTTCTCGATCACGATTCTGGCCCGCTTTCGGTCACGAGCCAGTCCGGCCTTGCCAAGATATTTCGGAATTTCGCCAAACATGCTTGGCGGTGTGGCCATATAAAAGATGCGGTGGACCCTGGCACCCCATTCTTTTTCCAGTTTCGCGCATTGCCTATCCAACGCTGTGTAAGTCCGGATCTTTTTGAAATCGCCCTGCTGGTAATGGATGTGTTGCGCGAACTGATTCCAAGCTGCAGCCCTGGCTTTTCCGAAACGGGAGAATTGGTTGACGCCATCATGCAAGCGACGACGAAACTTTGCGTCGCTCAAGGCAACGCGATCCACCGCGATGACCGAAAAATCGGCAGGCATGCTTCGGTCCTGAGAAAGATCGAACAAGGCCGGAACGAGTTTGCGCCAGGTCAAATCTCCCGCTCCGCCAAAAATAACGAAGACCGTCGGTTCGAGTTGATCGTTCACGGTCACGGCTTCTCCCATTCCGTGTGAAAGGTGCCCTTTTCATCGATCCGCTCATAGGTGTGCGCGCCGAAATAATCGCGCTGCGCCTTGATCAGGTTCGCCGGCAGCCAGGCGCTGCGGTAACTATCAAGATAGCCCAGCGAAACCATTAATCCCGGGACCGGCACCCCGGATTCCACCGCCTGGCAGACGACCTGACGCAAATCCTCCTGAGATTCCATGACCTTGCGCGACAGGGCAGGATCCAGCAGCAGATTCGGCAGATCGTGCCTTGTGCGGAAGGCCGCGCGAATCGCTTCGAGCAGCGCGGCGCGAATAATGCAGCCACCGCGCCAAATCCGCGCCACTGCTTCCAGATCGAGGTGATACCTGTATTTCTCCGAGGCCACCGCCAGGAGCGCCATGCCTTGGGCATAGGTGATGATCATCGCGGCCTGGAACGCACGGCTCAGGCGTGCGAGGAAGGTATCGCGATCTTCGGTCAAGTGCCGCTGAGCACGCTGAAAAAGCGCGCCGGCCTGCTCACGTTCCTTTGCGAAGACGGATAAGTCTCGCATCGCGACGGCGAGGTCGATGGTTGGAGTCGGCACCTGCAGTTCCATGGCGCCCTGCGAGGTCCACATCCCGGTGCCTTTTTGTTTGGCGACGTCGAGGATTTCGTCGATCAGTCGCTTGCCTGTTTTCTCGTCCTGTCTCGAGAAAATGTCGCTGGAGATCTCCACCAGATACGCGTTCAGCTCGCCCTTGTTCCATGCGTCGAACACGTCGTGCACTTCATCATTGTTCAAGCCCAGACCCCGTCTCATCAGGTCGTAGCTCTCTGCCAGAAGCTGCATCAGTCCGTATTCGATGCCGTTGTGGACCATCTTCACAAAGTGTCCAGCCGATCCGGGACCGAGCCAGGTCACGCAGGGATCGCCCTCGACCTGCGCCGCAGCCGCTTCAAAGATGGGACGAACCCGCTGGTAGGCTTCCTTCGGTCCGCCCGGCATGATGCTCGGCCCATGACGCGCACCTTCTTCGCCACCCGACACGCCCACGCCGAGAAATCCGATCCCCTTCTTCGCCAGATCGCGGGCGCGTACGTCGGTGTCCTTAAAGTAGGAGTTGCCGGCATCTATGATGAGATCGCTCTTCTCCAGATGCGGCAACAAGTCCTTGATCACGGAATCCACTGGCGGGCCGGCCGGCACCAGCATCATGACCGCACGTGGTGGACGCAACAGCTCGATGAAGTCCTGGATCTCCGTGGCCCCGCGAACATCGCGTTTTCCCGATTCCTCGCCCAGAGCCTTAACCTTGTTCGGATCCTTATCGTAACCCGCAACCGAAAAGCCATGGTCCGCCATGTTCAGGGCGAAATTGCGTCCCATGACGCCTAACCCGACCATCCCGATCTCATATTGCTGTTGTGAACGCTCTTCTGTCATAGCTCTGCTTCCTTCGTTTTCACCGTTGCCAAGTGATCTGGCTCGTTTCCAATGGAACTGCGACGTGCGGGAAATGAGCGACAATCCGCGGTGTGTATTCGTTCGCGGGCCGCGTCGCGGAGACACTCCCAGTGTAAATGTAGCCGTTGACCGCCTGTCTCACGCGTGTCATTTCCTGTCGCAACGGCTCATCGCCATCACGGCCATCGGCATAAAGCTCTACTCGAATCCAATCGGGATCGAGGTCATTCAGATAGACCTGAACCTCAAAAGCGTGATGCTCGCCCTCCGTTTCAATCTTTACCTCGCCAAAGCGAAGGCTTGACCATTTCTGTTCCAGAGTATGACGCCAATTGACCAACTGGGTTCCAATGGCGCCTTTGTTCGCCACTCGTTCCTTATAGGCCGCCGCACCTGGCAGGTAATACTGTTCCGTGTATTGGCGGATTGTCCGGTTGGCGGAAAAGGAGGGGGTCAGGCGCGCCATGCTCTCGCGCATGCGCGCAACCCATGCCGTGGGAACGCCATCCGCGTTGCGATTGTAGAACTCAGGAATGACTTGCTGCTCGAGCAGGTTGTAAAGTGTCTCGGCTTCAAAAGCGTCCCAGGCCGGATCGTCGCCATGTTCCTGACCGTCGCCCAAGGCCCATCCCACTTCCGGGACGTAGGCCTCTGCCCACCAGCCATCCAGTTCAGATAAATTCAGCCCGCCGTTCACAAGGACCTTCATGCCGCTGGTGCCACATGCCTCCCACGGACGCCGCGGAGTGTTGAGCCAGACATCCACTCCCTGCACCAGGTGCTCCGTCAAAAGCATGTCGTAATCGCTCAGGAAAATGACGTGCGGACGGGCTTCGGGTCGGATGATGAACTGCACCCACTGCTGAATCATTTCCTGGCCGGCCTGATCTGCCGGATGAGCTTTTCCGGCAATGATGAGTTGCACCGGACGCTGCGGATTTGTGAGCAACCGCAGCAACCGCTCCGAGTCGTGCAGGAGCAGGTTCGGCCGTTTGTAGCTGGCAAAACGCCGCGCGAAACCCATTGTCAGGACGTTGGGATCGAATAAGTCTCGCGCGCGCTTCCGGCTTTCCGCGACCGCGCCGGCCAGAGCAAGCTCCCGGCCCAGCCGTTCGCGGGTGTATTCGATGAGAGCTTTGCGATTCGCCGTGCGCAATTGCCAGAGCCTTTTTTCCGGGATGCCGCGGATATCCATTTCGAATGTATCCGCGAATCCCAACCAGCGTTCCTTTCCGCAGGCCTCGGTCCAAAGCTTGTCGGAGTTCGCCGAATCCCAGCTGGGCGTGTGAACCCCGTTAGTCACATACCCGACGGGGACTTCCGCTTCCGGCCAGCGCGGAAACAAGGAAGCAAAAATGTGCCGGCTCACCTGCCCGTGCAAACGACTCACGCCGTTGACCGCCCCGCTGCCGCGGACGGCGAGATACGCCATGTTGAACAGCTCGGAAGAGTCGTTGGGATCCCGGCGTCCCAGGGCAAGGAACTCGTTGGTCGAAAGACCGAGCCGTTGCGCGTAGTTGCCGAGATACTGTTCGATCAGGGCCGGAGCGAAGCGATCAAATCCGGCCGGGACCGCGGTGTGAGTGGTGAAAAGGTTACCCGCCCGTGTCACTGCCAATGCAGCTTCAAAGGATTGCCCGCTTTCGTCCATGAAATCACGGGCCCGTTCCAGGACGGCAAAGGCGGCGTGACCCTCATTAAGATGGCAAACTTCGGGGTGGATACCGAGTGCTCGAAGGAGTCGCCAGCCGCCGATGCCCAGAACCAGCTCCTGTTTGAGACGGAGTTCAGGGCCGCCGCCGTAAAGCTCACTCGTGATGCCGCGATGGGCCGGGAAGTTTGCCGCGTCGTTACTATCGAGGAGATATAGCTGCACGCGTCCGACCTGCACCTGCCAGGCGCGCAACCACACAGAGTAGCCCGGTAGCTTTATCTCCAGGCGCAGCCATTCTCCGTTGGATTCGCGCAGCGGTGTAACGGGTAGCTGACCTGGGTCGTTGTAGGGATAAAGCGCCTGTTGAATTCCGCCCTGGCCGATCACTTGCCGAAAGTAGCCTTGCTGATAGAGAAGCCCGACGCCAATCACCGGCACTGCCAGGTCACTGGCCGCCTTCAATTGGTCGCCCGCCACATTACCAAGACCACCCGAATAGATGGGCAACGCTTCGCTCAACATGAATTCCATGCTAAAGTAGGCGACGTGAGTTAGCCCGGTGTTGGGATGACTTTGTTGGAACCACGCCGGAGCTTCCGTTGCTTCGCGTTTGGCCTTTACGAACTCCTCGACTTTTTTATGAAAAGCGGGTTCAGCCAAAGTTTCTTTGAGATACTCCCGAGAGACTGTTTGCAGGACGACCCAGGGATTGTGAGTCAAATCCCACAACGCTGGATCGAGCTTGTGCCAGAGCTCGTCGGCGCCGTGGTGCCACGACCAACGCATATCCAGCGCAAGCTCTGCCAGAGAATCGACACCTTTGATCTCTGTCGGCAGATAGCTGTAGGAGTTTTGGCTCATGCGATTTCTTTCTGAATCATGGCGTGCTCTGATCGGCCCGGCGGCGCACCCACAGCTCGATCCACGATGGCTTGCGCTTCCTCGAGAATGCAACGCAGATGATCTGCGCCCCGGAAACTCTCGGCGTAAATCTTGTAGATGTCCTCCGTGCCCGATGGGCGGGCCGCAAACCATCCGTTCTCGGCCGTTACCTTCAAGCCGCCGATGGGCGCATGATTGCCGGGCGCGCGGGTGAGAATGGATTGGATCTTCTCGCCGGCCAGATCGGTCTGGTGAACCTGTTGCGAGGAGAGATTCTTCAGGTTTTCCTTTTGAACCGGAGTGGCGGGAGCTTCCACGCGATCATAGACTGACTCTCCCAATTCATCGCTAAGCTCAGTGTAGATCTCACCGGGATCGCGGCCCGTTCGCGCTGTGATTTCTGCCGCGAGCAAAGCCGGCGCCATGCCATCCTTGTCTGTCGTCCAGACGGCGCCGCCGCGTCGCAGAAAAGTTGCGCCAGCGCTTTCTTCGCCGACAAAACCCAGGGAGCCGTCGAGAAGACCTTCCACGAACCATTTGAAGCCCACCGGCACCTCGCAAACCTTCCGTCCAAGTTTGGCCGTCACCCGATCAATCATCTGGCTGCTGACCAACGTCTTGCCAACCGCCGCTTCCTTCCCCCAATGCGGCCGGTGTTGGAACAGGTAAAAAATGCAGACGCAAAGGTAATGGTTAGGTGTCAGCAAACCCGCGCTTCGCGTCACAATTCCGTGCCGGTCATGGTCCGTATCGCAGGCAAAGGCGATGTCGAACCGGTCCTTCATTTCGATCAGTCGCCGCATGGCATAAGTCGAGGACGGGTCCATGCGGATCTGCCCGTCCCAATCCAGCGTCATAAAGCGGAAGGTCGGATCGACGGTCTTGTTGACAACGGTCAGGTCCAAGCCATAGCTCTCCGCGATTCTGTCCCAGTAATGAATGCCCGCGCCGCCGAGCGGATCGACTCCGAGTTTGATCTTCGAGTCACGAATTATTTCAAGGTCGACCACATTCCGGAGGTCGCTTACATAAGCAGCAAGATAGTCGTGTCGATGAGTCGTGGAGGCATGCAATGCCTTCTCATAACCGACGCGCTTCACCCCTTGCAGCGACGCTTCGAGTAACTCGTTTGCCTTCTTCTCGATCCAGCCGGTGATTCCGGTCTCCGCCGGCCCGCCGTTAGGCGGATTGTATTTAAACCCTCCGTCATTCGGCGGGTTATGCGAAGGCGTGATGACAATGCCATCCGCGAGACCGCTCTTGCGCCCGCGATTGTAGGTAAGAATGGCGTGCGAGATGGCGGGCGTGGGCGTGTATTCGTCATCTTTCGCGAGCATCACTTCCACTCCATTGGCGGCCAGAACCTCCAGCGCGCTGCTCAGAGCCGGCGCGGAGAGCGCATGGGTATCAAGACCGAGAAAGAGTGGCCCGTCGATCCGCTTCTCCTTGCGGTAAAGACAAATGGCCTGTGTGATGGCGAGGATATGTTGCTCGTTGAAGGATCGTGTGAGTGAGGATCCGCGATGACCTGACGTTCCAAAGGACACTTGCTCGGCCGGCACCGCGGGGTCGGGCGTTTCGGCATAATAAGCCGTGAGAAGCTGCGGCACATTGACCAGTGGAAACTGGTCAGCCGGTTTTCCTGCGTTGGGATTCAGTTTCATCCTTCACCAAGTCTCGTAAAGCCCGAAATACCAAAGCGTGTGGCGGTCGCCAACGACGCTGTGGCCGGCGCTGAAGAGCAGGCTGAAGTGCTCATTGAAGTTATAAAATCCGCCGAAGTTGAGCGCACCGAATCCCTTGTCGCTTCCGGTATCCGGACCTTGCGCAAAAATTTCGCCGCCAAGGATCAAATGTTTCCCAATGTTATGCTGCACAAGCCAGCCACCAAACGGATAGTCACGCTGTCCCGGAGCGGGATTGACCACCGCGCCGCCGCCGCCATAGGTTGTCCAGGGGCCCCAGCTTTTTTGCACCCACAACGGCAACCGATACCACGTCCGCCCGTTGCCCAGTCCGCGACTCTCATCGCCGGTCGGCAATTCAGCCATGGGGAAGATCCCTATCTGCGGCCACTCGTTAGTCTCGTGCACGAAGCGATACTTGACACCCAACTCCATGTCGCCCAGACCGGAAGCGGCCGGCATTCCCGCCCCGCCCACTGAAGCCAACGGCACGATCAAGTGCAACTGGGTGTCGGGCAACGCGCCGTAATTCAGTTCGACCGCGGGACCTTCAATGGCATAACTCCCTGCGGCGGAGGTCATGCCAGAGCTGAATAGGTAGGCTTCCCAATGGTGAAGGTCCACCGGCTCCGGGTCGTCGGTCAAAAACGGCGGACCGGCAATGGAGTATGTCGTCAGAGCAAGGTTCAGACACAGAGCGCGCAAGACAGTTCTGAAGACGCCGTTCATGAGATGTCGGCAAAGATTCACTTCCTCTTTTCCTCCTCGGTGATGGCGTGATGATATTTCCTGCGGATGTCGGCGATGTTGACCGTCGGTTTGGAAACCCGGAAGCGGAGCCATTCCATAGTCTCGACGATGATGTGCGAGATGGCCAGGTTGCGGAACCATTTGTGATCGGAAGGAATGCTGGCCAGTTTCTTAAATGACGATTCCAGGTCCTGGCTCTCGTCCGGTGCGGCGGAAACCGCCTTTGGTTGTCTGTCCTCATTCATGGTGCGAGTTCATTTCCGCCTGTTCGTTTTTTCTCGCACGCTGGACCCGGGGACGACGGGCGTAGAGTGCGTCCGACACATGATGATCGCGCCGCGCCAGTTTTCATCGTGTAGATGCTCTCGGGCGAAAGCCCCTTTCTGATCCCGTAGCTGATCGCCACCGTAATCACTAAGGGTACGATGACGTTGTAATCCAGGGTCATCGCAAAGATCATGACGATCGCGGCCATGCCAGTCCCAGCCACCAAAGCGGAGAGCCCGCGTTCGTCATCGCTAGTCTCCCAGTTCCTTGAGCGTTCCGAGAAAAGAAATGACGTCGTCGCGACTCAGCATGCCCAGAACGCGGCCGTCGCGCATGACTGGAAGCTGGTTTACGCCGGTGCGATCCATTTGCTGCAAGGCCGACCAAAGTCCCGTCTCCGGGGCAATGCGCTTCACTTTCTCAAGCGGGACCATCGTCTGGGCGGCAGTCGTTTCGGGCCACTCCGCCCGGGGCACCTCCTTGATGCGGTGCAGAGTCATCAATCCGACGATCTCATCGCCGCGATTGACAAGGAAGCAGCGCTGACCGCCACCGAGAATGTGATCGTCCACCAGTTGTTGCAGAGTGAGATCGGCGGGGACCGCAGTACAGCGATCGCCCATTGCCTGCGCTGCGGTGTGGCCGGCGAGCAAACCTTGAAACACAACCTGATGCACCTGGGCCGACGCCGCGCTGTCGAGAAACCAACCGATGAACGCAATCCAGAGGCCGCCGCCGAAATTGCCGGAAAACATCTGCCAAACGCCCACGAAAATGAAAAGGAATCCGAAGACG
This sequence comes from Chthoniobacterales bacterium, assembly GCA_050736975.1. GTDB lineage: Bacteria > Verrucomicrobiota > Verrucomicrobiia > Chthoniobacterales > UBA10450 > Palsa-1392. The sequence goes on along the minus strand of JBOHXL010000135.1, from coordinate 25,462 downwards.
CGGCCAACGTTGGCCGCAATCACCGTCGCGCGCCGCATGCTCTTGGTAACGGCCCAGACGATGGCGCGGAAAACCCGGCCGCCATCGAGCGGGAAACCCGGGATCAGATTGAAAATGGCCAAGGCCAGGTTGATGTAGGCGAGATACTTCACTATTCCCCAGAGTGGCTCGAAGCCGGATGCGAGCGGCTCCAGGAAAGTGAAGAGGGCCGCGAGCAGAAAGCTCACGATCGGTCCGGCGATGGCGATAAGAAATTCGGCGATGGCGCTCGGCGGTTCGGTCCCGATCTGAGCCACGCCCCCAAAAATAAAGAGCGTGATGCTGCGCACCGGGACCTTGAAACGCAACGCGACCACCGAGTGCCCGAGCTCGTGCAGCAGCACGCTGACGAAAAGCATGACGGCCGTCACCGCCCCCATCACCCAATACAACAGCGGCGGCCAATTGTGGAATTCCTGAGGAAAATAGCTCACCGCCAGCATCCAGGTCAGGAGCCCGAAGATCAGGAACCATGAGTAATCCAATCCGATTGGAATACCGAGTATTCGACCGAGTGGGATGGCTTGTCGCTTCATGATGATCTCCTTTGCTTCGACCTTACCCGGGCGATTTGATCTGCGTATAAATTGGAATTCATTTGTTTTGCCTAACGGCATGACGAGAGGATGCAATCAGGCCGCGTTCTTCACCAGCGGCCACGTCATTCTCCCGGTTTCGCCAGCCAGGCGCGCGCGGCTTCGACTTCGTCGTGCTCAAAGTAGCGGACCGCGGCCGTGGTGAACGGCTTGCAAAAAACTGACATCCCGCGCTGCCATTTCGTTTCGCCGACCATGGCCAGCCGCTCGATGTCGCGGAAGTGGCGGGCGCCGAACTTGGTGTCCTCCCACGCCGCGCTCGCCGTCCAGCCGTGGAAATCATGCATTACAACCAGCATTCGGATTTTGCCATGCTGCTCGATCGCGCGATCCACCGTCGGGACAAACGTATCGTAGTCTTCCTTCACCAGTTTGCCGGTGAGCGAGACTTCCAGGAGTTTGCCTCCATCTTTCTCAGCGAGTTCGATTGCCATAAAGGATTTTCCGAACCAATGCGCTTCCCGGTGAGAAAACGCAGCACTCCTTTTCTTTTATTCGCGCCAGACCCCACCCGAGCGCGTCACGGCAATTGCGATTTAGCAATCGTTTCTTGCCCGGGGGCGCCCGCTACCCGTCCGCGGCGACCTGCAGCACGACCCGCGCGTCCAGCGCGAGAATCTGCTCGGTGGACGCGATAAGCGGGTTGATGTCGATTTCCTTGATCGACGGCTGCTCGAGAACCAATTGGCTGAAGCGCACGAGAATCTCTTCCAGCGCCGCGAGATCAACCCCGGGCCGGCCGCGAAATCCTTTCAGCGCAGCAAAAATGCGCGTCTCTTCCATCAAACGCCGCGCCAGAGTGCGGTTGAGCGGCGGAAGTCCAAGTGCACGGTCCTTGAAGATCTCGACGAAATAGCCGCCCGCGCCAAACAAGAGCACCGGCCCGAATTGCGGATCAAGGCTGCTCCCGAGAATCAATTCGTAGCCATCGCGCGAGATCATTGGTTGCACCGTAACGCCCTCGAAATCGTCAGTTCCACCGCGCGCCCGCGTCGCTTCTTCGATCGCGCGATACGCGGCGCGGACGGCCTGCTCGGTCTTCAAGTCCAGCTTCACACCACCGATGTCCGATTTGTGCGTGATGGTGTGCGAGAAAATCTTCAGCACGACCGGTCCCTTGAACTGGGCGGACTTCTCGACTGCTTCATCCTCGCTCGTGGCGACCCGCGTCTTTACGACCGGGATTCCATAGGCCGCGAGCAGTTCTTTCGATTCCGGTTCGGTGAGCAGGGTGCGGCCAGAGCTGCGTACCCGATCAACAAGGCGCGACGCTTCCGTCCGCGCCGTGGACTCGTCCGGCCCTGAGGACAGTGGCGGCGTTTCGTGGGCTCCGCGGAGCGCGTGCGTGTATTGCCAGAGATGGCAGAATGCGCGCGCGGCGCTGTCGGGGTAAACGAAGGTGGGAATGCCAGCACGATCGAGGATGTCGATTGCCTCGCTCACACTCGCACCGCCCATGAAACTCGCGAGCACCGGTTTGCCTTCGAGCTTGGCGAAGGCTGTCAACCTCTTTGCAACCTCCGTCGGACCGGTGACCGCCTGCGGCGTCAACACCACGAGAAGACCGTCGTTTCCCGGGTCGCGCGCCACGATTTCCACCGCCTGCGTGTAGCGTTCGGCATCGGCGTCGCCGATCACGTCGACCGGGTTGCCGTGACTCCAATGGCGCGGCAGAACGCGATCGAGCGCGAGCATGCTCTCGCTCGATAACGTGGCGCTCTCACCGCCGTGCTCGATCAACGCATCCATCGCGAGCGCGCCGGGCCCTCCGCCGTTGGTCACGATCGCGAGCCGCGGACCGCGCGCGCGTGGTTGTTTGCCTAACAACTCCGCGATATTAAACAGGTCGGCGATGGTATTGACCCGCAAAACGCCCGCGCGGCGAAACGCGGCCTCGCAAACTTCGTCGCTCCCGGTCAACGCTCCGGTGTGCGAGGCGGCCGCCTGCCCCGCCGCTTTCGTCCGGCCGACTTTGATCACGATGATCGGTTTCGTCAGGGCAACTTCGCGCGCGGCGGAGAGAAAGGATCGCGCGTCGCCGATCGACTCCATATAAAGAAGAATGCTGCGTGTCTGCGGATCGTCGCCCAGGTGATAAATCAGATCGCCCCAGTCCAGGTCGAGCATCGAGCCGATTGAAACAAAGGCGCTGAAGCCGAGTTGATTCGACAGGCTCCAATCCAGGATAGCGCTACAGAGCGCGCCACTCTGGCTGATGAATCCGATATTGCCGGGGCGCGCCAGCGGTTCCACGAAAGTCGCGTTCAAGCCGAGATGCGGCAGCATCACACCGACGCAGTTCGGACCGATGATGCGCATCGGGCCGCGCGCCGCCGCGACCTCGTTTTCCAATTCGCGACCACGCGCGCCGATCTCCTTGAAGCCGGCAGAAATAATGATCGCTCCCTTCACTCCGGCGGCCGCGCAATCGCGCACGATTTGCGGGACTGTCTTTGCCGGGGTGGCGATGAGAACGAGATCGATTTCGTCAGGCACATCCGCGATTTTCGGAAACGCTTCGATCCCGAGGACGTTCGTGCGATTCGGATTGACCGGATAAACCGCGCCGGAAAACGAACGCAGATTTTCCATCAAGGCGCGGCCGACGCTGCCGGGCGACTCCGTCGCGCCAATTACCGCGATGGCGCGCGGCGCGAGCATGGTCGCGAGGGCCGGCTTTTTCTCGCCGCGTTTTTCTTCCATCGTCGCTTTCACGCTTTTCCTATTTTGGCATCAGAGCCAGGCGATGACCAAGAGTCCACCTGCGAAAGACAAGCGGCGCGCAGCCATTCGCAAGATTTGCCCATTAGTTCGAGTGAAGTTTTCGCCTGCCCAAATGTGGGAGAGACCTTTGCGCCGCGACCCACAGGCAGACTTGAGTGTTCGCCGCCGGCGTGGAGAGTCCGGGCATGAGCGACAACCTTCTTTCACGCTTCCTGCGCTACGTCCGGATCGATACACAATCGGACGAGAACAGTAATTCCTTTCCGAGCACTTCAACCCAATTGGTCTTGCTGGAGATGCTGAAGCAGGAGCTGAGTGAGCTGGGCGCGGCGGACGTGCAGATGACAAAAAGCGGTTACGTCATCGCGAGCATACCCGCCAACACGCGCAAAACTCGCGTGCCGACCGTGGCTTTTCTGGCCCATGTGGACACGGCGCCGGACTGCTCCGGCAAAAACGTGAAACCGATCGTTCATCGCAAGTACGACGGCCGCGTCATCAAGTTCCCGGATAAACCCGGCCTGACTCTGGACCCTGCGACATCGCCGGAGCTTCAAACGGCCGTGGGCAAAGACATCGTGACCGCCAGCGGCACCACCTTGCTCGGCTCCGACGACAAGTCAGGTGTAGCGGTAGTCATGACTTTGGTCGAGCGGTTGCTCGGGGAGACGAAGCGCAAGCACGGGCTGATCCGGGTCTGCTTCAATCCCGATGAGGAGATCGGCCGCGGCATGGACAAACTGGATCTGCGCACGCTCGGGGCGGACGTGGCTTACACCCTGGACGGCGGTGCGCCGGGGGAGATTTGCTGGGAAACCTTTTCCGCCGATGGAGCCGAGGTCATCATCGACGGCGTCACCACGCACACCATGGAAGCCAGGGCCAAGGGCATGGTGAACGCCGCCTATCTCGCGGGAAAGCTTCTCGCAGCGCTGCCGCGCGAACGTTGCGCGCCGGAGACAACCGACGGCAGGGAAGGATTCATTCACCCAATCCATGTCGAAGGCCGGACGGAGCGGGCCGTCGTGAAATTCCTCCTGCGCGACTTCGAGCTGCAAGGGCTGGCGGAGAAGGGCAAAATTTTACGCGGCCTTTGCGCGGGGTTACAAGCGACCGAGCCGCGGGCGCGCGTCCGTTGCAAGATCCGCAAACAGTATCGCAATATGGCTTACTGGTTGCGCAAGGACATGCGCCCGGTGGAGCTGGCGCGCGAGGCCTTCGCCGCCGCCGGGCTCAAGCCCTACGACCACGTCATACGTGGCGGCACGGACGGCTCGCGCCTGACCGAGATGGGCCTGCCGACCCCCAACCTGTTCTGCGGCGAGCACAACGCGCATGGCCCGCTGGAATGGGTCGCGGTCCAGGATATGGAGTCAGCCGTAACCGCCAGCGCTCAACTGGCTGAGTTATGGGAAAGAAAAAGCTAAGAAGCCACGAAAAAATCGTACGGGGTCGCGTCGCGACCCCGATGGCTTTCCGAACTTTCTCGCGTTATCCCTTCACATCTCGAGTTATTCTGACGGAGCGCGCTTCATCTTTAAGCAACTTCAGGTATGTTTTCAGAAGCTTTGGATCATCGCAGCGCAGGCATAAATCTACCCAGACGTTACCGCTAACTACTATGGTTACGTAAACATCGTACTGGCGATTGTGGGCGCGCCACAACGCCAGGCGTCCATTGTGCTTTCCGTCAAAGTATTCAACTCGTTTTATGCTGGATATCGGGGCGGCGGTTTCCATGTTGCCGACAGCTATCGTGCCCTTCGGGTCCTGCGGCGGAAGTTGATTCTTAAACGGTACCTTCGGCTTAACATTTGCCGTTATTTCCAGTTCGATAACCGGAAAAGAAGGTTCCGGCCTCGGACTATACACAACCACGCTGTAAGGTCCGCGAAAGTCCGGATTCCCTATTGGAGGAACCTTTACCCAACCATCTGGCTCAGTAATCTGCACTCGCACGTCCGTTTCGAGCGGGGCGCCGTTGAAAACCACTGACGGCACCAACGGCAATGTGGAAGAATAGCACATAGAAACTAGCACGAATAACGCTATCCCAGACAATACGCGAATTGCTGTCTTCAGCATATGTAAGAGACGCATAACTGTTTCACCTAACTCAGGGGATAGGAGTCGGGCTAAGAAATTATGACTGTTTCATCCATTGCGACAGATCCTTTGGCAGTGTTTGAGAGATGAGTCTCGAGCGCCCCAACTGCTGACTGACGTTGAACGCGCTTTTCATCGATGATTGTTCTGCAATCCAGCTCATCCTTACTGTGGTGTTTTCGCACGTCACACGCGCAATGGCAACCTTCCTCGTGTCGCTTCCTTTGAGCCGGAGCAGGTCCTTCAGCTTCAGTCCCGCTGCCCGCATTCCCTCCTTCAGGAATCTCCCTGCTTCGGCCTCGCGGTGCGCCTTGCTTTCCCCGCCGCCACGGTCTTCTTGCGCTTTGCCCGCTTGCGCTCGAAATTTGAGACGTTAGCGGCCGGATCCGACGCCGCAGCATGAAGAGGCTGAGAGCAAGGTAGGCGATCTCGACTGCAACTGTTATGGGGAACCGGTGAAAAGCGTGGCGAGCCACTTCCAGCGGGACGGAAACGGCGGCAAACCGGGTACTCCACCTCGCCGGGATTTGTCGCCGCACAGCCAACCGCTGCCTCCCCAGTGGAAAAAATTCATCTGGTTTTTTCTCATCATCATTGGTCTCCAGTGGTTCTGGCTGGAGGCGGCGCACCAATTGGCCGTGCACACGATCCCGTACAGCCAGTTCAAGACACTGCTGGCTCAGGGTCGCGTGATGAACGCCACGGTCGCCGATTCGGAAATCACAGGAGAAATCCGCGGCGCTCTGCCGGACGAAAAGGTTGGCAAGCCGGGTGAAAAGGTGGCGTCTTCGTCCGCGAAAACCGAACCGAAAACCTCGAGCGAAAGCAAATCGCAATCCGCCGAGAAGAAGGCGTCCTCAGCTTCGCCAGCGGTTGGAAAGGGCAAAGCCACGCAAAAGCCGGCCAGCTTTTTCTTCCGTACGGTTCCGGTAGAGGATCCCGACCTGGTCGCCGAGATGGAAAAAGCCGGGATCAAATTCTCCGGAGAACGCCCGAGCGTTCTTTCCCAAGCCTTGTGGTCCTGGATCGTGCCGATCGCGATCATGTTTTTCCTTTGGCAATTCCTCGCCCGCCGTCTGGGCGGGCTCCGCCAGGGAATCATGAGTTTTGGCGCGAGCAAAGCGAAGCTCGTCGCGGACAAGGAAACTGGCGTGACCTTTGCGGATGTCGCCGGATGCGACGAAGCCAAGTTCGAGCTGCAAGAGGTGGTTGCGTTCCTCAAGGATCCGACACGCTACAAGGCTCTCGGTGCGAACATTCCCAAGGGCATTCTCCTGGTCGGGCCGCCGGGGACGGGCAAGACGCTGCTCGCACGTGCCGTGGCAGGCGAGGCGCACGTGCCGTTCTTCCTCATCAGCGGGAGCGATTTCGTCGAAATGTTCGTTGGGGTCGGCGCAGCAAGGGTGCGCGATCTTTTCGAAAAAGCCAAGGGGCAGGCGCCCTGCATCGTCTTCATCGACGAGCTGGACGCCATCGGGCGGCAGCGCGGCGTTCACATCGGCGCGGTGAACGACGAGCGCGAGCAGACCTTGAATCAGTTGCTCGTCGGAATGGACGGCTTCGAGGCAAATGTGGGTGTCATCATTCTGGCGGCAACGAACCGGCCCGAAGTGCTTGACCGTGCATTGCTCCGACCCGGACGCTTTGATCGCCAGGTGGTGGTGGACGCTCCCGACCTCGATGGGCGATTTGCCATTCTGAAATTGCATGTGCGGGGCAAGCCACTCGCGTCGGGCGCCGACCTGCGGAAAATCGCCGCGCAAACGCCTGGATTCTCCGGCGCGGACCTGGCAAACGTCATCAACGAAGCGGCGTTGCTGGCGGCGCGGCGCAATGCGACGGAAGTGATGCAAGGGGATTTGGAAGACGCGGTGGAAAAAGTGGTTGCCGGGCCGGAGCGGAAAAGCCGCCGTTTGAGCGAGGAAGAGAAGCGCCGCGTCGCCTTCCACGAGACGGGCCATGCCATCGTCGCGCGCTACAGCAAGTATGCCGATCCCGTTCACAAGATCAGTATCATTCCGCACGGGCGCGCGGCACTGGGCTATACCATGCAATTGCCAACCGCCGACCGTTACCTGCTGAGCCGGGCGGCGTTGCTCGACAAGATCAAGGGAATGCTGGGCGGCCGCGCCGCGGAAGATGTGGTGTTTCATGAAATCAGCACCGGGGCGGAGAACGATCTCGAGCATGCGACCGCCCTCGCGCGACAGATGGTGACAATCTACGGGATGAGCGACGTCATTGGCCTGGTCCATTGCGCACATCGGCAGAACCCGATGCTCGAGGGAATGATGGACGGCGTCTTGCAGCGCGATTGCAGCGAAGAGACGGCACGGCAGATCGATGAAGAAGTAAAAAAAATTCTGGACGCTTCCTACGCCGACGCCAGGGCGCTTTTGCAACAGCATCGCGCTTCGCTTGACCATGTCGCGGAGGAACTTCTGAATAAAGAGACGCTCGACGCCGCAGCCTTTGAGAAACTGGTAGAGCGGGAACATCTGGACAAGCCGGCAGCCGACCTGGAACCTAGCTGAGACAATTTACATGCAAGCTCTTGGCAGTTCTTGCGCCGGATGATAGAAACGATGCGAAACGCATCGCTTCAACCTGAACCAGCATGAATTCGCTGCCTGTTCTCGATCCACAGTCCCCTGAAGCGCGCGCCATTTATCATCTCGCGATTGTTTCGGGAATTATCTTCGCGCTGATCTTCATCATCGTCGCCGGCATGATTGTGTTTGCGCTTATGCGCTATCGCTGGCGCGAGGGCGCGGCGGACCCAGAGCAGGTCGCGGGGAACAAGACGGTTGAAATTGTCTGGACGGCGATCCCGTGTCTGATCGTGGTCGCGCTCATCTTTCTCACCTGGCAGTCGATGAATGCTTCCGACCCGCCCGCGCCGGCCACGCCTGACATCGTGATCACCGGTCACCAATGGTGGTGGGAGGCGCGTTATCCGAAATCAGGCGTGATCACGGCCAATGAGATTCACATTCCCGCGGGCAGGCCGCTGGCGATCCGGCTCGAGTCGGCCGATGTCCTGCACGAGTTCTGGGTCGCGCAGCTAACGAGAAAAATGGCAACCGTGCCGGATCATCCGAATCATATCTGGATCCAGTCGGATCAACCCGGGACGTATCTCGGGGTCTGCTCGGAATTTTGCGGAACGCAGCATGCGTGGATGCATTTTCTAGTCGTGGCGGAAACGCCGGAACAATTCGCGGCCTGGGAGAAAGCGCAGTTGGCGCCGGCGAAAATTCCGGTGAGCGGCAGCGCGGCGCAGGGGCTCGCTCTTTTTCAAGAAAATAGCTGCATGAATTGCCATGCCATCAATGGCACCGCGGCGTCCGCCCGGGTCGGTCCGGACCTGACCCATCTTGCGAGCCGAAAAATACTGGGCGCCGGAGTGGTCGAGAATACTCCCACTAATCTGCGCCGCTGGTTGACCGATCCGCAGCAGGTCAAGCCGGGAGTAAAGATGCCTGACTATAAGTTCAATCAGACACAAATAACGCAACTGACTGATTACTTCGAGACTTTGCAATGAGCGAGATCGCCACCGTTTTGGACCGCGCCGGAATTCTTTCTCCGGAACAGCGGGCGCACTGGAAGATGGCGTGGCTCTCCACGGTCGATCACAAACGGATTGGCATCCTCTACATGGTGACGGGGTTGGTCTTCTTCATCTTAGGCGGGATCGAAGCGCTGCTCATTCGGCTCCAGTTGGCCGTGCCTAACAACACTCTGTTGCAGCCGGACACTTATAACATGGTCTTCACCATGCATGGCACGACCATGATTTTTCTCGTCGCCATGCCGGTGCTCTTCGGCCTGGCCAACTATGTCGTGCCGCTCCAGATCGGCGCCCGCGACATGGCCTTCCCGCGCCTCAACGCATTCAGTTTCTGGCTCGTTCCCTTTGGCGGCATCCTGCTGCACTTCAGTTTCCTGGCTGGCGGCGCGCCGGCGGTGGGATGGTTCGCTTACGCGCCTTTGAGTGAGACTCCCTATTCTTCGCAACCGGGAATGGATTACTGGGCGCTCTCACTCCTGGTCCTGGGTATCGGCTCGGTTGGCGCCAACATTAACTTCATCGCCACCGTCCTTTGCAGCCGCGCCCCAAACATGACCCTCCGGCGATTACCGCTCTTTTCCTGGATGATCTTTGTCAACGCTTTCCTCGTTATCCTGGCTTTGCCGGTGCTGAATGCGGGGTTGGTCATGATTCTGATCGACCGGTTACTCAATACTCATTTCTTTCTCGTGCCCGGCGGTTCCGCCATCATGTGGCAGCATATTTTCTGGGCTTTCGGACATCCGGAGGTCTATATCGTGGCGATCCCTGCCTTCGCCATCCTATCCGAGATCATCCCGGTCTTTTCGCGCAAACCGATCTTTGGCTACGAGTTTGTCGCGGGCTCAACCGTCGCGATCGCTTTCCTCAGCCTCGGAGTCTGGGCTCACCACATGTTTACCACCGGTCTGGGTCATACGATCGACCTGTTCTTCGTCGCTTCCAGCATGCTGATCGCGATCCCGACCGGAGTAAAAGTTCTCAATTGGAGCGCGACCATGATCGGCGGCCGTCTTCGCTTCGATACCCCGATGCTTTTCGGCGTTGCGGCCCTCTTGCAATTCCTGGTCGCCGGCCTAACGGGTGTAAGTCACGCTTCGGCCGCGCTCGATTGGCAGACCAAGAACAGCTACTATCTCGTAGCGCATTTCCATTTTGTCTTTGTCGGCCTCATCGTCTTCGGCATTCTCGGCGCGCTCCATTACTGGTTCCCAAAAATGAGCGGGCGGATGCTCTCCGAGCGGCTCGGCAAATGGAGTTTCTGGCTCATGGTCATTGGGTTCAACATGACCTTCATCATCCAACATTTCCTCGGGCTTGCCGGGATGCCGCGGCGCGTTTACACCTATGCGGATCTGCCAGGCTGGGCCTGGATGAACATGGTCTCGACCATCGGCGCGTTTTTTATGGCCGCCGCTTCGCTTCTCTTTGTTTGGAACCTGATCGTGAGTCTGCTCAACGGTCGCAGGGCCGGCGACAACCCGTGGCACGCCTGGACTCTTGAATGGGCGACCAGTTCGCCGCCGCCACATGAGAATTTTCATTACCTGCCGCCGATTCACAGTCGCCGCCCGCTCTGGGATGTCGCGCATCCAGATCGTCCCGACCCAGTGGTCGGCAGCAGAGGAGACGTTGACCAATTCAAACCGGAAAAGAACAAGACCAGCATCGTTTCCTTCATCGTTTCGGAAACCGGTTTTTTCGCTGTCCTCATCCTCGCTTTTCTTTATTACAACGCGACGCCGCAAGCCGGACCGAATCCGCATGAACTGGACCTCTTCAAGACCGGGCTCTTTAGCGTCTGTCTTTTTGCGAGCAGCTTTACGATCTGGCGCGCCGAGACTGGCCTGCGCAATAATAATCAGCGCAAGATGATTGGCTGGCTGAGCGCGACGATTGTTCTCGGCGGGATTTTTATCGGCGGCCAGGGAATGGAGTATTGGCATCTCTTTAAGAGTGGCGTCGATGTGAACTCGAATCTTTTTGCCACGACCTTCTTTACCCTGACCGGCTTTCACGGACTGCACGTCTGCGTCGGCCTGATCGCACTGCTTGTTCTGCTGGGCCTGGCGATCGCCGGTGACTCGAAGAAGCAGCCTTGGCCGGCGCTCGACGCGGTCGGGCTTTACTGGCACTTCGTCGACGTAGTCTGGGTTTTTGTTTTATCCGTCGTTTACATCCTGCCTCGAATCCGATGAGCACTGAACAATTCTTGCTCTCGGCCTGGACCTGGAATCCGGTGGTGCTCATAGCCGCCGGGGCCGGGCTCGCTGCCTATCTCTTTGCCTTTCGCGCGGGACGCCGATTTGTCTGGTTCCTTCTCGCGCTCACCATTTTCCTACTCACTCTCGTATCACCGATCAATGCCCTGGCCGATGGCTATCTTTTTAGCGCGCACATGCTGCAACATATTCTGCTCTTGCTGATCGTGCCCGGGTTCCTCCTGCTCAGTCTGCCGCGATCGCTTTCGCTGTCATGGCGGCCGCGCTTCCTCGCCCATCCCGTGGCCGGCTGGATCGCCGGCGTGGGCGCGATGTGGTTTTGGCATTGGCCGACGCTCTGCAACGCCGCCGTCACGTCCCGCTCGGTCTACGCTCTACAAACCGTTTCGCTCCTGGTCCTCGGCACGCTCTTCTGGAGTCAGATCACCGCACCCCGGGAAGAAGAACGGCTTTCGCCACCCGGGGCAGTTCTCTATCTGTTCAGTGCGTGCGTTACCTGCAGCGCGCTCGGAATCATTCTTACTTTCGCTCCCGTCACCGTTTGTTCGATCTACGCGCTGCCGGTGGGTGACCGGCTCGCAATGTGGGAGACGATCCGATCCGGTTGGGGATTTACTCCGGAAAAAGACCAGCAGATCGGCGGACTCCTCATGTGGGTGCCGATGTGTTTCATCTATCTCGGCGCGATCTTTGGCCAAATCGCGCGCTGGTTTGGGGAAGCACCCTCCGCGCGCCCGATAACCTAACGACTCTCATGGAACAAAACTCTGAACAATCGCATGAAGGCTGGGAGGTGCTCCCGGACGAACAACTGCCGCGGCCGAATTACTTTCCGGCCGGCCTGGCCATGGGCACCACCTTCTTTTTCTGGGGCTTCGTCACTTCGGGGGTCATTCTCGCGGTGGGCACCGGTCTTTTTATTGCCTCACTCGCCGGGTGGATCACTGAAATTCGCCGTGAACGAAATCGCGCCTAACGAATCAAGATCTGGCGCAGGATCGGGGGAGGAGATAACGCGCCGCCGTTTCCTGGAGAAGATCTCAATCGCGCTCGGTGGCCTCTGCGCCGCCATTCTTGGAGTGCCGCTGGTTGGCTTTGTCATCGCCCCACTCTTTCGCAAAGCACCTAGCGAATGGCTATCGCTTGGCAAGGTGACCGATTTTGAAATCGGCAAGACCGTCAACGTCACGATCGCCGATCCTTCATCGTTACCCTGGGCAGGAATCTCGGCGAAGAGCGCCGCCTGGCTGCGCCGCGTGAGCGAGGATGAATTCATCGCCTTTTCGGTTCATTGCACCCACATGGGGTGTCCGGTGCGCTGGTTGTCGGACGCCGAGCTCTTCATGTGCCCGTGTCACGGCGGCGTTTACTATTCAGACGGCACCGTCGCGGCGGGTCCGCCACCCGGCCCGCTACCCCGCCTCCTGGTGCGAGTCGCGAACGGTCAGGTGCAAATCAAACCCGGCCCGATCCCGATCACGACCAAGCTATGAAGCGGCTCGTCCTCGGAGCCTGGCGTTGGATCGATGACCGCCTCGGCATCGTCGATTTGATCGGCCCCGCCGCCAAGCATCTCGTGCCGCACGATGCGCGCTGGTGGTACACCTTTGGCAGCGCCACGCTAGTGGCGTTCATCGTCCAGGTGGTGACCGGTATAGCGTTGAGTTTCTCCTACGTCTCCTCGTCGTCGCAGGCCTATGAGACGCTTCAATTCATCACCAACCAGGCACCGTTCGGCAACTTTCTTCGTGGCCTGCACTACTTCGGTGCGTCGGCCATGATCCTCATGGTCGGCGCTCACATGGCGCAGACTTTTCTCTTCGGCGCTTACAAATTCCCGCGCGAAATGAATTGGACCACCGGCGTCCTGCTTCTCGCCTTCACTCTCGCGATGGGATTTACCGGACAGCTTCTGCGCTGGGATCAGACCGCGACCTGGTCGGTCGTGATTGCGGCCGAGCAAGCGGGGCGGGTTCCGCTCATCGGCGACTGGCTGGCGCACTTCATCCTCGGCGGCGCAACCATCGGGGGCGCCACTTTGAGTCGCTTCTTTGCTATTCACGTCTTCCTCGTACCGGCGCTGATGTTCGTCTTCATCGGGATCCATCTCTGGCTGGTGTTGCGCCACGGCATTTCAGAACCACCCGTCGCAGGCAAGCCTGTACATCCGGATACCTACCGAAAGGAGTATCACGAAGAGCTGGAGAAAACCGGCGTCCCCTTCTGGCCTGACGGCGCGTGGCGAGATTTTGTCGTCGGCACGATCCTTATCGTGGTCATCGCGTTTCTCGCCATCTATTTCGGGCCACCCGCGCTCGATAAGCCCCCCGATCCGAGCATCCTGAAAGCGGATCCCCGCCCCGACTGGTATCTGCTCTGGTATTTTGCCGTGCTGGCGCTGATTCCGCCCGCGCTGGAGGGCTACGTCATGATCCTCGCTCCGGCGTTGGTTGGCATTCTGTTACTGGTCGTTCCCATACTGAATAACCGCGGGGAACGCGCGGCTTCGCGTCGACCGTGGGCGATCGCGGTCGTGCTCCTGAGCGTGATCATGATCGGTTCTCTTTGGATCGCGGGCGCCAGATCCCCATGGTCGCCTAACTTTGATCCGCAACCCCTGACGCCGAAAATCATCGGTGCGACAAGCGGGCCAATATTTGAAGGCGCGCGCCTCTTTCAGGAAAAGGCGTGTTTAAATTGCCACCTCATCGACGGCCACGGCGGCCGACGTGGACCCGATCTTACCTGGGTCGGAGACCGCCTCACCCATGGTGATATCGTCATCCGGATCGTGAACGGCGGCGTTAACATGCCTGCCTTCGACAAATCTCTGACGCCGGAAGAGTTGGCCAAAATCACCGCCTTCCTCGAGTCTCGGAAGCAGCCCGTGCCTTAAACTAACTCGCAACTCAGAGGCAGCCTGCGTTGCGCGCCGCAAGGCGGCGTCTTGGAAGCGTTGATTCGAGAAATGCGCCCGTCATTCTGCGCGCGCGACGAGTTAGAAACGACAGCGGGACTCCGGGCCTGAGCAAGAAATGCTGCAACTTCGGCAAATCATGCCGAGCCCTGCCCCGGTTTTTTCGCAAGATTTTGAATCATGAAAACGCTATGGATCCGCAACCTTCTCGTTCCAATCGATTTCTCACCTATGTCGATCGAGTCGATCGCGAAGGCAAAAGAGGTGGCACAACAGTCGGGCGCGGCCATTCATCTCGTTCACGTCCATCACCAGCAATATCCGGTTACGTTCATGGGTCCCGTTCTATCGTCAGGTCGGCCCGCCATCTCATTTGAGGAATACCGGGTTACCGCCCTGGGCGAAGACCTGAGAGACGTGGCGCGGCGAAACAACTTGTCCGCCGATTCGGTCCACCTTTGCGAAGGCGCGTCCGTTTACCATGAAATCTGCCGACTCGCGCAAGGAATCCGGGCGGACCTGATCGTGATGCCAACCCATGGCCGCACCGGTCTCAGGCATACCTTCCTCGGGAGTACCGCCGAACGCGTCGTCCGGCATTCGCCCTGTCCAGTCCTGGTTACCCGGGTGGGGAAAGAAAAAAAGGCCAAAGCGGCGCCGGGGAAAATTGCGCCTGCTCGGGCCAGAACCATCCTGGTTCCGATCGATTTTTCGGAGGCATCGTCCGCTGGGCTTAACTATGCAATCGAGTTTGCCGAGCGTGCCGGCGCGAAGCTGATCATTCTGCACTCCGTCTATGTTGGTGACGAATTGAGTACCGATGGCCTGGGAGTCTACCGGTTTTCCGACGTCAGGCAGGTAGCCCGCGAAGAAGCGGAACGGCAGTTGGAAGCCTTTCTGCGTCCGGTCCAATTCGGCCGCGTCCAGTTCGAGACCCTGCTCAAGACCGGCCATCCCGTCGCGGAGATTTGCGCCGTGGCCGAACAACACCGGGTGGACCTGATCATCACTGCCACCCACGGTCGCACTGGTTTCGCCCATCTGCTGATCGGCAGCGTGGCGGAACAGGTCGTGCGACGCGCAAGTCAATCCGTCCTGGTCGTGCCATCGCATCCGGAGACAAGAGTCAAGGAACTGAAACAGGTCGTCAGGCAAGGAAATCGGAGAAGAGACTCTGGCGCTAAACGATCGATCGCGGCCCCGCAACTAACGAGCAGCGCGCGCACCCTGACGATCTGAAACCATGGAGGAAAAAAAATGAAAAAGCCCGATATCAAAACGGTTTTGGTCCCGATTGATTTCTCCAAATTATCAGGGCCGGCGATCGAGATAGCGAAGGACCTGGCGCGCCGCTTCGACGCCTCGATCCATCTCGTGCACGTGCACGAGTTTTACTATTCGCCGGGATTGCTGGCGCCAGTGCCGCTGTCGGTTATGACTTATCGCGACGACGCCGCCACCCGGCGGGCGCGCCGCCTCAGGATGCTGGCAAAGAAAAATGGGCTCGCCCCGGAGAACTGCCATTTCATGGCTGGCGCGCCGACCTTTCAGGAGATCTGCAAGCTGGCCGGGCAGATTGGTGCGGATTTGATCGTTATGCCGACGCACGGTTATACCGGGATCACGCGCTTTTTTGGTGGAAGCACCGCGGAACGCATCGTGCAACACTCACCGTGCCCTGTCCTGGTCAGGCGGGAAGCCCGCGAAAGCTCCGCTGCCCAAAGAAGAGGCTTCGATCACATTCTTGTCCCGGTCGACTTTTCGCAGCCGTCCTTCCAGGCCCTCGAATATGCAATCGAGTTGGCCGAGCGAATGGCTTCGCGGCTGACCATCTTTCACGCGGTCCCGCTGGCGGACGCATTCACCGCCGATGGCTTCGCAATGTATGATCTCTCAGCGCTGGAGGAGGCCGCGCGCCGCGATGCCGAGGACCAGATGCAGCGGTTTGTTGGACTCGCCAAGTTCTGTCGCGTCCCTTTCGAGACAGTGATCACAGTGGCGCCGGCCGTCTCGGAAATCTGCGCTTTCGCGGAGAAAAGCAACGTCGATCTGATCATCACCGCCACCCACGGCCGCACCGGTCTCAAGCATCTGCTCATGGGCAGCGTGGCCGAAAACCTGGTGCGCCACGCCAGCCGGCCGGTGCTCGTGGTGCCGACGCATCCGGAAATTCGACTTGCCAGCCTAACGAAGATAGCTCCATCCAACGCCGGCAGGCAGAGCGCGCAGGGAAGCCCGAAACCGTTGCCGGCGCTGAGCGAAGCCACGACCAAAAGAGGCCGCAAACTTCTCGCGCATCCCGCTCCGGAAAGACGCAGGACAAATCGCTTTCGAGAGTCCCACTCGGTCTGAACCATCTCTTCCAAAATGAAAATAACCATCGTAGACAGCGAACCACCCATTGCACCTGATCGTGGCACGACGCGGCGTGCCTTCATCCGGGGACGAACCCTTCCGATCGGAGATTTGTTGCGACTCCAAACCATTCTCGTCCCGCTGGATTTTTCAGACTCTTCCATGCAGGCGCTGAAGTATGCGATCCCGCTCGCCGAAAAATTCAAAGCGGCGATCCATCTCATTCACGTCCAGCCGGACGACGAACTCACCGCCATCTCGAGAGCCGGCCAGCTGATGCTAAACTGCGCCGACGCGATTGCGCTGATGCAGGATCGCCTGGCCGAGATCCAGCGTGCACACGACGTGCAGTTCTGGCCCGATAACTGTCATGTTCCTTCGGGCCGGCCAGACCATGAAATCTGTCGCCTCGCAGCTACGATCAAGGCTGACCTGATTGTTCTGTCGACCCACGGCTATACGGGCTTGAAACACGTGGTCCTTGGCAGTACCGCGGAGAGAGTGGTTCGTTTCGCACCCTGTCCCGTCCTGGTTCTGCGCGGCGCGAAATACCAGGCAACCAGCCTGGATGACAGCGTGATGACTGACTTCAAACTGGGCCGAATCCTTGTCCCAGTCGACTTTTCCAAATGCTCACTCGCCGGTGTCCGCTACGCTGCTCGCCTTGCCCGCAGCATGGGGGCGAGCCTCCACCTTTTCCATGCCGTCTATCCTTATGCGCAAGTCATCGGATTCGACCGGATGAGTTCCACCTCTGGCTCGCTCGTCCAAATCGCTACCGAAACCGCCCGGGAGGAGATGGCCAGGCTTAAGGCCATGACGTTTCTACAGGACATTACCTGCGAAACGGAAGTGCGAGTTGGTCCGACGGCGGACGCGATTTCGAATACGAGCGGCCGCCGCGAGATCGACCTGCTTGTGACTTCCACTCATGGCCGGACAGGTTTTAGGCGTGCTCTGCTCGGGAGCGTCGCCGAACAAGTGGTTCGCTACGCTAAATGTCCAGTCATCACGGTACCAAGTCGAAGCCGCTTCTAAGGGGCACGAAAGAGAACGGAAACGTGCAGAGCTCGCATGTTGTCGAGCTCCGTGAAGTCAGCCTGAGCTTTGGCCCGAAGCGGGTCCTGGATGCGATCTCGCTCGCGGTTGATCCTCAGGAAAGACTGGTCATCATCGGCCAGAGCGGCATGGGCAAGACGACGATTCTGCGCCTCATCCTCGGAGTCATTCAGCCAACCAGTGGCTCGGTCTTATTCAAAGGTCAGGATCTCTCGTCTCTCACGCGGGCCGATCTGCAGCAGATTCGAACGCGAATTGGGATGGTCTATCAGGACGCGGCGCTCCTCAGTTCGGTTAGCGTGGCTGAAAACCTTGCCTTACCCCTGCAGGAGTTAACCCGGAAAAGTGCCGGCGAAATCGATCTCATCGTCGCGCAGAAGCTCGAGCTCGTTGAAATGGGCGGGGAAGGCAAACTCATGCCTTTCGAGCTAAGTGGTGGAATGCGCAAACGCGTTGGCCTAGCCCGCGCTTTGGTCATGGAGCCGGAGTTAATCCTTTTCGATGAACCAACCCAGGGACTCGACCCGGTCGTGAGCGCGGTGATTGATAAGTTAATTGTTGATCTGACCGAACGTTCGAAAGTCACTTCCATCATAGTCACTCATCTCATGGATAGTGCCTTTCGCGTCGCGACCCGCATGGCGATGCTGCATCGCGGGAGCATCGTCGCAAAGGGAACTCCCACTGAAATGCGTCAGTCACGCAACCCCTTCCTTGTGCAGTTCCTTAGCGGCAGCACAGAAGGTCCGATTCTCGAACGGAGCAGGTATCACATGCTCTCGCCTCCGGACTAAGACGCTTAGCGTCTCACGTCCTCAAGGATTCTTCGGCTGCGCGGCGGGCCTGTGGTCGGTCCTGGGATCAGTCCTTTTTTCCTGCGCTTTTTTCGAACGCTCAAAAGAAAAGCGCGATGGCATTCCAAGCAGGGCGAAATGTCTCGTCACGCCGGGCAATAGTCAGTAAATTAGTAGATTGACGCAGAACCCGCGCTTTTGAATCGCCGCGCCGCATTCATTGCCTGGCGAGGAGACAGACCGCCGACCAGGGGCGGCGTGCCTGGAAACGGGGCGAGGAAATCCTAGCGATGAGGCGCAGAAAGAATGGGAGCCGTCTAAGCTTCGCGGCGGCGTGGATACTCGAATGAACTTCTTCCTGCTTCCAGCCGCAACGGGTGAAGAAATCGGGTCCTTCCTGCGGCGCAAACTTCAACGGAGCGCCGGCCTGGTCGAGCGGCGCGCCCATCTTCTTCGCCAGCATTCGCAACAGCGCGGGCGAACCCAAATCAATGATCCAATGCTGGAAGGCGGCGGGCGCGGCGAGATCCCGGGCGAGTTGCGCGACTTCCTCTGCGGTGAGGTAAATCAGTAAACCCTCGGCCACGACCAACACACTGCTGGCTCGCCGGCCCAGTTCCAAAAACAATTCGCGGCGCTCGTTGGTATCCGAAAGGTCCAGCCGAACTCGCTCCAACTGACAGACGGGCTTCTCCGCTCGCAGCAGCTCTTCCTTGTGCGCGAGGATTTCCGGCAAATCGACTTCAATCCATTGCAGTGAGCGCGGCAGATCCATCCGATACGGGCGAGCATCGAGTCCGGCGGCGAGATTGACGACCATATCGGCGCCTTGCCGCACCTGCTCATCAATGAGTCGATCGACCAGCCACGTCCGGGCGACGAAAGGCCAGGAGTGCTTTTCCGCGAACGGCATCGAAGCGGCAATTTGCTCTCCGCGTTTCCCTGCCAGGCGCCGGGCAAAAGGATCGCGAAATACCGCATCCGGCCGCTCGGTCTCTCGCGCACGATAGACAGCCACCCAGCGCGCCGTGTCGGAGATATTGCGAATGGGCGATTCGGGCTGCTTCATCTGCCTGTTAGATATAGCGCCAACCGCCCAACGCGAACCAGCATTCTTTGCATCGGAAAAACGGAAGCGGAGTCGCCGGCATCAACGGCGCACTTCCCGAGTACCTCGCCGCGGCGGGCATCCGTTACAGGGAAGCCCGGCCTCTCCTCGCAACTGCGCGGCTGCGTCACGGGAGCGTTACACCTTCTTGTTTCCTGAATCCAAATGACCGCCCGGCTGCATCCAATTGATAGGCACCATGGAAACCACCTTTCCGACACCACCACCACTCCCGGCCGCTTCCGGCTTGACCAATGTCCGTACCTGGGCCGCGCTCTGCCACGCCAGCGCCTTGCTCGGCGTCTTTCTCCATTTCCCCGGTCACCTGATCGGGCCGCTCATCGTCTGGCTGGTCAAGCGGGGCGATGCGCCCGAGATCGACGCCCACGGCAAGGAATCGCTCAACTTCCAAATCTCGATGCTCATCT
Source organism: Chthoniobacterales bacterium (assembly GCA_050736975.1). GTDB lineage: Bacteria > Verrucomicrobiota > Verrucomicrobiia > Chthoniobacterales > UBA10450 > Palsa-1392. The sequence goes on along the minus strand of JBOHXL010000135.1, from coordinate 5,540 downwards.
ACAACATCGTCGCCGCCGTCTTTTGCCTCATCCTGATCGGCTTCGTCTTGCTTGCTGTGCTCTGGGTCCTGAACTCCGTCTTCGTCATCATCGCCGCCATCCAGGCGAGCAACGGCAAATTCTACCGCTACCCGATGACCATCCGGTTCCTTCAATAGGCGACTGACCCAGGCACCTAACGGCGCCTCTTGAAAAGAACCCTCGTGATGAGGGCCGGACTTTCTTGAGTCCGGTCTCCTCGACCGGCGCGATATAAAATGAGGAGGCGAGAATGGCGCGAATTTCCGGACTCGAGAAAAGGCAGGCTCCTTGGCACCTGCGCTGGTTCTATGGAGCCATGCGCAAAATGTTCGGTCGCGATCTGACCCCGGCGAAAATCCAGATGCGCGTGCCGGGCCTCGTCTGGGGCAGCATCGCGATGGAAGCTGGTCTCGGCCGCAAACGCCTCGTTTCGCTTCGCTACATTCAACTGGCAAAAGTGCGCACGGCCGCCAGGATCGGTTGCCCTTTCTGAATCGACATCAATTCTGCCGTGGGCAGAAAAGCAGGCTTGAGCGATGAGAAACTGCAGGCCGTGCCGGGCGACGATCTCTCGCTCTTCAATGAGGTTGAACGCCTGGTTATCGAACTGGCCGACGCCATGGCTGCCACACCATCCACTATCTCAGACGCTCTCTTCGCGCGTTTGCGGGAAAAATTCTCCGAAGAGCAGCTCCTGCAACTGGCCGGGCAGATTACCTTCGAGAACTACCGCGCCCGCTTGAACCGCGTCTTCAATGTCGAGAGCGACCACCTCTATTTACCGTCGGTCATTGCGCGGTGAACCCTCCATGTCACACAATTGTAACATTGCTCCCGCGCAAATTTTAGGGAGATTTTTTTTCGGCGCCGGGTCCGTCAAGCGTCTCTGTAAAAAGACTCGACCTGACCTGCTTTCTGTTGTGTGTAACTCACAAGCCAATGGCTCTCCCGCATAACCTAAGTCTTCAACACAAATCTGCTCGCGTTCCTTAAAGTCTAGTTCTACGCTCGGGAGCACAAAGATCTCCATGGTCCACCAGCGATTCTCCAAAGTAGCAGCCGGCAGCGCCGTGCTGCTGATTGTTTTATCCGCAGGTTGTTCGCGCAAACCGGCACCAGTCATCTCGAGCGGGCCGGAGGTTTTCGTTACCACCGTCAGACCGCGGGATGTGCCCCGCACCCTGGAGCGCGTGGCCACGCTTGATGGATTCATCAACGCCAACATCAACGCACAAGTGCAAGGCTACATCGTCTCGCGGGATTATCACGAAGGCAGCCTCGTGAAGAAAGGCGATCTGCTTTTTCAAATCGACCCGCGTCCGTTCGAGGCTGCACTAGCTCAAGCGAAAGGCACTTTGGCGAAAGACCAGGCCAACCAGGCCAAAGCCGATGCGGATGAAAAACGCGCGCGCGACTTGTTTGAAAAGAAAGTCATCAGCGACTCGGAGCGCGATACTGCGATCGCGGCGGCGGACTCGACCAAAGCGAATGTTGAAGCCGACAAAGCCGCAGTAGAAACCGCCGAACTCAATCTTGGCTATACCAAAATTACGGCACCGATCGATGGGCTGGCCGGATTCGCCAATAGCCAGGTGGGTGATCTTGTTGGTCCGAGCACGGGAGTGCTGACGACGGTCTCACAACTAGATCCAATTAAGGCGATCGTTACCGCCGGGGAAGGCCCGTTCACCGATTTTATTTCTCGTCATCCCGATGCCGACGAACGCCAGCGTTACATCAACTCGTTGCAGTTCGAATTGATTCTCGGCAATGGCAACCTTTATCCACACAAAGGAAAATTTTACGCCCTCGATCGCAGCCTTGATGTAAAGACCGGCTCAATCCGTTACGAAGTGACGTTTCCAAATCCGGGAAATGAGCTTCGCCCCGGCCAATTCGGAAAAGTCCGGTTCGTCGCCGACGTAAAGAAAGGCGCGCTGGTGGTTCCGCAGGAAGCCGTGAATGAGCTTCAGGGAAGTTATCAAGTCGCCGTTGTCGATCAAAATAATAAGGCGACCATTCGCCCGATTAAAATGGGCGAGCGTTTGGGCGCATTCTGGGAAGTGACCGAGGGATTGAAACCGGGCGAGAAAGTGATTGTCCAGGGCTGGCAGAAGGTCCGCGAAGGATCGCCGGTAACGGTGAAAGAGTGGGAGTCGCCGGCGCCAGAGCAATCCGCCGGCCCCCAACCAACAACGACTCCGCAAAACCCCTGATCGGCCATGTCTGAGTTTTTCGTCCGGAGACCGATCGTTGCAATCGTCATCGCGATTCTGATGGTCCTGATTGGCGGGGTTTGCGTTCTCGGACTTCCGATCGCGCAATATCCGCAAATCGCGCCGCCTGAAATTCAGGTGCAAACCCACTACACCGGTGCGGATGCGCTAACGGTTGAGCAATCGGTCGCGGCGCCGATCGAGCAGCAGATGAGTGGCGTGGACAACATGAACTACATGTACTCGATCAACGCCAATAGCGGTGACATGCGATTGATCGTCAATTTCGATGTCGCAACCGACCCGAACATCGACCAGGTCCTGACGCAATTGCGCGTGGCGCAGGCGCAATCGCAATTGCCGGCCGACGTGAACAACTACGGCGTGACCGTTAAGAAATCGACAACGGCGCCACTGATGCTGGTCTCGCTCTATTCGCCCAAAGGCACCTACAACAACATTTTTCTGGCGAACTACGGCTACATTAATTTGTTCGATCAACTCACGCGACTGCCGGGAATTGGAAACGTCCAGATTTTCGGCGCCGGCCAATACGCGATGCGCTTGTGGGTGAAGCCTGATCAACTTGCGAAGCTTGGCATCACTGTTCCGGACATCATCAGCGCAGTGCAAAAGCAAAACAACGTCAATCCCGCCGGCCAGGTTGGAGGCGAACCGATTCCGAGCGGACAGAAATTCACTTACACGGTTCGCGCGCAGGGACGGTTGCAAACGCCGGAGGAATTCGGAGAGATCGTCGTTCGGGCGAATCCGGACGGCTCGTTCGTAAGGGTGAAGGACATCGCTCGGATCGATCTCGGTGCGCAAACTTACAACTTAAGAGGCAGGCTAAACGGGCAACCCGCGGCAATTCTTGCTTTGTATCAGTTGCCCGGAACCAACGCCGTCAAAGCCGCGCAATCGGTGCGCAAGTTAATGGCGGAAGCGAAGCAACGGTTTCCCGCCGACATGGATTATGTCGTTTCGCTCGATCAAACGCTCTCCGTCACGGAAGGCATGCAGGAAATTTTGAAGACGCTGCTCGAAGCGCTCGCGCTGGTTGTGCTCGTCGTTTTCATTTTCCTCCAAGGCTGGCGCGCCACTCTGATTCCGCTTTGCGCGGTGCCGGTTTCATTGGTCGGAACGTTTGTGTTGTTTCCGTTGTTCGGATTCTCGATCAACACGCTTTCGCTCTTCGGACTCGTACTCGCGATCGGTCTTGTCGTCGACGACGCGATCGTGGTGGTCGAAGCCGTTGAGCGTCACATCGAAGAAGGAATGTCGCCGCGCGACGCAACGTTGCAGGCAATGCGCGAAGTGTCGGCGCCCGTGATCGGCATCGCGCTCGTGCTTTCCGCCGTGTTCATTCCGACCGCGTTTCTCCCCGGCATCACCGGCAGATTGTATCAACAGTTCGCCCTGACGATTGCGATCTCGGTCATCTTCTCTGCGTTCAACGCGCTTTCCCTCAGTCCTGCGCTTTCGGCGCTGTTGCTCCGCCCGCGCAAGAAATCGCGCGGACCGCTCGCCTGGTTTTTCGACAAGTTCAATCGCGTCTTCGGCAGCGCGACCCACGGATATGTAAATTGGTCGCGCGCCGCGATTCGGAAAGCCGTGCTGAGTTTCGCGTTACTCTTTGTGCTCGCGGTCGGTGCCGGTTTTTTCGGCTCGAAATTGCCGAGCGGCTTTTTGCCCGAGGAAGATCAGGGTTACATGTTTCTCGCGCTGCAATTGCCCGACGCCGCTTCGCTCGAGCGCACCGACCAAGCGTGCCGTAAAATCGAAGATTTCCTGAGCAAAACGCCCGGTGTCCAGTACACGACCAGTGTCATCGGATTCAGTCTCCTCAGTCTGGTTCAGAATACTTACAGCGCCTTTTTCTTCGTGACTTTTAAGCCGTGGAGCGAGCGAACGAAACCCGAAGAACAATACACGGCCATCAAGGCGCGAATAAGTCAATACCTTGGTAGTCTCAGCGAAGGTATCGCGTTTGCGTTTCCACCGCCGGCGATCCCCGGCGTCGGCACGTCCGGTGGATTCACGTTTATGCTTGAAGACCGCGCGGGCAAAGACGTCCCGTTTCTCGCGCGAAATGTGAAGACATTTTTGGATGCAGCACGCAAACGGCCCGAGCTCGGCACGTTGATTCCGACATTTTTGCCAAATGTTCCGCAGGTTTTCGTGAAGGTCGACCGCGACAAAGTGATCAAGCAGGGAATCGATCTCACCTCGGTCTATCAAACGCTCCAGACATTTATGGGCGGCTTTTTCGTGAACTACTTCAACCGGTTCGGCCGGACCTGGCAGGTCTACATTGAAGCGGAAGGCGAATATCGAACCGACGCGAAGAACGTGGGCCAGTTCTTCGTTCGCAATTCGAACGGCGATCCCGTACCGCTCGACGCCATTTCAACGATCGAGAACACCGCCGGTCCGGAGTTCACAGTGCGTTACAACGAATACCGCGCGACCCAAATCAACGGTTCGGCCGCGCCGGGCTACAGTTCGTACCAGGCAATGAACGCGCTCGAGGAAACTTTTCGACAAACCATGCCCAGGGAGATGGGCTACGACTATCTGGGCCTGTCGTATCAGGAAAAGAAAGCGCAGCAAGGCGTCTCCCCCACTCTGGTTTTCGGGATGTCACTTATTTTCGTGTTCCTGATCCTCGCTGCTCTCTACGAAAGCTGGTCGCTGCCGTTCAGCGTCCTGCTCGGGACGCCGGTCGCGGTGTTTGGCGCTTTCCTCACGCTTTGGCTCCGGGGAATGCAAAATAATATCTATGTGCAGATCGGATTGATCATGCTCATCGGTCTGGCTGCGAAAAACGCCATCCTGATCGTTGAATTCGCGAAGGACGAATACGAGAAAGGCAAACCGCTGCTCGACGCCGCGCTCGAAGGCGCGCGATTGCGTTTGCGCCCGATCCTGATGACTTCATTTGCGTTCATCTTCGGATGTTTGCCGCTTTGGTTTGCCTCCGGGTCCGGCGCCGTCGCGCGCCGCGTTCTTGGGTCGACAGTCATCGGCGGAATGATCGCCGCGTCCGGTATCGCTATCTTTCTCATCCCGGTGACGTTTTATGTCATTGAGCGATTTTTCGCCGGCCGAAAGGAACCCAGCCAAGCCCAGCCCAGCCAGTCTCGGTAACCAGCTCTTAACTTACTTTCACACCAGCTTTAAAGGCCTTCTGCCCAAACCGTCTCCGGGCTAGAGGCTATCCGGAAAGTAGGGAAGGGTCGCGCGAGAGCGCTTTGGGCTGGATGGCAAGACGCGAGCGAGGAGCATATCCGCTGCGATCTG
>JBOHXL010000134.1:0-2488 GCA_050736975.1 Chthoniobacterales bacterium | reverse complement strand
GCGCTCTCGGTCGGCGACGCGGCTTTCGGCGCGAAGTGCGACGCTTTTATCAAGGATTTCGCGAACCGCGGCACGATTCTCGTCGTATCCCACGATATCGAAACCCTGCAAGAGATCTGCGACCGGGTCATCTGGATCGAGGATGGCGTTGTGCAGGGCATCGGTGCGGCCAAGGACGTCATAGCGGATTATCGCGAGGCGATCGAAGCCAGGCCGGTGGCGGCGCTCGCCGCTGGCTTCTGAGAGTTTCGTTTTAAAATGAATTAGTTGTGAAAGTTGTTAAAACGAATTATTCATCAGTGCTGGGATTCGAGATTTCGGGCACTGTCACGGGAGATCCCAACCTGCCATTGACCGAAGGATCAAATCAAGGCCGTTACATTAGTAATTGTGGAAAGTGGACGACATGTCGACATTTGCACGTACGTTTTGCATCAAGCGGATCAACGATCAGGTTCTTGAGGAAAACCCTTGGTTCAAGCACATGCTCCTCTACTGGCAACCGGCGGGTGGCGCTCTTCGCCGGGAAATGCCGCAGGCGACCGAACTCCTCACGGAAGGCCCGCCGCACGAGGAGGATCCCGAGCGCCTTCGTCTGGCGATTCGCAACGACTATCTCAACCTTTATCGGAGTGGTCAGTCCGTCGCAAAAATCGGCTTCGGTAGGAGTGGAGAACTGCAAGCCCGCATTCACGATAAGTATATCCACGGCGACAAGGGCGTTGGCCAAACTTACGTCACCCTGACGTCGGCTGGTCTCCACGACCAGGAGACAGGCCGGCTTCGGGAGTATGGGGGCGTAGCTGACCTGCACGGCTGGGTCGCCAATGCCAACAAACACGTTGGCAAGGAGAAGCGGTTCGTAGATTTGGTCGTGGCGCGGAACCCCGACACAATTGACCTCGAAATGGCCCTTCCGCCCTTTTCGCCTCCCGGTCAGAAGCGGACAGCGCCGCGGATGGATCTCGTCGCGCTCGAACCGGACGGCGACCGCTGGCGAATCGTGTTCTGGGAAGCGAAGTTGGTTGACGACTCTCGCGCCCGCTGCCAAGGCGATGGCCAGCCCGAAGTCGTTAATCAGCTTGAGCGATATACGCTCTGGTTAGATCACGAGAAACACCGTGAATTGGTCGCTTCTGCCTATCAAAATGCTTGCCGCCTACTCGTAGAATTTCACAAGATTGCTAAGAGAATAAATCCGAGAATCGAAAACCTCGGAGAGAGCATCATCGCCGTCGGCACACCGGACGCACTGCCGCTTTGTATCGATGACAAACCCCGCCTTCTGATCGACGATCGAGCAGCAGACGTCGCCTTCAGAGAGAACGGACATCTAAAGAAGCTGCGCGACATCGGCATTCACGTCCAGATGGTGAGCGGATTTGGTGACATGGCGCTTGAGACGCGCGCGTGACTCTAACCCTGACCGTCCACCGCGGCACACAGCAGATCGGCGGGAGTTGCATCGAGATCGCGCACTCGGACGGAGACCGCCTCATCCTAGACGCGGGGCGGCCGCTCGACGCGCCCGAAGGCGCCACCGGCCTCCTGCCGGCATCGCTTGATCGGACACGCCCGGCGACCGTCCTCATCAGCCATCCGCACCAGGACCATTGGGGGCTGGTTGAAGAGCTTCCGCCCGCTTGGCCAATCTGGACTGGGTCGGGCTCGGCAAAACTGATCGCGATCACAGGCGACGTCACGCGCCGCCCGCTCACCCGAACATTCGAGACCTGGGACAGCCACTCGGGACCGTTTGCGATCGGGCCGTTCACGGTTACGCCGATTCTCACCGACCACTCCGCCTTCGATGCCTACATGCTGCTCGTCGAGGGCGCCGGAAAGCGGCTCCTTTATACCGGCGACTTTCGCCGCCACGGCCGCAAATCCGCGCTCGTCGATCGGCTTATGGCTCATCCCCCGGCGGACATCGACGTGCTTCTGACGGAGGGAACGAACCTCGGATCGGATAAACCGGTGAAGACAGAGGAGGAGATTGAGCACGAATTCGCCGCGTTGTTCGAACGGACCAAGGGCCGCGCGTTCGTGTCCTGGTCGGGCCAGAACATCGACCGCACCGTGACCATATACCGGGCGGCCAAACGCACTGGCCGGACGCTCGCAATCGACCTTTACACCGCCGATATCCTCGATCGCATCTCGGGAGGGACCCGTCTGCCGCGCGCGGGCTTCCCGAATCTGAAAGTCGTCGTGACGGCAGGGCTTGGGAGCAATTATCGGAGCCAGGGGCGTCAGAACTTCGTCGAGCGGATGGTCCCATACGGCATCTCGGCGAAACGGCTCGAAGGGAGCCGCCATGTCGTGATGCTGCGTCGTGGACTGCTCCGCGACTATCAAAGCGCGGGAGTCGTGCCGACCGCCGATGATGCGTTCAACTTCTCGATGTGGCGCGGCTACTTGTCGGAGCCCTATCATTCGGAAGCCCTGGAATGGTGCCGAGCGGCGGGAGCTGAGATCGCCTACATCC
>JBOHXL010000133.1:0-26417 GCA_050736975.1 Chthoniobacterales bacterium | reverse complement strand
TCGAGAAGAGGGTCACCATCTGCAGCCGGGTCAAAGGCCAGATCCGCAACATGACCGCTTACGGCGCGTTTGTGGAATTGGAAGACGGGATCGACGGCATGATTCACGTCTCCGATCTGAGCTGGACTCGCAAGATCAATCACCCGATGGAGGTCTTTAAAAAGAACGATGAAGTTGAGGCGGAAGTAATCGATATTGATAAGACCAACCAGCGCATCAGCCTCGGCATCAAACAACTGAGCGCCGATCCGTGGAAGAACATCGACGAGAAATATAAGATCGGCGATCTCGTTAAGGGCAAGGTAACGAAACTGGCCAGCTTCGGCGCGTTCGTGCAATTGCAGGATGACATTGACGGCCTCGTCCATATTTCGCAGTTGAGCGAGGATCACGTCGCGAAAGTGAAGGACGTGCTCAAGGTGGGCCAGGAGGTGGAAGCGCGCGTCATCAAGGTCGACAAAGTCGAGCGCCGTATCGGTCTCTCGATCAAGGCGGCGAATTATTCTGAGGAAGATCTCAGGCGTGAGTCTGAAGCGTTTGACAATTTCCGTCCGGGCGAAGACATGGTCGGTCTCGAGAAAGCGTTCGAAGCGGCCGAGGAAGATTATCGCCCCGGCGAAGGGAAAAAGAAGTAGCTTGCGGGCGCGCTGCGCTCCGCTTCATTCCCAAATACGGAAACGCTCGCGATGGTGCCACGGGTGAGCGCCGGCGGAGGACTTCTCAGCCGTCATGTTTATTTGCCCTCTCGAGGCGCCGACGTTTTTTCCGCCTCTCGCGTTGTGAACTCGCTCTGCCGTCTCCGTGGACTTTGGTTCGCCCTGGCAACGGTCTTTCTTGTCCCTCTCCCGCCTGATCTTTTTGCCCAGAGCGCACCGGCTTTCAGCAAAGTCGTTGTCTTCGGCGACAGCCTGTCAGACGACGGCAACATCAAGCACGTGGTCCAGGACAAGTTCTTCATCAGTTACCCCAGCCTGGCGTTCGATTATGCTGACGGTCGCTTCACCAACAGCGCCGATACGTTTCCGAGTTCCACGGCCTACGCTGGCACCTGGCACGAGCAGCTTGCGCAGACCTTCCTCGGTTTGCCGGCGGCCAGCAACAGTCTTTACGGCGGGACTGACTATGCCTTCGGTGGTGCCACGACCGTGAGCGGCACAAGCGAGCGAACGGTCATTTCCAACCCGGCACCGTTCATTGGCGGCAACCTGACAATTACGATCGATAACCTCGGCAAACAGGTAGACGATTATCTCGGCAATCAAACGGTCGATCCCGCTGCCCTCTACATCGTCTGGGGCGGCGGGAACGATCTTTTTGATGATGACAGCTCGGCCAACGTCACTGCCACGGCTGAGCGGGTGGCCGGGCTGGTTGAACAACTGGCGCGCGCCGGTGCCGTCAATTTCCTCGTGCCTAACGTTCCGCCGCTCGGACTTATCCCGAATTACAAGGACGACCCGGCGCAGGCCACGGCACTGAATGCGGCTTCGGCCAATTACCGCCAGGAGTTCAACGCCCAGCTTGATTCTGCCGTCAGCACGCTCGCGGGCGAGGCAATCACGATCTCGCTTTACCGGTTCGACATTTACGGACTCTTTTACCGGCTCGCTGCGAACCCGTCCGACTACGGATTCTTCAACATCAGCGACAGCGCCCAATTCCAATCGGTCAATCCGGATCAATATCTCTTCTGGGACGACATTCACCCGACCACGGCCGGGCATTACCAGATCGCGGCGGCGGCCTTCGCCTTGTTGAACGGAACCGCGCAGCCTCCCGCTCAATCGCTCAACCTTTCCGCACGCCTCGCGGTCGGCACCGGTGACAACGTTTTGATTGGCGGTCTCATTATTACCGGGAGCGAACCAAAGCCGGTCCTCGTTAGGGGACTTGGTCCGTCCCTCGCCGTCAATGGCACTTCACTCAGCAACACCCTGGCGGACCCGACCTTGGAACTTTATCAGGGCGGCACGCTCATCATGAGCAATGATAACTGGAAGGACTCACAAGAAAGTGCGATCGAGGCGACCGGGATTCCGCCGACGAATGATCTCGAATCCGCGATCGTCGCGACCCTTGCCCCGGGCACCTACACGGTCGTTGTAAGTGGAAAAAACGACGGCACCGGCATTGGATTGGTGGAAGCGTACGATCTCGATCCGGCGGCCCGTTCTACTCTCGCCAACACGAGCACCCGTGGCCTGGTCCAGACCGGCGATAACGTTTTGATCGGCGGCTTCATTGTCGGGAACGGAGGCAGCGATACCGTCGTCGTGAGGGCAATCGGACCCTCGCTTGCCGCAGCCGGCGTCACCAACCCGCTGGCCGATCCGACGCTTGATCTTTACGATGGCAACGGCGTTCTGATTCTCAGTGACGACAACTGGCGCGATTCGCAGGAGGCGCTCATCCAGTCCACCGGCCTTGCGCCGACGAACGCCGCCGAGTCCGCGATCATCCGCTCCCTCACCCCCGGCAATTATACCGCGGTAGTTCGGGGAAAGGACGGTGCCACCGGGGTCGCGCTAGTCGAAGTTTACAATCTGCAATAGATCGATCACCGGCAGCGAAGACGAAGCGGTCAACCCTGCGCCGTCACGCTCGAGTGAGGGGGCGGCGCGGAGGCGGCTCCGTTGGCCGCGACAGTGCTGTCGAGCGAGAGGTAGGTATAGCCCTGCAAACCGCGCTCGTAATCCGCCAGAATTTTCATGGCGTCGTTAGGCTTGAGCCGGTCGCTTTTGATCGCGGCATCCACCTGCAGTTTCACCAGCCGCATCAGCTCGATCTTGTCCCATTGTGTGAGGGCCAGGACCTGCCCAATCGTGCTTCCTTCGATCACCTCCTCGATGTACCACCCCGATTCCTCATCTTCGTCGAGGAAGACGTGCACTTCGGTCACGCGGCCAAATAGATTGTGCAAATCGCCCATGATGTCCTGGTAAGCGCCGACCAGGAAAACACCGAGGTAATAAAGTTCACCCGGAACGATTTTATGTAACGGGAGGGTGTCCTTCACATCCTGCAAATCGGTGAACTTGCTGATCTTGCCATCGGAATCGCAGGTGATGTCGACCAGCGTCCCATGCCGCTCGGGCGGAGTCGTGAGGCGATGGATCGGCATGATCGGGAAAAGCTGGCCGAGCGCCCAGTGGTCGAGGAGTGATTGGAAAACCGAGAAGTTGCAGATGTACTGATCGCCTAACGAGGTCTCCAGTTCCTTCACTTCCTCCGGGACATACTTGAGGCCGCGATGAAGGTTGACAATCTGGCGCGCGAGCTGCCAGTAGAGCGCCTCGATCTTGGCTTTCGCTTCAAGGTCGAGGAGCCCGAGGTTGAACATCTGCTGGGCCTCTTCCTTGATCTGTTGCGCATCGTGCAAGGTCTCGAGGCGGTTGCCACGCTTGAGCTGGCGTTTCACCTCGGTCATATCCCGCAGCGGTTTGGGATCGTTAGGCGAAGCCTCGATCCTGGTCGCGTGCACCTCCTTTTCGATCGAGCCAAAGGCCTCGACCACAAGGACGGAATGATGCGCCACGATGGCCCGCCCACCTTCGCTCACGATCGCGGGATGGGCGACACCCTCCGAGTCGCAGACCTCCATGATGTTGTAAACGACGTCGTTGCAATACTCCTGAAGCGAGTAATTCGTCGAGCTGTCGAAGCTCGTGCGCGAGCCATCGTAATCCACCCCGAGCCCGCCTCCGACGTCGAGGTAGCCCAGCTCATGACCCATCTTGGAGAGTTTGGCGTAATAGCGAGCCGCTTCGCGCACGGCGCGTTTGATCGTGGAAATATCGGGCACCTGCGAGCCGACGTGGAAGTGAACGAGCTTAAGACAATGCGCCAGGCCCTGCGCCTTCAGCATTTCACTGGCCGCCACGAGGTTGGTCGTGCTCAGGCCAAACTTGGCATTCTCGCCGCCGCTTGTCGTCCATTTCCCGGCGCCCTTGCTGTGCAACCGCACCCGGATTCCGATAAACGGTTCAACGCCCATCTCTTTTGCAATCCGCAGCGTCTGCTCCAGCTCCTCGAGTTTTTCGACGACGATGATGACAGACTTGCCAAGCCGGCGGCCGAGCATCGCGGTGCGAATGAAAGCGCGATCCTTGTAGCCGTTGCAAATAATGAGGCTATCGAGGTCCTGGTGCATCGCGAGGGCCGCGATTAACTCCGGTTTGCTGCCCGCTTCGAGCCCGAAGTGAAACGGCCCGCCGGCATCGACGATTTCTTCGATCACTTCGCGCAACTGGTTGACCTTGATCGGAAATACCCCACGATATCCGTTGCGGTAGCCAAACTCCTGCATCGCCTCTTGAAAGGCGCGGTTGACCGTTTCCACGCGATGCCGCAACAGGTCCTGGAAACGGATGACGAGTGGAAATCCGAGCCCGCGTTCCCGCGCTTCGTTCACCACTTCAAGCAGATCGATCGAGCCGGCGCCTTCCTGCAACGGCTTGGCCACGACGTTGCCGGCGCTGTTGACGGAGAAATACCCGCTGCCCCAGCTGTCGACATTATAGGTCGCGATTGCGGCATCCACGTCCCACTCGGGCTTTGTCATCGTCGCGCAGTGTAGGGCAGCAGTTTTCAATTTCAATTGGGAGATTTCCCTCGGAGAAATGGAGCGCGCAGGAGTTCAAACGAGTCGCTTCAAGAACGCTTTCGCAGAATGACCAAACCCACCCAGCTTGTTTTTCAAGTTCGCTCTGATACGGTTTTTCCGATGAACAAAACGGTGATCGAGGTGCAGGTCCGGGCGGTCCTCCCCACCAGTGGCGGTTGCGCAATCTTCCTCGGCAACATGGATAAGGTGTTCATCATCTACGTCGATCAGAGCGTTGGCAGTGCGATCACCATGTTCATGCGCGGCACGGTCAAGGAGCGTCCCCTGACGCACGATTTGATGGGCCATCTCATGACCGCACTCGGTGCTCACGTCGAGCGCGTGATCATTAACGACCTGAAAAATGCCACCTACTACGCGCGGATGATTATCCGGGCGGAGAACGAGCTACAGCAGAAGAAGATCATCGAGCTCGATGGCCGGCCGAGTGATTGCATCGCGATGGCGGTACAGCAAAAAGCCCAGATTTACGTCAGCCAGGAAGTCTGGGACGAAGTTGACGACATGAGCGACGTCCTTCGCAAAATGGAGGAAGATGGGATCAAGCCGGAAATCGAGCCCGGCACGGAATCGGGCGACGAAGAAGAGGAGTAGCGTCTTTTTCCTCCTCCCGGTTCTCCTCGTTCTCGAAGCGCGGGCGCAAGGTTAAGAAATCAGCTCAGGATAGTTCTGTTGCGCCACCGCCGTGCAACGGGCCAGAACTGCGGCTGGAGTGTCCAGTTCCAGCACTTCCTCGACCAAGCGCCGACACTCCATGGTCGTTAGGCGTTGGACCGCGTTCTTGACCCGCGGAACGATCGTCGCGCCTGCGCTCAACTCGTCCATCCCGAGCCCGAGGAGAAGCGGCGTGAACAAAACCTCGCCTGCCATCTCCCCGCAGACGCCTACCCAAATATTGCTGGCATGCGCGGCATCGGCCACCATCTTCAGCAGCCTAACGACTGATGGATGGCTCGGCTCATAAAGGTGCGCGACCCGCTCGTTTGTTCGATCGATCGCGACCGCGTACTGAATCAAGTCGTTTGTTCCAATGCTGAAAAAATCCACTTCGCGTGCCAGTCGGTCTGCCATGATCGCGGCCGTCGGCACCTCGATCATGATGCCCACTTCAAGCTCGTCGTGGAACGGCTTGCCTTCCCGCCGTAGTTCGTCTTTGCACTCGCCCACGACCTGCAAACCCCGGCGCACTTCGTCCAGACCCGAGATCATCGGGAACATGATCTTGACGTTCCCGCCCGCGCTCGCCCGAAGAATCGCGCGCAACTGCGCCTTGAAGATCTCCAGATTTTCGAGACAAAATCGGATCGCCCGCCAACCCAGGAAAGGGTTGAGTTCGTCGCTGTTCTCGATCGTCTCCATCAACTTGTCGCCGCCGAGATCAAGCGTGCGAATGATGAGCGGGTCGGGCGCGAGGCGCTGCGCGACCGTGCGGTAAATTTCGAACTGCTCTTCCTCCGTGGGCAGCGTGGTTTGATTGAGGTAGAGAAATTCCGTGCGGTAAAGACCGACGCCTTCCGCGCCGTTGGCCAGCACGGCGTCCACTTCCTCGGGTAGTTCAATGTTGGCCGAAAGCACGATGTGACGGCCGTCCTGGGTGGTCGATTTGGTTTCGCGTAGTTGCCGTAGTCGGTCCGCGATCACGCCTTTCTCACGTTCGATCTCGGCGTATTCGCGCAGCGTTTCTTCGGTCGGGTAAACAATGAGCAGGCCGTGGTAACCATCGATCAGGGCGGGTGCACCGGTCTCGAATACCTCGGTGGCGTCGTGCAGTCCCACGACCGCGGGAATCCCTAACGAACGCGCCATGATCGCGGTGTGGGAGGTGCGGCTGCCGAGATCGAGCGCCAGACCCCGCACCTGCTCGCGGTTCATGGTCGCGGTGTCGGAAGGCGTGAGATTATGTGCCACCAGGATGTGGGGCTCCTTGACGGCGAGAAAGGCCCGCGGCGATTTTCCCTGCAAGTTGCGAATCACGCGCCGGGCCACGTCCTGGATATCGAGCGCGCGTTCGCGCAAATAGGGATCATCAATCCTGGTCAGCGATTCGACGTAGCGGTTCGCCACTTCCTGGAAAGCGAACTCGACGTTACAGTGGTCGATCTCCAGACGACGCAACACTTCGTCGATTAACGTCTGGTCCTCGACCACGAGCAGATGCGCATCGAAAATGCCCGCATCCTTCGCGCCGATCGCTTCCGCGATCTGTTGCTGCATCTCGAGGATTTGCGCGCGCGTCTGGATGAGCGCGCTCTCGAAGCGTGCGATCTCGTCCGGAACATGCGTCGAATCGACGTGATAACGCACCACGTCGTCCGCCTCGATCGAGAAGACGTGAATCGGGGCAAACGCAATCCCCGGGGAAGCGGACACCCCCTGGCAACGCTTTTCCTGGCCGCCCCGATCGACGCTCATTCCGGTTTCAGAATAACCGGAGCGTCAACTATTCTTCGTTGAAGCGCGACTGAATTAATTCTTCAATTTCGCGGAGCGCGAGCGCGGCGTTCGGACCTTCCGCGCGCACCCGCAGTTTTGAGCCCTGGCCCGCCGCGAGCATCATCAGGCCCATGATGCTCTTGCCGTTGATCTCTTCGCCTTCCTTGGCGACCCAGACCTCGCAGCGGTGACGGCTCGCGACGCGCACGAACATGGCCGCGGGGCGAGCATGGAGACCAAGCCGATTGATGATCGTCATCTCTTTTTCCGCCTTCTCATTCGCGTCTGTCGCCGAACGCCGATTTAGTAATCCCATTTAACCTTATGTCTCCATTCGACCCAGTAGCTTCTCGTTAAATTCCACCGCCCCATTCACGCCCAGATCCTTCAGCTTCTGGTCCATCGCCGCCACCTCGATTAATCGCGCGATATCCCGTCCCGGGCGCACCGGAATCGTGATGTGGGGCACCTGGATCTTGAGAATCTCGTAAAACTCGCGGTCGAGCCCGATTCTATCGACTTCTTCCAATTCGTGCCAATCTTTTAGCGTCACTACCAGATCCAACCGCTTCTCGGTGCGGATCGCCCCGATGCCGAAGACGGATACGACGTTGATAATGCCAATGCCGCGAACCTCCATGTGATAGCGAGTCAGATCCGGCGAGGTCGCCATCAGCTCCCGCCCTTCGAGTGATTTGAGTCTGGTGACGTCGTCCGAGACCAGGCTGTAGCCGCGCTCGATCAATCCCAGCACACACTCGCTTTTGCCAACGCCGCTCGCGCCTCGAATCAGCACGCCGACACCAAGGATGTCGACCATGCTCCCGAACTCGGTCACGGTGGGCGAAAAATCGAACTCCAGCGCAATTGTGGCCGCATTGATGAACTTCATCGTAATCATTGGCGTGCGAAAAACCGCCACCCTGGCCGCGTCCGCAATCGCCAACAAATCCGGCGCGAGATGGAAACCGCGCGAAATCACGAGACACGGGATCCTGGCCGCGCAAAGCGCGCGGAAACGCCGGTGCCGCTGGGTTTTGGTCAGACTCTTGAGGTAGGATTGTTCGGCCGCGCCAAGCACCTGGACCCGCTTTTCAGCGAAATAGGTGTAAAAGCCGGCCAAGGCGAGCCCGGGCCGATTGATCGTCGGCTCACGGATGCGTCGATCAAGCCCACCACCGCCCCCTTCCAGCTTGAGCTGCAGCGTCTTGGCATGCCGATTAAAAAAGGTCTCCACCGTAACGACGGGAACCTTCATGCTCCAGCCTGCGACCGGGCTGACGGGCTGGATGACGGGTTCCGGACTCATGCGCAGGGCAGTTTTATCCCGAACCGAAGACGATGGCAACCCAGCTGAATCCGTGCTGCCCCTTTCTGGCTCGCCCTTGTGGGGTCGACGATCAGAAGGCGCGAAGGGGTCCGCCGGACCGCGATTTCTCGATGGTTTTTTTGCGTATCGGTTTACACTCGCGACGCTCAACCATGCCGCTCGTATTGAGATCCCCACTCTTTGGGGCCGCCATCCTTGCGCTGGCCACGAGCTGCACCGAGTTGCCCAGCGACATCGGTGTTCATCCGCATCGCTCCCTGGCGATGGAGACCCAGTTGGCGTCGCATCACCCCATCACCGCCACTTGGAACGATGACCCTGCCGCGACGGGCCGGTGCAAAATCGTAATTAATCTGACCACGCAGCAGGCGTTTTTTTACCGCGGCAAAACCTTGATCGGCCAAACCAATATCTCCTCCGGCCGGAAGGATTTTGAGACGCCGCCCGGGAACTACCGCGTCGTGCAAAAAGATGAGAGCCACATTTCGAGTCAATACGGGCAAATCGTCACGCGTTCCGGCGCAGTCCTCGTTCGCGACGCTGATTTAACGACCCCGCGGCCAAAGGGGGCGCGCTTTGTGGGCGCGTCGATGCCGTATTTCCTGCGATTCAAGGGCGGCTACGGAATGCACGCCGGATTCGTCCCGCGCTATCGGGCGTCGCACGGCTGCGTGCGCATGCCGGAAACGATGGCGAAGCACTTCTTCGACGCCGCCCGCATAGGCACGGGTGTGGAAGTCATCGAGCCACCGATTATGGTGGGACGATGAATCTCGCCGCCGAACTCCGCACCCTTCTGGGCAACGAGGCGGTGGCGGCTGACGAGCCTACACGAAATGCGCACAGCGGCGACAAGTGGTTCGCCAGCCGCGTGCCGGATGTGGTGGTCTTCGCGCAAACCACCGAGCAGGTGAGTCGATTGCTGCGTTTTGCGTCAGCCCACAAAATTCCAGTCACGCCGCGCGGCGCCGGCTACGGCTATGTCGGTGGTTGCGTTCCGGAGGAAGGTGGAATCGCGCTTTCCCTGGCGGGTATGAATTGCATCAAGGAAATCAGTTTTGACGACGCGGTCGCGGTCGTGGAGCCAGGTGTGATCACCGGTGAACTGCAGGCCGCTGTTAAGGCCCGGAATCTGTTTTATCCGCCCGACCCGGCCAGCCTGCACGATTGCAGCATTGGCGGAAATGTCGCCACCAACGCCGGCGGTCCGCGCTGTCTCAAGTATGGAGTCACGCGGCATTATGTCATTGGCCTGGAAGTGGTGTTGGCGGGCGGGGAAGTACTTCGCACCGGGGGGCGCGTGCACAAGAACAAAACCGGCTTCGACCTGATCGGACTCTTTGTCGGCTCGGAGGGATTGTTAGGCGTAGTGACGGAAATTACCCTGCGTCTCTTGCCCCTCCCGCTGGCTCGCGCCACGCTTTCCGCAGCTTTTGCGACCATGCCGCAGGCCGCGGCCGCGGTGCAGGCGATTTTCGCGGCGGGCTTTTTGCCTTCTGCACTCGAGATCGCCGATCAATTTACCCTCGAAGCGGCGCGGCGCGATGGCGGCGCCGGAATCGTCCCGGAAGGCAACGCCCACCTGCTGGTCGATCTCGATGGCCGGCCCGAAAGTGTCTCGAGCGACGCGGTCGCGCTCGAAACCTTGCTGGCGGGCCGGAAACCGAATGCCCTCTCGCTCGCGACGACTGAGGAGGGTTCGGAGAAATTATGGGCGCTGCGACGGGAATTCAGCAACTCGCTCCGCGCTACAGGCCTAACGAAGCTCAACCAGGACATCGTTGTTCCGCGGAGCCGATTGGTCGACCTGGTCGAGTTCGCCGGCCAACTCCAGGCGAGCCATGGCTTTCCGGTCGCGACATTCGGCCACGCCGGCGACGGCAACATTCACGTTAACATCATGGCGGCGCATTACGATGAGCCTGCGGTGCGCGACCGCGTCGAGCTCGCACTCGACGAACTGTTCGCGCAGGTTCTCGCCTGGGGCGGTGTCATCACCGGCGAGCACGGCATTGGTCTTGCCAAGAAACGCTGGTGGCCGGAAGCGACCAGCGAGGTCGTGCGCGCAGTGCACGCCAGTCTTAAGCAAGCGCTCGATCCATACGACATCCTGAATCCCGGGAAATTTCTCGACTCACGGGGTTGATCGCACGCGATCTCGTGGTAGCGTCTCGAACTTCACAGTCCGCGCATTTTCCGGTCTGCCGACCGAATCTTAGTGGTGCGCCGCTTCTCCAGTCATTTGCTGGAGCTTTGTTTACGATGAAATCAGGAACTTTTACTCACACCATTGCGGTTTTGTTGTCGTCGGCCTCGGCCTGCATTGCGCCTTCTGGGCTGGCGCAGGCGCCAGCGAAGAAAATTCAAGTGAGCAAGAAGCAGAATCGCCTGAACGGGGATCTGCTTCTCAAGGTCGACCCGATCGGCTACACCCCGCCGAATGATTCCTTCGATCTGGAGAAGGGCGGCGATCGCTTTCCCTGGAAGAAGGACATCGTGACGACGGTTTTTTGGGTTGGCGAAAATCCATCAGGCCATAACCCGGTGCCAAATCATGCCAGCAGTTGGGATAAGGCGTGGGCGAAAAATTATGGAGGTTACGACGATCCGAATCGCGCCCACCGCAGCAATTACATTCCGGTCGACTTCACGCCGCGGCAGAACCCATTTTACTGCGCGCTGCCCTACAATGACAAATCGCGCGAAGGTCATCGGCCGGAAGCGCCGCGCGTCGTGCCGTGGTTCAAGGAAGCCTATCGCGGGCCGGGCGTCTCGGTTTGCAAGGATCGCTGGATCGAGATTCGAAAGGGCAACCGCGTCGTCTATGCGCAGTGGGAAGATGCGGGTCCATTCCGTACCGATCACTGGGAATACGTCTTCGGGAACGAGCGACCGAAACCAAATCTCAATCACGGCGCGGGGCTCGACGTTTCGCCCGCGGTGCGGGACTATCTCGGCCTCCAGGAGACCGACGTGACCGATTGGAAATTTGTCGACTTCAGCGAGGTGCCGCACGGTCCCTGGGCGCGTTACGGCGACAACAACACCTTTGTCGTCAACGAGCGCAAAAACGAGGCGCAGGTGGCGAGCGCGAAGAAAAAGAGTTCGGTTATTTTTCGTTAGGCAAACCGCGCCCGGTTTTGTCGCGGCCAGGACGCGCCGGGCGCGATCAGCTGGCTGAAGCTGGCTGAGTGTGAATCGTCAGTCGTCGCGCCGCTCCACCCCGCGTGTTAGGTTCGGCCGCCAATGGAGCGGGCCGTCCACACCTTCGATAACGGCGTCCTCGTTTACGAGAATCAGCTGCTGGATGAGCAGCGGGAGCGCTACCGGAAACGCAACGTTCACGAAGCAGAAGAAGAGGATATTTTTGTCGAGCTCATCCGGCGCCTGCCGCCCGAAGGCTGCTTCGTCGATGTCGGCGCCGCTATCGGATACTATCTCATCCTCGCCCGGCAGCTTGCTCCCCGTCTGTCGATTCACGGCGTCGAGCCCTTGGAGCGGCATCGGCGTTTTTTGCGGGAAAATCTCCTGCTCAACGGCCTGACAATCGACGACTTTGTCATTCACTCCGAAGGTCTGACCTCGTCCGAGGGGAGCGGGAGCTTCATGGATCGCGGCTACAGCAGCCGGCTCGCGCTGGCCGGGGAGAAAAAGAGAGTGTCATGGAGCGCACGCTGGAAGCGTTTCCTGGAATCGATCGGCTTGCGCAAGCCGAGGAGCGCCGTCCTGACCATCCCGACCATCACGCTGGATACTTTCGTCAGGCGGCTTGGCCGGTCGATTGATCTTCTGCAAATGGATGTGCAGGGCCTCGAGTTCGAAGTGCTGAAAGGCGCCACCGCGAGCATGAAAACAGGCGCGGTGAAGAGATTCCTGATTGGTACCCACGGCCGGGCGCGCGGTCTGACGCTGCATGAGGATTGTCGCGGACTTTTGCGCGCGAATGGCTATATGATCGAGATCGACCAAGCCGACACAAAGGACCAACCCGACGGCATTCTGGTCGCGAGCAAGTGAGCCGGGAGTGTCCGGGATGACAGGCATGCCCCCCGCCGCTACCTTCGCCGGTGGCAGAGCTTTCGATCAAGTCGCTGACGCTCGATGAGCTGACCCGGCATTTCGCCGTGCGCGGTGAACCTTCCTACCGGGCGAAGCAAATCACCGACTGGCTTTACAAGAAACGCGTCGATTCCTTTGCGGCGATGACCGACCTGCCGGCCGCAACCCGCGTGCGAATGACGGAGGAATTCAGTTTCGTTAGGCCGGAAATTGCGCGCGTGCTCGGTTCAAAGGACACGACACGCAAGTTCCTCTTTCGCCTGGCCGACGGCAGTCTGATCGAATCGGTTTTGATCCCGGCATCGCCCGCATTTTACGGCGAGACTTCAGACCGCCGCACCGCCTGTGTCTCGACCCAGGTCGGTTGCGCTTACGGGTGCAAGTTCTGCGCGAGCGGTCTGGAAGGATTCTGGCGCAATCTGGAGGCGAGCGAAATCGTCGATCAGCTGCTTGCGATTGAGAAGGAGAGCGGGGAGAAGATCGACAACATTGTTTTCATGGGGATGGGCGAACCGCTCGCCAACCTTGCAAATTTGCTGGGTGCCATCCGAATCATCAACGCCCCGTGGGGCCTTGAGATCGGCGCGCGCCACATCACGATCTCGACCAGCGGACTCGCGCCCCAGATTCGCAAACTCGCGACCGAGCCAACCCAGTTTCGTCTCGCCATTTCGCTTCACGGTGCGACCGACGAGGTGCGCAATCGCATTATGCCGGTGAACCGGAAATACAACCTCGCGACGCTGCTTGACGCTTGCGACTACTACTTCGCGCACAAGAAGCGCCTGATGTTTGAGTACATCCTCATCGCCGGCGTGAACGACAGCGACGAGCAGGCCCACAAACTGGCCAGACACGCGCTGCGACTCTCGGCCAAGATCAACCTGATCCCCTACAACACGGTCGAAGGCCTCCCATGGTCGCGGCCGTCGCGTAATCGGCAGGAGAGTTTCCTTCGCATCCTGCGCGAGCATGGCGCAGTCGCGACTTTGCGGCGGGAGAAAGGCCATGACATCGATGCCGCCTGCGGACAGCTTCGTTTGCAGACGACGCGCGCGGAACGCGAAGAGGCGGGCGCCGAATCTTATTAGGTAAACTCCGCCATCGCTTCATGCACGCCGGCGATGGCCATTCCGCCTTCGCCCACCGCGGCCGCGCAGCGCTTGACGGAACCGGAACGCACGTCGCCCGCCGCAAAAATTCCGGGCGCGCTGGTTTCGAGCGGGCCAGGAACTCGCTTGCTCTTTTTCCAGGCCGGCGCGCTGGCTACCGCAGTCCCGGTCTTAATGAAACCCTTCGCGTCGCACTCGATCTCCGGCGGCAACCAGGCCGTGCATGGTTTCGCGCCGATCATGGAAAAGACCGCCGGCGTCTCAACGGTGCGGCGCGCGCCCGTTGCAACATCCTCGATCTCGACCGCTTCGAGCATCTTGCCACCATGCATGGTGCGGAGTTCGGTGTGGTAGAGGATCTCGATGTTTTCTTTCGTCTCGACCCGCCGCGAAAGGTAACTCGACATGCTCTTCGTGAGATTGTCTCCCCTAACGACGAGAAGTACTTTGGCTGCACCCTCGGATAGATACATCGCGGCCTGCCCGGCGGAATTGCCGGCCCCGACGACGATGACGGTGGCGCCGCGGCAAAGTTGTCCCTCGAGTGCGGTCGCGGCGTAATAAACGCCCGAACCTTCGAATTCCTCGCGGCCTTGCGCTTCGATTCGGCGGTAATCGGCGCCGGTGGCGATGAGGACGCACTTGGAGAGCAGGCTGGCGCTGCAACCCTCGATTTGCAGGCAGGCGCGGTATTCATCGCCCTCATGCAAGCTGATGGAGAGCGCCTGCGCCGGGGTGGAGAATTTCGCACCAAAACGATAAGCCTGGAGCTGCGCGAGATAGGTCAGGTCGCCTCCACTAATGCCGGTGGGGAATCCAAAAAAATTCTCGATCAGGGAGGAGGAGCCGGCCTGCCCACCCGGTGCGTAGCTCTCCAGGACGACCGTCTTAAGACCTTCCGAGCCGGCGTAAACGGCGGCCGCCAGGCCGGCTGGTCCGGCGCCGACGATCGTTAGGTCGCAGCGGATCTCTTCGTCGTCTTCGCCTGCCAGCGGCCGCAGCAGGCCTGCGATTTGCGCCACTTCGCGCAGGGAAGGCCGGCGCAAGGGCGCGCCGGTCGCGGTGATAAGGGCCGGCAAATCGCGACTCGTTAGGTTGAAACGGCCGGCGAGCGTCTGCCCCGCTTCGCCTTCGAACTCAATCAGACGATGCGGGACGTGGTTCTTGGTCAGGAAGTCATGTAGTTGATGTCCCTCTCGGGAATCACGCCGCGCGATCACGCGCAGGCCCGCGAATTCGCGATCACGCATGAGACGTCGGCGGCGCATGATGAAGGCGTTGACGAGCGGCGCCGAGACGCCGGGCAACTCGGCCAGAGCACGCCGAAACTCGGCCGCCGGGACATGCAGTATCTCCACCTTATCGGACTTCACCCGCGCGCTGGCTAACGCCGAAGTGCCCTGGAGCATCGAGACGTCGCCGACGAAGTCCCGTTCTCCTGGTGTACCAATGATTTGCTCGGTCTCTTCGCGTTTTTCAAAAACTTCGATTTCGCCCTGCAGCACGACCGTTAGGCCCAGATCGCGCTGACCGGCTTTGAAAATCATCTCACCACGCCGCAATTGTCTGCGCTCCCCCAGCGGCTCAAGGAGCGCGAGCTGGCGATCGTCGATTTTCGGAAACGCGATCGTTTCCGTATCGCGATAAAACTGTTCATCCGGGTCTTCCTCGCTCGTGGGCATGACTGAGTTTAGCGCCAAGTCGACCGGACGGTCAAAAGCGTCGCGAGCTCTGGCCGCGCGCAAATCTTTTTTGCGCGGTCTCTCAAGCTGGCCTAAATAAAATTATGGCCGAGCACGATTCAGAGCGGGCTTGGAATGAGTATGACTGGGAGCGCTTTCTCCAGCAGCAGGATCAGAAGACGGAGAAATACATGGAGCTCCTCGAGAAATACATCGACGATCCTCAGCGCGACGAGATCGTGGCGCGTGAGATGGGCTGGCGTCATCTCGCGGACGAGAATGAAGAAGATTGGAATGAGGAGGATGATTCCTTCCTCGATGAGAGCGCGGAAGATGATGCGCCTTCCGGTTTGGAGCAGATTAATTCCTGCGCTGAAACCTTCGAGCAACACGTGCTTTATCGCGCCGCCTTTACATTGACGATCTGGATCGATCAGCTTTTCGATTCCGCCCCCGCACTGCAAAACGATCCCGCCGCCGTGAAACTGGCGACGCACACCGCGCTCGCCGCCGCGAAGCTCGCTGCCGCCTTGAGCGATGAGGAAGCCGAGGAGCTGGGGATGACGATCGCGTATCTCAAGCGCTCACTCAAGGCCATCACCGTGGCGATGGACGCTTCGGCGCAACTCCGGAACGAGAAGTCCATCAGTCGCCAGCAGCATGCAACCCTGACGCATCGTCTCTTTCAGGTGCGCGATGGAATTATCCTGCTCACGGGCGAATTCCGCGGCGAATGGCTGCGCCGTTACGGCAGCCTTTAGCCGTTGAATGAATCGGGGCCGCGCCCGTCCAAGATGAACACGGAAACGACTGCGGCCCATACCGATGTCCCGGAGCTCGACCTCGTGCGCAAAGCGCAGGCCGGAGACACGGAGGCCTTCGACGAACTCGTGAGCCGCTTTCGCAACCGTGTCTATGGCATGATTTACAACATGGTGCATAACGAGCAGGATGCCTGGGATCTTGCCCAGGACAGCTTCCTCAAAGCGTGGAAATCGATCGGGCGCTTTCGCGGGCAGTCGTCCTTTTATACCTGGATTTATCGCATCGTGATGAACGTGACGATCGATTGGCTGCGCAAGAAACAGGTGAAAGGCGCAGGCGCGGAATTCGACGACGCGATCCAATTGCGGGAAATCGATCCCGCCTCCCGCACCGTGCCGCACGCCGACCCGCTGCCACACGAACGGATGGAGCACGCGGAAATCCGTGGCCGGATCGAAGCCGCGATTGCGCAGCTTTCGCCTGAGCATCGGGCCGTCATTTTGATGAAGGAAATTGACAACCTGCAGTACCACGAAATCGCCGAGACATTGGGCTGCTCTATCGGCACCGTCATGTCGCGTTTGTTCTATGCGCGCAAGAAATTGCAGGTTTTGCTGCGAGATGTTTATGAAAACGTTTGAGGAAAAGTGGACCGCCTGGGTCGATGACGAATTGAGCGACGCCGAACGTGACGAGTTCGAAGCATCGCTCGACGATCGCGTCGCGGCCGAGGCGGAAAAGCAGCAGGCGCATAAACTTGGCCTTCTCCTGAAAGAACAGCTCCAGCCGCGCCCGATGGGGAGCGAGGAATTCTTTCAACATCAACTGCTCGGCCGGATTGCCTCGGAGAAAAAGCAGCCGATGGCGGCCCGCGCCCTGTCGCCGATGCGCGAGAGGTGGTGGACGATTCGCCGGCTGGTTTGGACGGGCCTGACCTCGCTCGCAATCTTTGCCATCTGCGCCTTCTTTGTCATGCGCGACCAGACAGTGCCGGACCAATCCCAATATCTGAGTCAGATTCTGAATGCCCGCGTTGATCCGAACGTGAGCCCGTATGCGACGGTTTCAATTTTTCAGACCAAGGAGGATCGCGTCACAGTGCTCTGGGTTGACGGGCTGAAATCGTTGCCGAGCGACTACGCCGCGAAGTGACTAATGGGCCGCACCCTTTTCGCCGCACTGGCCGGGATCGCCTTGTTCATCCTGCCCCTTGCGCCCGCCAACGCGGGTAAATTCGGCAGGGGCGGCCCACCGAGGAGATTCGGGAAAAAGGTTTGGAGCGGTTTGGTCGTCGCCACGAATGCCGCGAAGCCGCGTCCGGCGCCGGTTGAACTGCATCGGCTTGATCGCACGTTGCAACACACCTTCGGCTACAACCAATTTGAAGTGATTGGCCAATCGCAGCGGGCGCTGCAAAGCGGCGAAGCCAACTGGCTAGCGGTGAGTAAGCATTTCTCCCTTCATGTCGATCCGCGCGGCGTGTCGAGCGATGGTTATCGCGTCCATCTTCAGTTGTTCCAGGATCGGCAGGTGTTGTTGGAAACTGATGCGACCTTGAGCAGGAGCAGCCCGCTCGTGATCAAGGGGCCGCAGATCGGCGCGGGGCAGTTATTGCTTCTCCTCGTCGTCCAGTAGGGCGGAAGTCAACCAGAATGGCTTGCCTCGAACGAATTGCGGAGCATCGCGCGCCGCGTTAAATGCCCCATGCGTTACCTCGTCGCGGCTTTTCTCTTCCTCTTGGGCTTCTCTTGCGTGCACGCCGAAAATAAATTCGATTTCGCGACCACGCCGGGGAAATTACCCAAGGACGTTCGGCCGACCGAATATGCGATTCGGATCGAGCCGAACCTGGAGAAGCTCACTTTCACGGGCTCGGAAACGGTCAAACTGAGCGCCGAGAAACCGGTCAGGAAGCTTGTCCTCAACGCGCTCGAATTGGAGATCGCTTCCGTCTCGCTCGACGGGAAGGCGCTTCCGAAAAAAGCGATCGTACTCGACGCTGGAGAGCAAACCCTGACCCTGAATCTGCCTGACGAACTAACGGCCGGCGCGCATGAGCTGGCGCTCAAGTTCAGTGGGAAAATCAATGCCCAGGGCCAGGGTCTCTTCTACGCCCGTTATCAGGAGGAGAGGACGAACGAAAAGAAGATCATGCTCGGAACGCAGTTCGAGGCGACCGATGCGCGCCGCATGTTTCCCTGCTGGGATGAGCCGAGTTTTCGCGCGCAGTTTCAACTCACCGCGGTCGTGCCAAAAAATTTCATGGCCGTTTCCAACATGCCGATCGAGGAGGAGAAAGA
Source organism: Chthoniobacterales bacterium (assembly GCA_050736975.1). Lineage (GTDB taxonomy): Bacteria > Verrucomicrobiota > Verrucomicrobiia > Chthoniobacterales > UBA10450 > Palsa-1392. Next base: position 8,112 of record JBOHXL010000133.1, on the reverse strand, counting down.
AGACGGCGCCGGCAAGGAAGTGCGCTTCGCGATCACGCCCTCAATGTCGAGTTATCTCGTCGTCCTTTGCGCCGGTGAGCTCGAGGCGATCGAGGGCGAGCAGGACGGAGTGAAGCTGCGCGTCATTGCAACCAAGGGGAAGGCGGAGATGGGTCGTTATGCGCTCGAGAGCGAGGCGAAGATTCTCCATTATTACAACGAGTACTTCGGCGTGCCGTATCCGCTGCCCAAGCTCGACCTGATCGCGGTGCCCGGAGGGTTCGGGGGCGCGATGGAAAACTGGGGCGGCATCACTTATTACGAAGCGGTTCTCCTTTTTGATCCGCAGAGTTCCTCCGCCCGGACGAAGCAGAACATCTTTGCCGTCATCGCGCACGAGATGGCGCACCAGTGGTTTGGCGACCTCGTCACGATGGCGTGGTGGGACAATATCTGGCTGAACGAAGGCTTCGCCTCCTGGATGGGCTCGAAATGCACCGACCACTTTAATCCGCAATGGGATGAATGGCTGCGGCGAAGTGTCTCGCGCGATCCCAGCCGACGGGTGGGATTTCCGAAAGACACCGCGATGCAGGCCGATGCGCGTTCGACCACTCATCCTGTGCAGCAGCCGATTACGACCGAGGCGCAGGCTGGGAGCGCTTTTGACGACATCACTTACCGTAAAGGGCAGTCGATCATTCGCATGCTGGAGGGTTTCCTGGGCGAAAATGTTTTCCGCGACGGCATCCGCAAATATATCGCGACCCACGCATATTCGAACACTACCACGGCCGACCTCTGGCAGGCGCTGACCGAGGTCTCGGGCAAACCGGTGGGAGAACTCGCGCCCCCCTGGACGGAGCAGCCCGGGTTTCCGCTCGTGAAGGTCAAGCGCGAGAGAAACACGGTTCAGCTCGCGCAGGAACGTTTTACGGTGCATTTCCCGAATCCGCCGGCGTTGCAGTGGCAGGTCCCGCTGACCTACGCGACGGAAGGCCAGGCTGCGCCGAACGGTTTTCTTTTGCGTGATCGGACGGCGGACTTGCCTAACGAAGTGCCGGCGGATCGCGCGATCAAGTTCAACGTCGGCGACACCGGCTACTATCGGGTCGAGTACGACGACGCCTCGTGGAAGTTGCTCCTCGCGCAGACCGATCGCCTGTCGGAAGCGGACCGGGTGAATCTGCTCAACGATGAGTGGGCGCTAGTGGAGGCCAACTGCAAGCCGCTCTCGGATTATCTCACGCTCGTTAACCAGTTGCTGAAGGATGATCAACTGGCGGTTTACGACCAGGTCATCGATACGTTTTCCTTCATCAGCCGCCTGCTGGCAGGCGATCCGATGCGGCCGCGTTTTCAACAGTTCGCGCGTGCGCTGCTGCGGCCGGCATTTGATCGTGTCGGTTGGGAACCCAAAGCGGGCGAACCTTTATCCCATTCGTTTCTGCGCGGATCATTAATTCGCGGTCTCGGCTTGCTCGATGACTCGGATGTCATCGCGGGCTGTCGTTCGCGTTTTGATCAATTCCTTTCCGATCCGAGTGCGATCCCGCCGGATTTGCGTCCAGAGATCCTCGGTGTGGTTGGTCGTTATGCCGATTCACAGACGTGGGAAAAGTTGCACAAACTCGGGTTGAAAACGACGAGCACGGAAGAGAAGCAGTACTATTACGAAGCGATGGCGAGCGCAATCGATCCGCATCTCGCCTCGCGCACACTGGCCATCGCTCTCACCGATGAATTGCCGACGAGCCGCGCGGCTTATCTCCTGCCGTTCGTGGCCCGTTACGGCGAGCATCCGAGCCTCGTTTGGGCATATGCCCGCGAACACATGAAAGAGCTCCTCACGAAACAGGATGCGTTGAGCGTCAATACCTTCGTCCCCGGGCTTTTCACGTTTTTCTCCGAGCCGAAAGATGCGGACACGCTGGAGAAGTATGCCAGCAACAACCTGCCGGAATCGGCCGGGAAAGCGGTTGCCAAAGCGGTGGACGAAATCGGCTTCCGCGCCGAGTTCAAGAAGCGCTTACTTCCACAGCTGACGAACTGGACAGAGCCGCAATATCGTTAGGCAAGTCTTCCGGCGAGTATCAGCCCGGCAGCTCGCAGAGCGGGCGTGTCCAAAGCCGCGCTTACTTTTGCCGAGCGACGCGCCTCGATCTACGCCGCGTGCGCTTCGGCTGCGGCCGCCTCCAGTTTCAGATATTGCGCCTGCCGCCAGCCTACTGCGGCCTGGCTGAGGAGAAAGAAAGCCATGATGCCGATCCAGATCGATTGCTGCCAGATCGCGAACAGCACGAGCGCACCGCCGCCGGCAAACCCGACCGCTGTCGCGATGAAAAGACTGCGGATTTGCCCTAACGGGAACCAAAGCACGGCGCGCAGGATCTGGCCACCATCGAGCGGATAAATCGGCAGTAGATTAAAGAGGAGCAGGAAGAGGTTGATTCGCCAAAGCCAGATCAGGATGAGATAGGCGTTGTGATTTGTGATCGTCCAACCGGCGCGCCCCGCGGTCGAGAGGACGAACGTCAGGATGGGCAAAAGGAAGAGATTGACCAGCGGGCCAGCGGCGATGCTCCAGAGCATGGCCCCGGCGCGTTGCGGCGGATTAACAAATGCAATTCCGCCCAATGGCCAGAGAACGATTCGGTCGGCTCGGCCGCCAACCTGTCGACAGGCGAGGGCGTGACCGAATTCGTGCATCGTGACAATGACGAACAAGCCGAGGTAGAGCAGGGCTGCCCAGACCGGCGAGGAAAATATCGAGCGCCAAATCTGCACTTCGTAGATCGCAACCAGAAACCACGACCAGTGCAAAAAGACTTCGATTCCCGCGACGCGGAAAAGTCGAATCGAACCTCCCTGGGTTGGCATCAACAAAGATAGCCCGGACCGGCGCCGACTGCATCAGCCGATCAAGCGCCTCCTTCCTGCGCGATTACTCAGGGCCTTGCACCGAGTCCATAAACGACACAAAACCAAAGAATTGGTTTGGCCAAAATAGCCTTCCGCCGTGTCCTTTGCAGCCCTTGCGCGGGCAATAAAGAAGCACCGCCTCAAAGGGCGGGCTCGCGGACTTCGTCGCGCGCGGGCAATAACAATCGCATCGGCAGCATCGGCGATTCGTAGAAGCCGTGTTTGCGAAAGAAATTTTGCGAGCGTAGTTCCGGCCGGTCGGTCAAAAGCGTGATGCGCCGAAAATTTTTCTGCTTCGCAAACTCGATCGCGTAATCGAGCATCATCGAGCCATAGCCATGGCCGCGAAATTCCCTATGGATCACCAGGTCCTCGAGAAGAATGACGAAGCCGCCTTCCGCCGTGCTAATGGTGAAGAGGAGGTTGATCATTCCGACGATCGCACGATCCCGCCGCAGAACGAAGACGCGTCCGCGGTTTGGCTGCTCGAAAATGAGACGCAGTCCGCGCAATTGCTTGTTCTTGTCCGGGCGGAAGTCGCTCTCTTCACTGAAGAGCTCGCCGAGGAGACTTGAAAGCTCGTCGAGGTCCTCTGAGATTGCCGGTTCGATGGCCACGTCGCTCATCGCAGATGGTTATTCCACAATCGCCCGCTCGTGGCAATCCGGTTGTCTCCCCTGTGGACGCCTACCTTGGGGTGGCGGGGTATTCGGCCCCGCTGCTCCGTCGGATCCCGCGCTTCGCACAGCGAAGCGTCTACAGCGCGTTGACAAACTGGCCCTCACCCCTAGAGTATCGACTCTTTGAACGCCCGGCAGCGGGGATTTCCACCATGAAGCGCACCTTACAGCGATCCAAGCGAACCCGGAAACAGCAGCACGGTTTCCGGGCGCGCATGAGCACCAAAGGCGGACGCGCGACGCTCGCCCGGCGTCGTCAGCGCGGCCGCAAACGTCTTTTGCCGAAGGGCGTGGAAGTGCACTTTGCCCGTCATACTCAGGCTTAGGATCGTTGTTCGTTGAAGGGGTGCGCGCTTGACGATTTATCGATTCAATTCCTGCAAGGGCGAAGCGTACCCGGTTAGCTCGAGGTAACCGTGGCCGCCGATCGGCCGGCCTCCGCGGCTTCCGGTTAGATCAAAAGCCCCCTCCCAATAAACCAATGGGCCAAAGACCAACTCCTGGTCTGCCAGCGCCGGTTGGATCCGAAAATCGAGTTGCTCCTTCGGAACCACAATCCGCCAGCCAATCGGATAATTCGCCTTCGTCGCCCTGCTTTTCCAAAAGCGTTCCGGTGTCATCTGGAAGTCCGCGTTCGTGAGCGGGAGCGAGGTGCCGTCAGCGCGGACCAGCGTCCCGCTCGAGATCGGATCAATCCTGCCATTCGTTAGGCGCATTTGGTAAAGCATCAGATCGCTGCCATCGTCGAATTGCGCCGAGACCCAGTTCCAACCCGCCTGGCCGTGCGCGAGCTGATTGGTCGCCCACTCATGATCGAACCAGCTCTCCCCCGTGACCCGGTATGCCTCCCTCCGCACGCGCAGGCTTCCGGAAGTCGTCAGGCGTGTGATCGAATAATAGTGCGAAGCGTGCCCTCTGCCTTCCGCCTTTCGGCTGATCCCGTCGACACCGTGAATCACCGGCTGCTTTCGTGGTACCAAATGCAGTCGGATCTCCGCGTCTGCCGCCTTGGCCGCGAGATCGAAGGTGCCGTCGCTTTTCATTCGTAGCGTCCACTGATCGATCCACGCCAGGCGCTCACCCTGATCAAATCCCGCGTCGCCAAAGCTGCCGCGACTCGCTTTGTCGTGGAAGAAAAACTTCTTTCCAGCCGGGTCCGTGACCGTGAAATGGGCGAACTTGAGATCATTGACGATAAAGCGCGAAGTCGTCCCCGCGCGATCATCCGGCGGCCGAATGCCCTGGCGAAAAAAGGTCAACTCATAACCGAACCGGCGCCCGCTTTCATTCATCAGGTTGCCGGTGAAATACCACCACTCGGTCTTGAAATCGGGATGCGGATGGTGATCGCGCGGGAACTCGTATTGCCATCCCGGCTCGGCCACCTGCCAACCGGCCGACACGCAGCAAAGCGCGAACACGATTAGCCAATTTGAATTTTGAAATCTAAAACCTGAGGTTCCCCTCATTCGCTCCTCACCGCCTCCGCAATATCCAATCGTCCCGCCCGCCAGGCCGGAATCCAACCCGCCGCGACCGCGGCGGCGATGATCCAGAGCGGCGTCCAAGCCAGCGACCACCACGGAAAGGCGAGTTGGACCGTCCAGCCAAAAAAGGCGCGATTAATCACACCGGTGAGGACGAGCGAGAGGCAAAGTCCCGAAGCCACTCCGAGCACGGTGGCGAGGAGGCCAATCATGCCGCTTTCCCAGAGGAGCATCCGCCGAATCTGCGCCGCCGAGGCTCCGATCGAGCGCAGCACGCCAAGCTCGCGCGAGCGCTCCGTCACCAGCGTCGTTAGGCCAAGGAAAATGCCAATGACCGCGACCAGCACCGCGATCGTGCGCAGGACGTAGGTGACCGCAAACGTCTGATCGAAAATCTCGAAGATGCGGGTTCGGAGAAGGCGATTCGAGTAAATCACAAATTCCCCATCGCGGCTGAAATGCTGGCGAAAATCTTTCGCGACCTCCTTGGGCTTCCCTTTTGCTTTCAGATAAAGCGCCACGCTGTTGACGCGATCATCGTGCCAGAATTTTTCGAAGTTCTTCGCGCTCAGGAAGACAACGCCCCGGTCGCTCGTGTAATCGTAAAAGACACCCGCGATCGGAAAATCCTTCATCCCTTCCGGTGTCGGCAGCCTCAGCATTTTGCCTTCCGCGACGTGAAAGCGACGCGCGAAACTCTGCGAAATGAGCACGCATTGTTCGCTGTAGAAACGGCGAATGATTTCGTCGTAGCTGCCGTGCAAAAATGGGAGGTTACGCCGACTGCGCCCCGTGATTACTGCCACGCCGATGGTTTGATCGCCGAATGGCAGCTCCACGCCGCGATAAGTGTCGACCTCTTCGACTTGCGGATTCTTCCTTAGATATTCGATCGCGGTCGGCGGGACAAACGAAGTGGGTCCGGCGATCTCATTCGCCGCCGGCCCGATGAACAGGTCGGCGACGAGCGTTTGCCCGACCCAGTCGCCGACGGTTTTTCGAAAGGAAAAGATCATCACTGCGACGCCGACTGTCATTGCGACGGCCGCGGCCAGAGACGCGATCGTGACGGAATTGCGCAAGAGGGTGCGGCCGAGATTTTGCCCGGCGAGGGCCGGCTCGACCTTGTTTCGAATGGTCATGCTCACGAGGCAACTGAAACGAGCCGTGACCTCAGGCGCGATGGAAGAGAAACCCGCGAGAACAAAGAAAGCCGCCCCGAATCCAAGCCAGGGCGGACCGGTCCGGAGCGCGAAGATCGAAAGCGCAAGCGAGAGGAGGAGCGAGATCAACCCGCCAACAATCCAGCCGGGTGAGAGTTTGACGGCCTTTTCGATGCGCGCGCCGTGGTGCAGCGTCTCGACCGGATTCATCGCGGCCGCGGCACCCGCTGGCAGCCAGGCGGCCGCCATGACCGAGATGAAGCCGAGGAGGAACGCGCTTACCCAAATCCAAGGCGCGACCACCACCTTCTGGACGCTGACCAGCACGTAGAGCGACGAGATCGTATTCGCAACTGTCCCGACCAGAGCGCGGGCCAGCAGATATCCGGCCGCCATCCCAAGCGCAACCCCGAGCGTGCCGAGCACCGCCGCTTCGCCCAGAAAGAGCGCCCGCACTTCCCGCCGGCTCACCCCTAACGAGCGCAGGATTCCAATCTCCGCGCGCCGGCGGATGACCGACGCTTCGACTGTGTTGTAAATCAGGAACATGCCGACCAGAAGCGAGACCAGACTCATCGCCTGCAGGTTGAGCTGAAAACCGGCCAGCATCTTTTCCACCTGTTCCCCGCGCTGCGCCGGCGGCGCAACCGTGACATCGGGAGGTAGTTCGCGTTGTAGTTCGGCGGCGACTTTTTTCGGATCGCTTCCTTTCGTGAGGCGAAGCGAAATCGAGTCGAGCGTGTCGCGACGCCCGAGTAAATCCTGCGCCCAGCCGATATCCATGGCCGCGAAATGCGGATCGGCACTTGCGCTCGTCCCACGGGTGCGGAGCAAAAACCCGATCCTCAGGTGCGTGGTCCGACCGTTGATCTGGGCATCGATGGTCTCGCCCGCGCGGAGATGATGCTCGCGCGCCAGTTCTTCGCTCACCGCGATCACCCGCGGACCACGCAACCACTGCTGGAGATCAAACTGTCCAGTTTGAAAATCAGTCAGTTGGAAGGTGCGGAAGGGAGCGTTCGTCAGAATGTCGATCCCGAGCAGGTCGAGATATTCGCCCGGGAATTGCGGCAGGGAGACATAGCCCTCCACGATGGGCGTTGCAGCCCTGATGCCTTTTTGCCGTGCAATTTTTGGGAAAAGTCCGTCGGGCAAATCGCCGGCGGGCGCGTGCACCTCGAGCTGCGCTTTGCCTGCCACGACATCGATACTCGACTCGAAGGCGCGGTTGGCGCTGTGATTGGCGATCTGGATCGCGAGATAAAGCGCCACGCCGAGGGCAACCGTGAGGACGTTGAGCGCTGCGAGCAACGGGTGTCGTGCGAGGTGGCGAAGCACGTGCCAACGAAAGAAGCGGGCGTATTGTGGGATCAAGGTGTGGTCCGGGAAGATGCTGAGAAATCATGTTGCCGCTACTTGGTTGGCGCAGGAAGCGGCGGCCGAGGGTTTGAATTTTTGTTCGACCACAGCCAATTTCACAATTGTTTGGTCCAGGGGAAGAAAGGCGCTGGCAATCTCTGCCGGCAAAACTATGAAAACGAACGACATCGCTGTGGAACGGCTGAGGACGGATTCGAAGGTCTTTGCTTACACGCGCTGGGACGTGATTCCGGTTCTGGCCGGAATTCTTCACTGCGTTTATTTCTTTGGCTTGTTTTACCTTTTCCCGCGGACACCACTTTGGATCATGCTGATCCTCGGCTTTGTCTATTCCATCAGCATCTCCTGGAACATCAACGGCATCTCGCACAATTTCATTCATAACCCCTATTTCCGATCGCCGCTGCTCAACCGCCTCTTCAGCATCCTGGAGTCGATTACGGTTGGGTTCAGCCAGATTTTCTATGAATGCATTCACATGCAGCATCATAAGGGAAACGC
>JBOHXL010000132.1:0-2297 GCA_050736975.1 Chthoniobacterales bacterium | reverse complement strand
CCATGGCTGTCGCGTCGAGCGGGCATCCTGCCTGCTCGTTCCTGGCAGCAGGCTGGAAGTCCGCTCTACCTGAGAGGCTGGAAGCCTGTGTTACGGCTCGCGCTCTTCCCGCGCCCGGTCTTCGAAGCGGGTGAATTCCTTGCGGAAAGTCAGGGGAACATCCCCGGTCGGGCCGTTGCGCTGCTTGGCGATGATCAGGTCGGCCTTGCCTTCCGTCTCGTCTTTTTCCTCTTCGGTGTCGGCGTAATATTCCTGCCTAACGAGAAGCCCGACGAGATCGGCGTCCTGTTCGATGCTGCCCGATTCACGCAAGTCGCTCAGCCGCGGCCGGCCTTTGCTGTCGCCGGTGCGGTTTTCCGGATTTCGGTTGAGTTGCGCCGCGACGATGATGGGAATGTTCAACTCCTTGGCGAGACCTTTGATCCCAGCCGAGATTTCCGAAATTTCGATCTGGCGATTCTCCTGGCCGCGTCGCGAAGTCGAGCGAAGAAGCTGCAGGTAATCAATCACGATCAACCCGACGTCGTGCCTTGACTTGAGGCGACGGGCCTTGGCGCGCAGCTCCAGAATGGTGAGACCGGGCGTGTCATCGATGTAGATCTCAGCTTCAGCCAGTTTCGCGGCCGCGGTCGTGAGTTTGTCGAAATCGCTGTCCGCGAGAAAGCCGTCGCGCGCCTTGCGCAGATTGACTCGCGCGCGTGAACAGAGCATGCGTTGCACAAGCTGTTGGCTGCTCATTTCGAGGCTGAAAACCGCGACCGATCGTTTCTCGTGCACCGAGACGTGCTCGGCGATGTTCATGACGAAGGCTGTTTTTCCCATGCTGGGACGAGCCGCGATCACGATCATCTCGGCGGAATGCAGGCCGCTCGTCATGCGATCGAACTCGATGAAGCCAGTCGCAAGGCCGGTCAGACTGCCCTTTTGCTCCCAGAGTTTTTCGATCGCTTCGATCGCGTCCATGACCTGATCCTTCATCGTCAGGCTTTCTCCCTTGAAGCGATCTTCGCCCACCGCGTAAATTTTTTGTTCCACCTCGTCGAGCAGGTTGTCGACTTCATCCTGCTCCTCGTAGGATCGGCGCGCGCCTTCGGTGCAGGCGGCGATGATCTGACGCAGGACGTATTTGTCGCGCACGATCTCGAGGTAATAACCGACGTTGGCCGCCGTCGGGACAAAGGCGAATAGACTGGTGACGAAGGCCGCGCCGCCGACCGTGTCGAGCAGGTTCCGGTCGCGCAGAACCTGAGTAAACGTGATCAGGTCGATGCCCTGATTGGAGTTCCAAAGGTCGACCAGCGCGGTGTAAATCGTCTGGTGCGCCGGGATATAGAAATAGTTTTCATTAATCTGCTCGACCGCTTCGCCGATCGCTTCCTTGGGCGAGATGAGCATCGAGCCGAGCACGCCCTGCTCTGCTTCGACGCTGTGCGGAAGGGCGCGGTGAATATCCGGTGAAGAAGTTGTGAGCTTCTGCCGTTCGCCGTCGGCTGCTCGCCCCGGCCACTCTCGGCCGGACCCGTTTCCGGGTTCTTTCCGAGTTTTCTCTGCGGCCCTGCTCGAGCCTCGAGAATCTCTCGGCATTTACTTGCTGCGTTTGCGCGGACCGCGATGCTTTTCCGCCGGCTCCTCGGCGGGCGTTTCCGGTTTAGGTTCCTCGGAAGACTTTACGTTGAAGATAAGTTTCGCCGTCACGTCGTGGTGCAACTTAAGGTGCACCTCATGTTCGCCGGTCGTTTTGATTGGATGTTCGAGGACGAGCAAATGGCGATCGATATCGCGACTCAGCTCCTGTTTCAGCCGCTCGGCGATGTCATTTGCGGTAATCGAACCGAACGCCTTGCCGGTCTCGCCGGTCTGGAGAATGAAGGTGACCTTGAGCTTGCCGATCCGACGCGCCAAATCCTCCGCCTCGTTCAATTCACGCGCCTCGCGCTCGGCGCGTTTCGCCTTCAGCGTATCGAGCTGACGCATGGCGCGTGGAGTCACTTCGGAGGCTTTGCCGCTGGGCAAAAGAAAATTCCGTGCATAACCGCGGCGGACTTTCACGACATCGGCTTCGGCCCCAAGGCCGGGAATGTTTTCAGTAAGGATGACTTGAGTGGAAGGCATGAGAATCTAAACGAAATGAATTGTTCGACGCGCAATTGCGAAGGCGGCGCAGGGACGTGATTATAGGACGAGACGCTCGTGTGTCAACGTGTTGTCTGGAGAAGGCGCTAATCGAGATCAAAGACCTCGACCAAGGCTACGCCGCTGCCGCCGGCGGCTCCCGTGACGATTGTGGTGTAGGGGCC
>JBOHXL010000131.1:0-8973 GCA_050736975.1 Chthoniobacterales bacterium | reverse complement strand
CCGTATAAGCGCACTCGCAGCCGGCTGTTGGATGTCACTATCACGCAGAAATTACCTTGCATCGGAAACGAGCCCACGCCGCCTTTTTGCTCGGCATCGAACCAGTCTCCGCCAACCAGTCCTTTCAAAACCGAAGCTCCTCTCGTGCTCAGAAAATCGGGTTCCACGTCGACTCCGACCAGCAGCGTTTTCTTCAAGAACCGAAATGTCTCGAAGCGGTCGCTTAGAAACCGCGTTCGCAGTTGAGTCACGTTTTCGTGGCCTACGATCGCTTGAATTACGTTGGCAAGCTGAGTCTTTCCCCGCGCCGGTCCCCCATCCAAGATGAGCATACGTTGGATGAGATTAACGCCGTGCAGGCACAGTCCCGCGTACTTCTGGAGCAACGTGACATCTTCGGGATGCACGGCCGGATAGACCAGGTCGTTAAGAAATCGGTCGCACGTAGCGTTCTCATCGAAAATGATTGGAGAACGGTTGCGGCTTACGAAATTGGCCGAGAAAGGGAGCAACTCGCCACCGTTCTCAAAAGAGAACACGCCATTGGCCAGGTGGATTTTGCGCTCCTTCTGCATGAACGCGTTACGCCGCTCCAAGATGCCGCGCAGGTGCGCCACGATACTGTTGAGCCGAGAGTCCCTGCGCTGCTTTTCGAGCCAAAAACAATTCATCTGCCTTGACGCCTGCAAGAGTCGATCGGAAACCCGCCGCTTGATCGCGTCCGACGATTCTTCTTCGTAGATTCCGGTCTCAGCCTTGTAGCTGTAGAACGCGCGTTCGTTTGGCTCCCAAAGGACGATGTTCTCTGATGCGAACAGCCCGGCCCAGAAGGTCTCATTGAAAGAGCGAGGGTTGCCATTGTCGTCCGTGTAGAATGGTTCACCGTAGAGTCGTCGCAGTTCATCTTCTCCTTGTGCGCCTCCGCTTGCTACAGGTTCGGCCATGCGAGGCGGAATGACTTCGTCCGGCCAGCGGATTTCATGAAAGGTTGCTAGCTCGACAGGCTTGGCACGCTTTTGAATCTTGTACGGGGTCGGAACCGCTTCGCCCTTCTTTCCATCGATAGCTTCGCCGTGAATCACCGTCTGGTTTCCATCTGCGCGCCACTCGCCGAAATCTTCGCCGGCTCTGCTCTTGAGCTTGGCGGACTTCGGATAGGCTCCTTTGATTCGCAGCCATAGATTGCAGCCTCTTACTCGCTTTGTTCTCAGCGTCTCGCGCAACTGGGGATTAAGATTCAAGAACGGTTCGACAGCCTCGTCACGGTCTAGGTCGATTGTGATTAGACCATTGCCTAACAACACGCCGATGTTTCCGCCGTGATCGAGTTGCGCGAGATATTCAGGGTCTCGCATTCGATCTGGTGTGAAGCGGTGCCAATCCTTCATTTTTTTTCCAGACGGCCCTTTTTGCCCTCTCGGGATCGACAGCAGCACCACATTTTGGCCTAGCAGGCTGCGAAGATCATCAACCGCGGTTGACGCGCCTGCGCCACTCTGCGATGTTCCCGGTGAGTCAGTAGAATCAAGCGCCGTGCCGACAAGCCGGCGCTTTCCTTTTTCAGGCGGACCTTCAGAGGAGGCGCTCATTGCCCTTCATCGCATCGGTCGATGAAATCGAGGATGCTTCTTAGGTTGAATAAGCGTGTGCCTCTAGTCTGTCCGGGTTCGCGAATACTCCGACTAACGATCTTACCCTTCGCTTCCAGCTCATAAAGCTTGGACCGCGAAAAGCCCGTGTAGTGTTCAGGCCCGGATTTCGGAGCGCGTATCCAAATCGGCAGTGTCCCGTCTCGGTCTTCCAGTAATTCAGTCGCGCGTGTAGATCTACGTCTGGTGGTGCTAGGTGTCATCGGGAGAAGCCTTCGACCCCTCCCGCTGAATAATCATATCGACGTACCTGAAACCAAGTTTGTCCACCCCTCGTGAAAGGAAAATGCTCCTGTATCCGGCCTATAGCCATTGATGAGGGGATGCTTGTGAGCGCACTCCCAACCCACGAGCTGCATCCGCTGGCGAGTCTTTTCGTAATTTTCTTGGCTCACTGGCCGCTCGGTAATTTTTTCCAAATAATAGCTGCCCCACACAGCAGGCATCAGCCACAAAAAACCATGAAGCCAGTGGTGCAGGATATCAAAGGCCAGGGGCGTCTTGTGCGTGCGTCGTGAACCACGCCGTTTTTCTGCGGAGACTCTGTCGATGAACTGGACATCTCCACGCTCTGCGGCCGCTGACACTAAAACGGAATAGTCCTGCAAAGCTCCGCTCGGATCGCGCCGCAAACGCCGGAAGAAAATTGATTCAAGGTCTAGAGGACCTGAGCTTACACGAGCGTCTCCGTGACTTTTCAGAAACAGCGGCCATGCCGCCACCCAGGAGGCCCGAGCTTGGGCGAAGCCTTCTACGGACCGAGAACGCTTGAAAAGTTCCCAACGACCCGATGCTCGGACGTATTTTTCACCGAGAGCTTCCGCGACCCAAACGTTGTTTTCTTCGAACGAGTGGAAGGTCGGAGACATTGAAACGTCTATTTCAAGATTGTCGTTTCTGTCTGAGGGAGGGTCGATGCGCTCAGATTCTCCCGTATGCTGCTGTTCTCCCGCCTTCCGCGCTCGATCCGCCGCAATCGTTTTTCCCGTCTTTGGCCGGGCAGTTTTTTCCTTTTTCATTCAAATCAGCCCTCGGTTTTTGGCTGAAAAATCTGAACAGCCGTATTGGGGCTGAAGGCGCTTCCCGCAGCGGGCGTATCCCCCGGGTGCCGGCTACGGTCGCGCCGGCGAATTAATAGATTCCTTAAATGAGGGGCACCTTCGATGCACGGAATCTACTGCGTCCCGCCCGTCCGAGCAATCGTCGCTGAACCTAACTGACAAGGCCACAAACAGGTGGACGTGTTATGACTTCAGCGCACCCCTGTTATGACTTAATGCTCAATCTCCCTCGAACCAAGAGGGGAGAAGCGGGCAACGGGAATCGAACCCGCATGGCCAGCTTGGAAGGCTGGAACTTTACCATTAAGCTATGCCCGCGCGTGCCAAAGCTTGCGCGAACGCCCGGCCTTGCCAAGTTTTTTCCAAGGCGCGCGAGGCGCGCGGGCTTGCCAAGCGCCCCGTGCTCGGGTAGCAACTCCTTCATGAAATCATCGTGTCTCTTCGGGATCGTCACGCTCGCCCTTCTTGCCGCCGCCCGGGCCGACCTCACCATTGTCGAGAAGGTTGAGGGACTCGACGGCCCGCACCAGATTACGATGAAAGTGAAGGGCGACGAGGCCCTGGTCGAAGTCAACCCCCACATCACTACCATCCTCAATGCCAAGACCGGCGAGGTCGCGAATTTGATGCACGACAAGAAAGTCGTCATGCGCATCTCCAGCGAAAACGCGAAGGCCGTGGCTGACCTGGCCAAATCATTCGCCAAAGAAGAAGCCCCGGCGCAGTCCACGCCCAAAGCAACCGGCAAAAAGGAAACGATCAACGGTTACGAAACGGCTGATTACGTGACCGACTCGCCGAAGTTCCATGCCTCCTACTGGGTCGCCACCTCTTATCCCGATTATCAAAACATCCTGCAACAAATGTCCGTCCTGCAAAAAGGCGCCTTCGCTTCCATCACCAAGGGCATGCCCGATTATCACGCGCTTCCCGGTTTGCCTTTGCGCACCCAGGTGAAGTACGCCGGCCAAGCGGAGATCACGAGCACGATCGAATCCGTCAGCCTCGCTCCCCTGCCCGATTCCGACTTCGCCATCCCGGCAGATTATTCTGAAATAAAGATGCCCGATTTTCTCGGAAAACAGCCGCCGCCCAACAGCGCCACGAAGCCCGAAAATCCATGACCACCGGCCTGCGGCCGCGCTTCATCCTCGCCTCGGCGTCGCCGCGCCGGCGCCAGCTGCTGGTCGACGCCGGCTTCGAGTTCGACATCATCGAACCAACGGTGGACGAAGTCTCCTCCGCCAATCTTACCCTGCGCGAAGCCACGACCTGGAATGCGCTCCGCAAAGGGCTGGCCGTCGCGCGGGCGCATCCCGACGCCGTCGTCCTGGCTGCCGATACGCTCGTCGCGCTCGGTCACCGGGTCCTCGGCAAACCTGCCGATCGCGCCGAGGCCGCCCGCACCCTCCGCCTGCTCAGCGGTCAAACCCACGAAGTGGCCTCGGGCGTTCTCATCGCGCACCTCGGTCGCGGGAGGTCGGAGACGTTCTGCGTCACCTCCCGGGTCGTTTTTAAAAGGCTGACTGACCAACTGATCGACGATTATCTTGCCCGGATCGATCCCCTCGACAAAGCCGGCGCCTATGCCGCGCAGGCCTACGGCGGCCATATCATTGCGCGGATCATTGGCTCACGCAGCAACGTGATCGGACTGCCAATGGAAAAGACCCGCGCCGCGCTCGGCCGTTTTGGCATTCGCCGGACCTCGCCTAACGCCTAACGAATTTCCAAGACCTCGCGCTCCTTCGCTGGCGGTGCGCTCCGTTCTTCGCGCGCGTCGCGCCGCAAGACGCGATAGAGGAACCAGACGATGAAGCAATTGACCGCCAGGATGACGATCGCGACCGCGCCCGGATGGAGGACGGCGTGCCGGATCTCGAAAGGAACGAGCGCCGCCGTCGCCACCACCATCAGAAACTCGGCCCAGCGCTGCTGCAAATAAACGCCCACGCCCTCGGTGCAGAGCACAAGCGCGGAGAAGAGCGCCACCCACCCCGTCACCTCGATCAGCCCGCCCGCGACCACGTTCTGCAAGCTGCTCAGGAGATAAAGCATGGCCCGGCTGTGCGCTAACATCAGCTCGCCATCCACCCAATCGGAGATGGCATCCAGCCAGTGCGTCCGACTGTGCAGGAAGAGGAGCGAAATCCCGATGCTGAGCAGAATGATCCCCTGCAGGATTTTGAAAATCGCGATCATTTTGAGATAACGAACGCGCCCCTGCGGTCGCAGCATTTTGGGCATTGGCGCATCGTCGCTCATCCCTTTATGTCTCGCAGAAGCAATCGCGATCTCAAGCGACGAGACTTTGCCGGCAACAGATCTCGAGTTTATTTCCGCTCGGATCCTCAAAAAAAACGGCGTAATAACCGGGCGAATATTCCCGCCAAAGAGCCGGCCCTTCCAGGTCCAAGCCGCCCGCCTGCCGGGCGACTTCCGCGAGGCGGTCCACCTCCGCCCGGCCTTCCGCCCAGAAAGCGATCCGGTTATCGTTAGGCCGATGGTCTGGCGCTTCGGTAAAACCAAAAAATTCCACCGGCCCCGCGCCCGGCGCCTGCCAGATGCACCACTCGTTCCCGCTCGAATCGATCGTAAAACCAAGCTCTGGCAGAAGCTTTTCGTAGAAACGCGTCGCCGCCTCGAAGTCATTCACTCGCAAATCAATATGATCGAAGCGTCGCGTCTTCATCTCTGTCGTTCCCGCCATCTTGTCCTCCCGCCGGACATCGTTCTTCATCGTTAGGCTGGCTCGAGCAGCCAGCGTGCAATCGAAAGATAAAAGAGCAGAGTCAAAAGATCCGCCAGCGCGAGAGTCAGCGGCCCGGCGGCGATTTTTGGATCCAGCCGCAGGGCGTGCAAGATCGACGGAATGCTCAACCCCAGAAAGCAGGCCATGACGAGCGAGCTAAGAATGCTCGCGCCAATCACCGTCGCCGGCCAGCCGGCGCCGAGCCAAAACCAAACAATGCCGGCCACGAGCAAGCCGCAGGCTGCGCCTAACAATAAGGCCGTGGCCACCTCACGCCGGAACGTTGTCGCGTACCAGCGCAGGGTCGGCCGAGTGGAGCGCAGCGCCTGGATCGTGACCGCCATCGATTGAATGCTGACACTTTCCCCCAGCCCCAGGACGAGGGTAAGGAAAAACGCAATCACCAGGCTCTGCCCGAGCGTGACCTTGAACGCGCTCGCGAGCAGCGCACAGGCCGTCCCGCTGCCGATCGTCGCCAGCAACCAGGGAAAACGATAACGAAAAGCCCGGAACGGCCCCGCGTCGCGCACCTGCGCAACGTGAAACCCGATCGTCTCGAAAACGTCTTCAAGCTGCTCGCGCTCCGCCATGTCGAAGACCTCCTCGGTAAAAACGCCGATGTCGATCAGGCCCAGGATGCGGCGCTCTTCGTCCACCACCGGGAAAGCAAAGAATTTGTGGAGCACGAAAAATTCGCAGGCTTCAAGCAGGGTCGCCGTCCGTGGAATGGCGACGACCCGCTTGATCATCAAGTCGCCAATCCGCTGCTCGGGCAGGGCGGTCAGCAACCGCCGCGTCGGGATCACGCCGACCAGACGGCGATCTTCATCGAGCACATAAAAGTAAACGATCTTTTCTCCGATGCCCTCCCGCCGCAACGCCTCGAGGGCCTCGTGTGCCGTCATCGTCTCGCGCAGTTGCGCAAAATCCTGCCGGATAAAACCGGTCACCGGCTGGTCGAGGTGCTGCGGCGCGGCGTTCATCGCGCCTGATCATAAACACGTCGTCGTTACAGCGCGAGCCACGAGGCCACGCGATCTTCCAAGAACCAGGAACCGCGAAGAAACAGGCAAAGCGCGGCCGCGCATTCTCACTGCCCCACCCGCGCGAACCTGCGAAAACGGCCGCCTTTGCCACTTCTCTTTGCACTCTTAGGCGAACTCGACCTGCGCCAGATTAACAAGCCTGGGTTTTGCAAGACAAAGAAAGGGAATGACGAGTAGCGTCGCGACATCCCTCAGACTAACTGTAAATGTTCAACCGCAAGAATATTCTCCTGACCCCTTACGCTGACCCTCCTTGATGACCTATATCAAGTCTATCTTTGACTGGATCGCAGCAGTCGCTTGGCCTGCTGCAATCCTGACTATAGCGCTCCTTTATCGGAAACCTATCCATTCGATGTTGAATCATATGGGCGGTATCGTTGGCCGAGCGGCCACCCAATCGGTTACGCTATCTGTCGGGAGTTTTAAAGTGGACTTCGAAAGCGCGGTGGCGGCGAAGAAACCGCAAAATGTGGATGAAGTCATTGCGGCCGCCGCAGATGTTGCGAAAAGCTTTATACCGCAGGCGGCCCCAGTTTCAAATATGCCGGGCTGGGTTATAAGTCCGTATGCACCATCCGCCGGCTACATTGATGTCAGGGGATTTCCTGCTGGTACGGAAGTAAGGGATCCCTACACAAACAATATTTTTCGGGTTCCGCCCCAATAACATTTAACTAATCGATCGAGCTGACCAGAAGTCCCCGCATTTTCCAGTCTCAATTCATTCTTGACCCGTCAATCCGCAGCCACGCCTGCCGTCGCTCGCGGCGCCTCATCTTGTTCTCTAGGTGGGTCCATCGCTCACCGCTTATCATCCGCCGGCGGTCTGCGCCAGCACGACCAGGAGTGAGACGAGCGGCCAGGCGACGACTAGCGTGACCAAGGCGAAGACGAATATCTCCAGGGGCTCGTCTCGTTTGTGCTTGGCCACCATTTCCGCAGTCATCCTGCAAAAGGCGCGGCGTGCCCGGCCGCCGGGGCGCGGCCCGACGCGGCCGACCGCCACATCCGCCAGCGGCCGGAAGAAATAGTCGGTCACCGGACAGACGCGACGGTCGTGCACTCGACGGTCGTGCCGGGCGAGTTGGTATCCGATAGGAGCGATAGAGGTTGGTTTCATACAGTTTGGTGTTTTGAAGTTTTCGAAAAGGTTTGAGGTTCCTTCAGTTGAACGAAAGACGAATTCCCCGCAGGACAAAGGTGGGCCGGAGAATTCGCCGCAGGCGTTCCGGTCGTCGATCAGAGACCGATCGCAGCCTGCCGCGGCCGGGCGATCTCAATCGACGTGTTCGTTTTCATCATGGAAAAAGCTACGGTGTCGGGTGAGGTTGTCGACTTCGTTTGCGTAACGAACGCGTTACGTTTTCTGGGCGACCAGCCGAGGTGCTGTCCCGCTCCTGTCCTCGTAACGTGCTGCCGGGCATATTGTTCGCGTCAGCCCGCGGACGCGGCCAATTATCCGAGACAAGGCTTGCCAGATTTCTCGCGTTTCGGCAATCTGGCGCGGAGATGCAGATCACCACGTCATCCGGTTCTTCCGCTTCGCCTTTTCCGCCCGGGTTCAAGTTCCATCCCTTTCGTTTCGTCCTCGGGCTGTTCGGGTGCTTCGGCATTCTGGTCACGCTGCTCTCGCTCCTTTTTGGTTTCGTCTCTATCCCAACAAACTCGGTGGGCGTGAAACTGCGCTTCGGCGCCTATCACAGCACGGAAGGACCCGGATTGGCCTACGCCATTCCCTATGTCGATGAGATCCGGTTGGTCCCGACCCAGCGTTTATTGAAACTGGAATTTGGTTTCACCACCTCGGGCGCGACGAACGGTTTCCAAGGCGATCAACAACCCGAAGACACCGAGACGATGATCACGGGTGACCTCAACACCGCCTTGGTCCCGTGGGTCGTGCAATACCGGATCACGGACCCGAAGCAGTATCTTTTCGGCGCGCGCGAGCCGGAGCAGACGTTGCGCGATCTCTCGGAAAGCGTGATGCGCGAGGTAATCGGCGATCGCACGGTCGATGAGGTCCTGACAATCGGCCGGCACGATATTGAAACGGCGACCCTGACCCGGCTGGCAAAATTGTGCTCGGAGTACGGGCTCGGGATGCAAATCCAGCAGGTGCAGCTCGCCACGGTGCGTCCGCCACCGGCGGTGCAAGCGGCCTTTAACGAAGTGAACCAGGCGCAACAGGAAAAGCAGACCGCGATAAACCAGGCGTGGGCGATCTATAACGATGCCGTGCCCAATGCTCGCGGCCAGGCGAAGGAGCGCGAGAAACAGGCGGAAGCCTATGCCTTTCGCCGCGTCAACGGCGCGAAGGGCGACACGGAGAAATTTACCCTGCTCCTGAACGAATACGCCAAAGCGCCGGAGATCACACGGCAACGACTTTATTTCGAAGCGATGCAATCGATTCTGCCGGCGCTCGATCGCAAAGTGATCGTGGACGACAGCATCAAGGG
>JBOHXL010000130.1:0-1740 GCA_050736975.1 Chthoniobacterales bacterium | reverse complement strand
ACTGTGGCCCGGACTTCCCCAGACGGGGTCAGCACCACAAAATCCGCGTCGGCTCCCGCTTCGATTGGTCCCTTTTTTATACCGACGGCTTTCGCGGGATTCAGCGACGCCGCCCTGACTGCCTGCTGCAAATCCAGTCCCGCAAATTTCATGACATTGCGGACCGCGCGGTCCATGGTCAGGGCGCTGCCGGCGAGGTTGCCATCGCGGGTGCAGCGGCCGTCTTTCAATTCCACTTCCAACGTTCCCAGTTGATAACGCCCGTCGGGCATGCCGGTGGCGGAGATCGCATCTGTAATCAAGACGAATTTCTCAATCCCCTTGGCCCGGAACAAGAGATCGACAACCGTTGGGTGAACGTGAATTCCATCACAGATCACATCGACGCTGAGCTGGTTGTTGGTCAGCACTTCGCCTAAAATCCCCGGCGCGCGATGGTCCAGCGGCCGCATTGCATTGAATGTATGGGTGGCGTGCCGAGCGCCGGCCTTGACCCCGCCGCGCGCCTGATCGAGATCGGCGTCGGTATGACCGATGCTTACACAGACGCCGCGCCTGGTGGCTTCGGCGATTACTTCCTCGGCGCCGTTGAGTTCAGGGGCGATGGTCAACATTCGCACATGCCCGCGGGCGGATTGCCAGAGCTTATCGAACGCCCCAACGCTTGGCTCAACCAAATCAACCGGCGGATGGACTCCACGCCGTGCATGACTCAGAAAAGGACCCTCCAAATGAATGCCGAGCGGCCGCGCTCGACCGCCTTCGCTTTCGCCGGCAGACTCGATGGCATTCGCCAACCGCTCTAGAGCACTTAGGGTAGCCTCTTGTGATGCGGTCACGGTCGTCGGAAAGTAGCTCGTGACTCCATGGCGCGCCAGAAATATTTCAAAGTTCTTCATTTCGTCGGCGGTGCCCCGCATTACGTCGCAATTCACACCCCCGTGAATGTGAATATCGAAAAAGCCGGGCACAATGGCGCAGTCGCCGAAGTCGGTTACAGCCTTATTGGGAGCGGCTTCCGAGTCGTCACGCGAGGCCATTCTGACGACCGCGCCGTTCTCAACCCACACCAGCGCACGTTCGATCTTGCGAAGAGGTGTATATAAAATTTGGGATCCAAAGAGGGTCATTCGGTGATCGCCTGCCGAAAGCTACCCCAGTATAACAACACGCCTGCTGCTGTTTGCGAGGGTCTCGGCCTCGACTGATATAGAGCAGCAGGGAGGGGAATGATCAAGGGGTCGAATCGTCCTGGGATTTCGTACTTATGGCCCGCTATGGGCTATGTTTAACGTGCGACTCGCCAGATTTCACGATTGCACCCGATTCGATAAAACTCCGATGAAATCCGCCGGGCCTTCCTCGTCCGAGAACGCCGCATACCCCCGATGTATAATTTAGGAGTTCTTTTCTCGCTGCGTGCCCACCTCGGGCAGCGCACTATGTCGGGGAGTGGCTCAGCCTGGTAGAGCACCTGGTTCGGGACCAGGGGGTCGGAGGTTCAAATCCTCTCTCCCCGACCAACTGTTTTCACTCCTTTGTTTCAGGAACTTGCGGCCACACCCATCCATTACTTTTGAACTGGATACGATGTCAATGAGTTCTATAAAAAAGGATGTCAAGAAAAAACTTCTGCCTCGACCGGAGGAGAAGATGTTTGTCTCGAATCCAGCCCACTGTCTGCGGTGCCGCTCGATTCTCCCGAGAGGGGTTGCTCTGGTTGATTTGTTCTTTCTCAGG